>JANQIP010000072.1 GCA_028282095.1 Xanthobacteraceae bacterium | reverse complement strand
TCGATCGCGCTCTATTTCTCTTTGTTTTGCCGCATGATCTTGTCCGAAAAGTCTGCAACTCTTCGGGATCATGCTCTAGATGATGCCCGCCGCCATCAGCCCCTCCAAAACGACAAAGCAGGCCGTGAGGCTCAAAAGCCCGTAAACCCCGTTCCAGACCAACCCGATCCGCACCGGTGAACGTCCGACAATCGAAGACGAAATGCCAATCGTCGTTATGAACGGCGAGAGCCCGATCGCCGCCGCCCAGCCTCCCATGATCGCCAAGGCGATGGCCGCTTCACTCAACCCCGGCAGCGCCATCTGGCTGACGGCGGCTCCAAGCAGCGAGGCGGTGATGATCGGGTTCATGCCGACCATCGCAAACGCCACCACACAGAGGCCAAGACACGGGGCCAGCAACTGCGGTGCCAGATTGAGTTCGGCAATTGCCACACCCAGGTCGTCGACGGGAACCAGCGCTATCATGAGAACCGGCAGGAAGCCGGCCGATGCAAAGACGCCGACTTCGGGGCCCAGTTCGGACAGGCGCGTGACCGTTGCGCGCGCCGCGCGCACGACCCCGCCTGACGATCCCCCCGGATCATCTCGCGCTGCGACAGCGGACCAGAAGATCGCATAGCAAGGTACGACTACAATGAGGGCCTGCTGAAAGCTCAGCGCGGTCACGTCTTGGAGCACGAACACGCAAGCGCCGAGCGCAATCACATGGGCCAGCATCACCACTGCGCCGATCCAACTCCCGGGAGGAGGTCTGGGAGATGGCAGGCCCATGCGACGGAAGCGGCCTCCTTCCCACCGGTCGAGACCCCAGCCGATCGCCACGAGCAGGAAAGACATGGCAAAACCGATCGGGCCGAAATCGGTGTATGCCAGGGTCGGTATCGCCAGGAGAATGGCATTTGTGGCAAATCCGAAGGGCGACCAGAGCGCGATGAGCGAAAACCCCCGGATGACCGCCAACGTCATGCGTTTGAGCCGCGCTTCGCGTGCTTCCGGCGGCAAGCGGAGCGTTTGCTCGGTTTGGGACGCCCTCTTTGCCACGTCAAGCAACACCGCCAACCCGCCGAAATTGATGAGGACGCCAAACAATTGGCCACCGAAGGTCATCGCCAGATAGCGGCGCGAGGTGGGTTGTCTGGTCAGGTAAAGTCCGGCCTGGTCAACCTCGCGGGCCTGGGCGGCAGCGGCGCGCAATGTCCCCAGTATGGCGATCAACGCCGAAAGGAAGAGCATCCGGTCTATCGCTTGCCAGAACAGCGCAGCGGGGACCTCGGACACCAGTGCCATCACCAACACCGCAAGCGATAGCAGCACCGGCACCCATGTGCCGATGCCGAACTGCCTGCATGACAGCGCCAGATAGACGGCCAGAGCCACGGCCCCCAGAACCGTCGCCACCTGTGACGGGATGAACACAAGGACAAGAGCCGCGCCGGCCACCACGCACATCAGGTAACGGCGCACCGCTTTGCCAAGATGGCGGTCTTCGGCTCGCGAGGCCGGACCGACCTGCTGCCCCGAGGGCATCAGCCCCCCCTGAAGACAGGTGGCCTTTTCTCGGCAAAGGCGACACGCCCTTCGGCGGCGTCTTCGCTGTTCAGAAGCAGCGGCTGGATCGACTGTTCGTATTCGAGTGCCGCATCGAGATCACGCGCGAACCAATCATTGATGAACTGGCGCGGAAGCGGCGCACCGTCCGCTTCCTCGCTGGCCTGCGCCTTTGCCGTTTCCAAAGCGGTCCCGGCATCGGCAAGCACGTCAACGATCCCCAGTTCATAGGCTTGCGGCCCTTCAACCGCGCGGTTTGTGAGCACCAGTTGACGCGCTTTGGCGCGGCCGACACGCGCCGGCAGCGTGCTAAGCAAGCCCATATCGGGGATCAGGCCGATCTTGGTGAAGCTGGCGACAAAGCGTGCTTGACGCGACGCGACCACGGTTGGGCAGGCCAGCGCCAGGGCAAAGCCACCGCCCGCCGCCCAGCCTTCGACGGCCGCCACCAGCGGCTTGGGAAAGCGCACCATACGGGTGACCATGTCGGAGACCACCGCAAAGCGTGCCCGATGGGCGGCGATGCTACGTTTTGCCTGGTCACGAATGTCGCCACCGGCCGAAAAATGCCGGCCGGCGCCGGTCAGCACCACCGCCCGCACGCCGTCATCGGAGGACGCCTCGGAAAGCGCAGCGACAAGCACCTTTCGGCTGGCATGACTCACCGGGTTACGTCTGTCCGGCTCGTTCAGCGTGATGACAAGCAGCCCATTCTCTTGCCGCTCGGTGGTCACACTCATCCCTGCATCCTCAATCTGAAACGACCGTTCCCGATGGCGGTCTGGTCGCGCTCGACCACGCGGGTACGGAAGGAGCCATCGTTCCAGATTTCGGTTCGCAGCGTCTCGCCGGGATAGACAAAGGCGGTGAACCGCCCATCCATCGAGCCGAACAGGCCCGCATCATAATCGCACATCACCGCAAGCAGCGCGTGCGCGGCAAAGCCGAACGTGCAAAGCCCGTGCAGGATCGGCCGTTCGAACCCGGCCCTGCCTGCGAAGCGCGGGTCGAGGTGCAACGGGTTGGGGTCGGCGTTCCATCGGTAATGAAGCGCCTGCTCGGGCCGGGTTGGTGTTTCGATCACATGATCGGGCGCGGTTTCGGGCAGCATGTGCGGCTGCCGGACCGGACCATCCGGCCCTCCGAAGCCGCCATCGCCGCGCAGAAAGGTGGTGCCGCGGCAGGTTGCCAGCAGCAGGCCGCTGTCAGCGTCTCGAACCTGTTTTTCATGGTACAGCAGCGCGCCGCGCCCTTCGCCCTTGTCCACCAGGCCGGTGACACGGGTCTTGCCGATGATCGCGCCCTGGACCGGGATCGGCTCATGGATGGTGAAGCCTTGTTCGGCATGAACCAGCTTCACCGCATCGACGCCAGTTTCAGGCCTTGACAGCCAAAAGCCCGGATGCCCCAGAACATTGACCATGGCTGGCATCGCCCTGCGGTCATCGGCGAGCGCGCCCACATAGGCAAGCTGGCGCATGTCCGTCGGGTCCTGCCCCATGCCCACGGTCAGCCCGAACCGCGCGACCTCGGCGGCGCCGTAGCTCTGGTGCACCTCGGGCAGGTCGAAGTTCATCAGGGTGTCGTAGTCAATGGCCATCGTTCCCGGCCTCCTGTTCGTCCAGTTCGATCACTGCATCGAGCGCGAAGGCGCCCTGACATCCAGGCAATGCCAGGACCGGGTTGAGGTCGATGGAGATCAGTCGCTCCCCGGCCCCCGCCGCGAAGACCGACAGATTCGAGAGCATCCGGGCCAATGCGTCGATGTCGGCCGGCTCGGCGCCGCGTGCGCCCTGAAGGAGCGGCGCGCCGCGGATCGACAGGATCATCCGCCGCGCGGTGTCCGTATCGAACGGACACGCGCGCAGTGCGATGTCGTTGAGGAGTTCGACGAAGACCCCGCCAAGTCCGAACACCGCAACCAGGCCGAAGACCGGGTCGCGGTTGACGCCCATCAGGCATTCCACGCCACCAGACAATTGGCTGGCCACCAGCACACCGGTGACGCGCGCATTCGGCGCGTGGTGGGCGGCGGCCGCAAGGATCTCGGCGTGGGCCGCACGAACGGCATCGGCGTTACGCAAACCGAGCCTGACCGCACCGATATCGGATTTGTGCACGATATCCGGCGACAGGACTTTCATCACCACCGGGTAGCCAAAGCGATCGGCTGCCGCCGCCGCCTCGTCCGCGGTTTGCACGGCCTGTTCGGGCGCTGCCGGAATACCGGCGTCGGCGAGCAGGGCCTTGGCCTGCGCCTCGTCCGGGATGCGCGACGGCAGCGCCACCGGGGGGACGGCAAGCGTTGCGGCAGCAGCCCCGTTTCGCTCGGTCGCAAGGCGCAGAACAGCGTCCAATGCCCGCACCGCACGGCAGGGGTCTTCGAAGATCAGGATGCCCGCCTCTTCGTATTGACGCAGCACCTGCCGATCTCCGAGCGCACAGAATGCGATGATGCGATCGGGATATGCCCTGCGCAACGGCGCCATTGCAGTCAGGATCGCCTCCGACATGGCCTTGCTGCCGGCAACGAATGTCAGAAAGCACAGCATCGCCCCATATCCGCCATCTTCAAGCCCCCGCCGCGTGAAGGCCTCCAGAAGGGAAGGATCATTGAGCGCCTGGGCGGTACAATCGAGCGGATTTGCCGGCGACGAATAGGGCAGCAATTCCTTCAAAGCCGCCTGTGCTGCCTGTGGCATTGCCGGCATCGGCAGGCCGATCCGCTCCGCCTCATCGCTTGCCACGATGCCCGCCCCGCCACTGACGGTCACGATCCCCAGCGAATGCCGGACCGGAAACACCTTGGGCGAGGCCACATAGGCGATGTCCATCATGGTGTCGGGGGCTCGCACAAGGATTGCGCCGTGATCGGAAAGCACCGCATCGGCCACGACCGCATCTCCGGTCAGCGAAGCCGTATGTGAGGCTGCCGCTCGCGCACCCACCGCAGAGCGGCCCGATTTGAGCGCCAGCACCGGCTTGCCCGCGCTACGTGCCGCATCGAGCGCCTTCAGCAGGGCCGGCGCATCGTTGATCGCCTCCATATAGGTGCAGATGACATCGGTGCCGTCGCTTTGCGCCATCCAGCCGATCGCGTCGGCTACGGTGATGTCCGCTTCATTGCCCGTGGTGATCAAGGCCGAGCACCCAAGCTCCCGGTCACGGGCCAGCGCGCCCAGATGGGCGCCGAAAGCACCCGATTGGCTGGCGATGCCTACATTTCCAAGCTTGGGAAAACCGGTGTCCAGCGACGAGGAAAAGGTGCCGTAATAGCCGATACCCACATTATAGACACCAAGCGTGTTCGGGCCGAGCAGGCGCATGCCATACCGGCGGGCGACATCGACAAGATCGCGCTGTGCGGCCTCGCCTTTCTCGCCGGTTTCGGCAAAACCCGCCGAAAACAATGTGGCCGCCCCGCAGCCCTTCTTGCCCAACTCTTCGATGACCTCGCCGACAAGCCCGGCCGGCACGGCGACAAGGGCGGCTTGCGGCACTTCCGGCAGCTCGCCGACGCTTGGATAACAGGGCAGACCCTGCACCGTGTCACGGTTCGGGTTGACCGGCAGGATGCGCCCCCGATAGCCCGCAGCCCGCATCGCCGCGATGGGGCGTCCGCCGATCCGGGTCACATCGTTCGACGCCCCGACGACCGCCACGGACGCGGGGGCGATCAGCCCACCGATGTCCGAAAGGATGCTCACAGAACTGCTTCCGCGCCCAGGATAGCGGTGCATTGGCTGGCCAAGGTGCCGCCACTGCCGTGACATAGAGCGATATGGCAAGCGTCGAGCTGACGCTCGCCCGCCTCGCCACGGATCTGCGTCACTGCCTCGGCGATGAGGAACAGGCCATACATGCCCGGATGAACACAGGACAGGCCGCCGCCATTGGTGTTGACCGCCAGCCCACCGCCGGGGGCGATACGTCCGTCCCGGACGAAACGGCCGCCCTCACCTTTGGGACAAAAGCCGAGGTCTTCGAGAAACAGGATCGTGTTGATGGTGAACGCATCGTACAGCATGACCAGATCGAGATCGGCATGGGTCACACCAGCCATATCCATCGCGCGCGGCCCGCTCTCGGTGGCGGAGGTGACCGTCAGGTCCGGCATGGCGACGATCGAGCGATGATGATTCGCCGCGCCCGCGCCGAGGAAGTAGACGGGCTTGCTCGGCAAGTCCCGCGCTCGCTCCGCGCGAACCAGGACACAGGCCGCGGCGCCATCGGTAACAAGGCAGCAATCGGCCGCGCTTAGCGGGTCCGAGATCATGCGCGCCGCCAGCACTTCGTCTTTGGTCAAAGGCCCGCGGGCAAAGGCTTCCGGGTTGAGATTGGCCCAGGCGCGTGCCGCCAGAGCCACATCAGCCAGATCCTCGCGCGTGGTGCCGAATTGCGCCATGTGCCGACTGGCCGCAAGAGCATAGGCGGTGATCGGATGGCGCGGCTTGTAGGGCGTCTCGTGCCATTGCGGTTCGCTCATGGAGACGAGGCGGCCACCTGCGGTGCGCTGGTTGGAGCCGTAACAAACGAGCGCAGCATCGCAAAGGCCGGCATCCAGTGCCAGCGTTGCTTGCAGCAGATGCATTTCGAAACTGGAGCCGCCGACATTGGTGCCGTCGAAGAAACGCGGCCTCAAGCCCAGATATTCGGTTACGCTCATGGTGGGAAAGGCGTGGCCGCTGGTGGCGGTGAACACGCCATCCACATCCTGCAGTCTCAAGCCGGCATCGGCAACGGCCTTGACCGCCGCCTGCCCAAGAAGCTCCATTGCCGAAAAGCCCGGCGCTTCGCCCATGCCGGCGGTCGCCATGCCCACAATGGCCGACCGGCCTCGAGGTCCCTTGCCGCTCATGCTGCATCCCGCGTCATCAGATCAAAGACGACCCGGGCTCCGTCGGGCGTGTTCTCGATGCGCGCCTTGACCCGCGCTCCGACTTTCACGGTCTCGACATCTGGCAAGGTCGACATCATACGCACGCCTTCGTCGAGATCGACGAGCACCACGTTCCAAGAGCCGCTGCGGGTGCGGTTGACCGTGGCCGCATAGACAGTGCCCGTTCCGCGGGCTTCGACCCACTCAAGATCGGTGGCTCCGGTGCCCGTGCTAACCCGCGGCCAGAAGACGAACTCGCCGGTGCTCGCCGCACGCTGGATCATGAATCGGCCTCTATCGAGATAGGCCTGATAGGCTGCCTGCGGTCCCAGCTTCGCGATGTCCGCCTCGGTCATCGTCTGTGTTTCTCCTCGTCTCGCCGGTGTTCGGAACTCAGCAGCATTTGCGTCTGCAAGGTGACGGCGGCAACCTTGCCTTCCGGTCGGGTCGTCGTGACCTGCAGGACAATCGTGAATCGGCCGATATGGACCGGCACACAGCGTGCGGTCAGCGTTTCGCCCACCAGTACCGGACGGATGAAGTTGGTCTTTGTCTCAATCGTGGTGTTCGAAACACCGGCCGGGCTGTTTATGAACGAGGCGGTACTGGCCGCCGTATCGGCCAGCGCCATCAGCGCTCCGCCATGCAAAACCCCATTCCGGTTTCCCATGGCTTCGGTCACGACCAGGCTGCAGACGACCTCCTCCGGCGTGCAGAGGGCGAACTCTATCCCGAGCAGTGCCGAAAAGGCCGACGGAGGCGGTATCTCATCAAGCGTTCGCGTCTCGTGGTCGGCCATCATTACGCGGCCCGCTGGGCTAACGTCCGTCGCGCGATGACGAGCTGCTGGATCTGGCTTGTGCCCTCATAAATGCGCAGAACGCGGATATCGCGGTAAAGCCGTTCGATGTCGTATTCGGCCATGTATCCCGCACCGCCATGGATCTGCAGCGCGCGGTCGGCGATTCGTCCGGCGGCTTCGGTGCAAAAGAGTTTCGTGCAGGACGCTTCGAGGATCGCCTTGCCCTCGCGCTCGAACGTTTCGGCAGACGCGCGGACCAGTGCACGGGCGGCATGCAATTCGGCCTGGCAGTCGGCCAGCATGCCCTGCACCAGTTGATGCTCGCCGATCGGCTTGCCGAACTGCTTGCGTTCCAGCGCATAGTCGGTTGCCATGTCGAGCATCCGCTGGCTTTGTCCCACCGCCATCGCGCCGATATGGATGCGGCCGCGGTCAAGCACCTTCATCGCGGTCCGGAAGCCCTTGTTGAGATTGTCCGGCACGCCGATGATGGCGCTTTCGGGCACGCGCACGTCCTCAAAGATGACATCCGAAGTCTTGGCGCCGCGCTGGCCGAGCTTGCGGTCGGGCTTGGCCACGGTGATGCCGGACGTATCGGCGGGGACGATGAAGGCGGTCACGCCGTCCGCGCCCGCCTTGTCCGGATCGGTGCGCGCAAAAACGGTGAAGACGCCGGCATAGACGGCATTGGTGATGTAACGCTTGGTGCCGTTGATGACGAAATCGCTGCCATCGCGCCGGGCGAACGTGCGTATGCCTCCCGCATCCGATCCATAGTCGGGTTCGGTCAGCGCGAAGGAGGCGATGACATTGCCACTGGCAATGGCTGGAAGCCACGCTTGCTTCTGCTCGGGCGTTCCGTCCATCACGATGCCCTGAGAGCCAATGCCCACATTGGTGCCGATCAAACACCGGAATGTCAGAGAGGCATAGCAAAGGGCCTCGATCAGACGCGCCTCCTGGGACACGCTCAGGCCGATCCCGCCATATTCTTGCGGCGTCGACAGGCCAAACAACCCCATCCGCTTCATCTCGGCGACGATCTCTTGCGGGACGTCGTCCTCCTGCTCCACCTGCCGCTCGGCCGGAATGAGCCGCTCCCGGGCAAACCGGTCGACGGTCGAAACAAGCTGCTCGAAAACATCGCCATCAACGCCCGACACCATATTGCCCTCCCGGAGACCGAACGCCTTCGATGCTTGAACTAGCAGATTTATTCTGTATAGTAAATGGCATTCTATTAGGAAAAAGGATGACAAGGGATCACACGCCCAAACCCGTTCCGGCGGTCCAGAATGCCGTGCTGATCCTGCGCCTGCTTGCAGGGGCAGGCCGGCCCCTGGGAGCAACCCAGATCGCCCGTGAAACCGGACTGAATGTCTCGTCGGCGTTCAACATCTTGCAAACGCTGAGTCATGAGGGGTTGCTGCACGTCAATGCCGAGACAAAAACCTACAGCATCGGCATGGGGATGATGGCGTTCGCGGTCCCCCTTCTAGGCGCAAACCCGTCTGACCTTCTGCGGCCGGTTCTGAGCGCAATTGCGGAGGAGAATCGGGTTGTGGTCGCCCTTTGGCACATCACCGCTGAGGAGCGGATGGTGCTGATTGACAGTTTTGCCGCGCCAAACATCGTTCAGGTGGTCATTGCGCGTAACCGCCGCCTGCCCGTCTTTGCAGGTGCCCTCGGTCGCGCCTATGCCGCAAGACTGCGTCTTGACGAGGCTGCGGCCCGCAAGGGCTATGAAAGCGTGCGCTGGCAAAACCCGCCGGGGTTCGAGGCCTATTGGAACGACGTGTTGGCCGCGCAGCAGACCGGCTATGCCCGTGATCGCGGGCAGTTGTTCATTGGACTCGACAGCGTGGCTGCGGTCGCTTGCGATGCCAACGGCGTTCCCCGGCTTGGCATGAGCAGCATCACCATTGCAGGCCAGCACGATGTCGAACCTCTTTCAAAGGTCGCAAAAGCGCTTGCTGCGGCAGCGCGGCAGGTCGAGTGCTGCGTCTTCGGCCAGACCAGCGAAAGCTGACCGCACACCAACCGACAACACGCGAGAGACGGAGACCGAGAAGGCATGTCTGAAACGCAACCCCTTGACGGGAAAGTCATCATTGTAACCGGCGCAGGTGGCGGCATTGGTCGCGCGATTGCACTGGAGGCCGCAAAGGCGGGCGCTGCCGTGCTGGTGAACGATATCGGGGCAAGCCTCGACGGGACGCGCGTCTCAAGCGCGGCCTCTCAGGAGGTCGTGGCCGAGATCGAACGGGCGGGCGGGCGCGCAGTTGCGAACGGGGACGACGTTTCCGATCCTTCGGGCGCCGAGACCATGGTCAGACAGGCGGCCGATGCGTTCGGGCGGCTGGACGCGGTGGTCAACAATGCCGGCATCCTGCGCGATAGCTTCTTCCACAAGATGAGCCATGAGGACTTCGACGCAGTGGTTAAAGTCCACCTTTACGGCACATTCAACGTCAGCCGTGCCGCCGCCGACGTGATGCGCGAACAGGGTTCGGGCAGCCTGATTCACATGACCTCCACCTCCGGGCTGGTCGGCAACCTGGCGCAGGCCAACTACTCTGCCGCAAAGCTGGGGATTGTCGCCTTGTCGAAATCGATGGCACTGGACCTCAAGCGCTGGAACATCCGTTCGAACTGCATCGCTCCGTTCGCATGGAGCCGGATGACGTCGTCGATCAAGGTTGACAGCCCCGAGCAGGAAGCCCGTGTCAACCGCTTGAAGGACATGCATCCCGAAAAGATCGCGCCGCTGGTCGTGCATCTTGCCTCCGATTCAGGCGCCGACACCACCGGACAGATCTTCGCCGTCCGCAACAATGAGATCTTCCTGATGTCACAGTCGCGGCCGCTACGCTCGGTGCAAAGGAGCGAGGGCTGGGACAACGTCAGCATAGGCAGTCACGCCATGCCGGCGCTGCGCAACAGTTTCGTGCCGCTTGACGTGTCCGCAGACGTCTTCAGCTGGGATCCGGTCTGACCAAGGACGTCGTGGATCTGTAACGTCCGCACGCTACACGACAGCCGAAAACAGCCCGCCTTTGCCGAGGGCCATTTTCATTTCGGACATTGACCCGCAGGCCGGGCGCTGTTTGCGGGCGCCGTGCCCGGTACAGGGTCAGCCATGCCATGGCGGCATGCCGGAAAGGTTATTCAGATATTTGATTTATGCGTGGTCTGCCTGAATGATCCCGATGAGGTAATCATTTCAGGAGGCAGAGTTGTTCGACCAGGACTGCAACGATTTTCAGGACATTCGCGATGCCGTCCGCGCGCTGTGCTCCAAGTTCCCCGACGAATATCATCGCAGAATCGATGAACAGCGCGCCTATCCGGAAGCCTTTGTCGATGCGCTGACGGAAGCGGGCTGGATGGCCGCATTGATTCCGGAGCCGTATGGCGGCGCTGGACTGGGTCTTGCCGAGGCCTCGGTCATCATGGAGGAAATCAATCGAACCGGCGGCAACTCCGGTGCCTGCCATGGCCAGATGTACAACATGAACACGCTGGTCCGGCACGGCTCGGAGCGTCAAAAGCAGGAGATTCTTCCCAAATTGGCCAGCGGCGAACTGCGCCTTCAATCGATGGGGGTGACCGAACCGACGACCGGGACGGACACAACGCAGCTTAAGACCACCGCCGTTAAAAAAGGCGACCGATATGTCGTCAATGGCCAGAAGGTCTGGATCAGCCGGGTTCAGCACTCCGACCTGATGATCTTGCTGGCGCGCACGACAGCGCTTTCCGAGGTCACCAAGAAATCCGATGGGCTTTCGATCTTCCTCGTCGATGTCAAGGAGGCGATGAGGTCGGGCATGATCGTCCGGCCGATCGCCAACATGGTCAATCACGAGACGAGCGAGCTGTTCTTCGACAATCTGGAAGTCCCCGAGGAGAATCTGATCGGCGAGGAGGGAAAGGGGTTCAAATACATCCTGACCGGCCTCAATGCCGAGCGCGTGCTGATCGCAGCCGAATGCATCGGCGACGGTTATTGGTTCACCGACCGTGTGGTGAACTATGTCAAGGAGCGTGAGGTCTTCGGTCGGCCGATCGGCCAGAACCAGGGCGTTCAGTTTCCCATTGCGGAGGCTTTCATCGAGATCGAGGCCGCCAACCTCATGCGCTACAGGGCTTGCGCGCTGTTCGACGCGGGCAAGCCCTGTGGCGCCGAGGCCAACATGGTCAAGTATCTGGCGGCCAAAGCGTCCTGGGAAGCGGCCAACGCCTGCATCCAGTTCCATGGCGGCTTCGGTTTTGCGTGCGAATATGATGTGGAACGCAAGTTCCGCGAGACGCGCCTTTATCAGGTGGCGCCGATCTCGACCAACCTCATCCTGTCTTACGTCGCCGAGCACGTTCTCGGACTGCCGAGGTCGTTCTGATGCGGCCGCTCGAAGGGCTCACGGTGGTCGCGGTCGAACAGGCGGTTGCGGCTCCCTTCTGCACCGCGCGGCTGGCCGATGCGGGCGCCGAGGTAATCAAGATCGAGCGGCCCGGGGGTGATTTCGCCCGCGGCTATGACGATGTGGCAAACGGGCTGTCGAGTTATTTCGTCTGGCTGAACCGGGGCAAGCAATCACGCACGCTCGATCTTGCGCACCCTTCCGGAAAGGCCAAGCTTTCCCGGTTGCTGGATCGCGCAGATGTGTTGGTTCAGAACCTCAAACGCGGCGCGCTCGACCGGCTCGGTTTCGGCATCGAGCGTCTGGCCAGTACATATCCGCGCCTGATCACCTGCTCGATCTCGGGCTATGGAGACAATGGGCCAATGGCCGATCGCAAGGCCTACGACCTGCTGGTGCAGGCAGAATCGGGACTGTGTTCGGTTACCGGGACGCGATCGGAGCCAGCGCGTGTCGGCATCTCGCTCGTCGACATCGCAACGGGCGCGACAGCCCATGCGGCGATCCTTGAGGCCTTGATCCGCCGCGGCGTGACAGGACGGGGCGCGCGCATCGCAATCTCGATGTTCGATGTGATGGCCGATTGGCTGACCGTGCCGCTGCTCAACCACGAGGGTGGCAAGAGCCCGCAGCGCCTTGGGCTCGCCCATCCGTCGATCGCGCCCTACGGTATCTTCACAACCAAAGACGGCGTGCCCATCCTGATCTCGGTCCAGAGCAACCGCGAATGGGCCCAGATATGCGCCATGATCATCGGCAAGCCGAACCTTTGTACCGATCCGCGCTTTGAAACCAATGTGGCGCGGGTCGAAAACCGGGATGAGACCGACGCCGTCGTCGGTCGAGCTCTTGCAACAATGGACGCATGCGAGGCAACAGAGGCGCTGTTGCGCGCCGATATTGCATTTGCCCAGATCAACGACATGGAGCGGCTTTCCTGCCACCCGCATCTGCGCAGGATCACGGTCGCCACGCCCAATGGCCCGGTCTCTATTCCCGCCCCGGCGCCGATCTGGGAAGAGACGGCCTATGACTATGGTGCCGTGCCCGGGCTTGCCGAATTGAAGGCGAGTTGATCCATGACGGCACCGAACTTCGATATCGAACATCTTCGCACCCGGATCGGCGGCGAAGAGGCCGCCGCGGAGGTGCTGTCCGCCGTCCTGGTCGCTCGCCTGAACGCGATGCTGGACCGAAAGGGTCCGGGCGGAAACGAACCGCACATTCTGCCGCTGTTTCGGCCGCATCCGATCCCCCCGACAGCCTGCTGATCAGGGAATCGCAAAGCAGCCGAAAGCTGAACCGAAATCACAAGGAAGACGCTGCCAGAACGGCGGTTTCCTGCAAACTCGATTACGTCGATACAGCGATAAAGCCGAGACAGAAGGAGATTTGGTGCGGACGGCGGGACTCGAACCCGCACGAGGTCTCCCTCAACGGATTTTAAGTCCGTTGCGTCTACCATTTCGCCACGTCCGCGCCGCGCGCCGCGATGGGCCTCATCATAGCAGTCTTGCGCCCGCCCGGCGCAACGGCTCATCGCGCACCGTCCGAACCTTGGAGGAAGCTCCAAGCAAAATCCGACGTCGCACCAGGTCCGGCGCCGGACCGAATGTAATGTAACTGGCTAAGCCGTCATCGCCTTCATCATCCAGACCTGCTTCTCGTGCGCTGTCTGGCGATCGGCGAGCATCCCGGCAGACGCCTCGTCGGCCTCTTCCTGAACCGACTTGATCGCTTTGGAGAGCATGTCGGCCATCGCCTCGTGGTCAGCGATCAGTTCTCGGATCATCTGGTCGGCCGACGGTATTTCCTCATTGGCCTCGATGGTCGCCAACGCGGCGAACTTGGCGGGCGTGCCCGGGGCGTACGCGCCAAGGGCGCGGACGCGTTCCGCCAGCTCGTCCAGCGCATCCCACATGTCGCGATATTGCCCTTCGAACATCTCGTGCAGCGCGCGGAACTTCTCGCCCTCTACATTCCAGTGAAAGTTGTGCGTCTTCAAGTAGAGGACGTAGGTGTCCGCCAGAATTCTCGCCAAAACGTCGGCGCAGCGCTGCTTCGGATCGTTGGTCATCGGAGCACTCCTCTTGTCAGCTCGGGTTACACGCAGCGCCGCGTCTTCATGCCTCGTCTCGAACCGTTGAGGTGCGAGACAGGTTCATCCACGCTCATTGCCTCCCTTCGTGCCGTCGGTCGCCGCTGAGGACGATATAGATGCCGCCGAGTTATAGATAAAATGGATTATATCTATATTATTTATAGCTTATGACGATAACTTGGTGCCCATGACCAGCCTTCGCCAACTCAGATTTCTTGTCGCACTCGCTGAAGAGCTTAATTTCTCGCGCGCGGCCGCGGCCTGTCATGTCACGCAACCGACGCTGAGCACGGGTCTGAAGGAGCTGGAGGACACGCTCGGCATTGCCCTCGCAGAGCGGACCAAGCGCTCCGTTATCCTGACGCCGGTCGGTCACGCCATCGCGGAGCGCGCGCGCTCGGTGCTCGCAGAGGTCAGGGACATCGAGGAAATTGCAGAGCGCTCACGCGGACTGCTCCGCGGCACGCTCCGTCTTGGTTCGATTCCGACCATCGGGCCCTTTCTGATCCCGAAGGCGCTACCTTTGCTGCGCGTGCGCTTCCCCGACCTCAAGGTCTACTTGCGCGAGGAACTCACCGAGCCCCTTGTCGAGGGGCTCATCGCGGGACGTTTGGATGTGATCCTGATTGCGCTTCCGTTTGATATCGGTGCGCTCAAGACAGAGTTTTTGTTTGAAGACGAATACCAACTCGCCACTCCGCTCAGCAGCCCGGTTGCAGCCAAAGAACGCGTTGGTGGAGACGAACTCGCCGATATGCCGCTCCTGCTGCTCGAGAAGGGGCACTGCCTGCAGCGGCACGCGCTTACCGCCTTCCCCAATATCGAGCTCCCGCGGGACGACAGGTTCGCGGCAACAAGCCTGAATACGCTCATCTCAATGGTCGAGGAGGGCCTTGGGACGACGCTGCTGCCCCAGGTCGCCATAGACGCCGGCGTGGCGAAAGGCCACTCTCTGAATCTCATGCCGCTTGAGGGCGCCTCCCCACGCCGGATCGCTCTCGCCTGGCGCCACACATCCGCTCAAGCGGACGATTTCAAATTGCTTGCTGAGATATTCCGCATGGCTCGCAATCAAACCGGCCGCCCAAGCGGATGATCGCCGGTCAACGAGCGGCCGATGGATCAGCCGCTTAGTGACCACTATGGATCTCATAGCCCGTCGGCCCGGATCGGCTCCTGAAAGGCAAGGCCGGTGTCCCAGGGGAAGAAGATCCAAGTGTCTTGGGACACTTCGGTAATGAACGTGTCGACCATTGGCCGCCCCATCGGCTTGGCATAGACGGTCGCAAAATGCGCCCGCGGCAGGAGATCACGCACCACCCGCGCGGTCTCGCCGGTATCGACGAGGTCGTCGACGATCAGCACCGCCCTGCCCTCGCCGCCGCCGAGCGCCACGACCTCGGCCGCCGCGCCTTTCAGCAGCTTCATCTCGCTGCGGGTCATGTGCGCATAACTTGCGACACACACCGTCTCGATGATCCGGATGCCGAGTTCGCGCGCGACGATCGCCGCCGGGACGAGGCCGCCACGGGTGACCGCCACGATGGCCTCGAACGGCCGCGCATCGGCAAGGCGCCAAGCGAGCGCACGGGCGTCGCGGTGAAACATGTCCCACGACACCGGAAACGATTTCTTGGGGAGGGCCACCGTTGTTATTCCTTCCTCCCGCGCCTTGCGTTGGCGCGTTCTGCCTTTCCCACGCCCCGAAAAGGAGGACTCACGCCGGATCACTGCCGGTCAGTGCCGCGCGCACAGCGACCAGCATCCGCTCGACCTCGCGCGTGGCCGCGGCAAGCTGTTCCGGATCGCGCGCGCGCAGCACCACATTGGTGTTGGGGCCGCGTTCCTCATCCATGAACGGATAGCTCCCGATCATCACCTCAGGGAACGCCTTGGCGATAACGCCAAGCTCGCTGCCGATATCGCCTTCGCGCAGATCGGCGCGTATCGTCTCCGCCATCAGCCTTGCCCCGGCGCGCAGCCTGGGCGTGACCTCGTCGAGCATCGCCTGCATGATGGCGGGCACGCCGGCCAAGACGATGACATTGCCGATCCAGAAGCCGGGCGCGACGGAAATCCGGTTCGCAATCACCTCGGCGCCGCGCGGAATGCGGGCCATGCGCAGCCGTGCCGGGTTCAGCTCGGCGACGCCGAGCCGCTCCTTCAATGCTGCGGCGACGTGCGGATCATGGTCGAGCGGCACGCCAAAGGCCTGGGCAACACTGTCTGCGGTAACATCGTCATGGGTCGGACCGATCCCGCCCGTGGTGAAAACGTAGTCATGGCGCGCCCGCAACTCGTCGAGCGCAGCGACGATCGCCGCCACTGCGTCCTCGACCACCCGGACCTCCTTAAGGTCGATCCCGATCGCGGTCATAGCGCGTGCGATATGCTCGATATTCTGATCCTTGGTTCGCCCGGACAGGATCTCATCGCCGATCACCAACAGGCCGGCGGTCACGATGGCGGGCTCAGGCGCGTCATGTGCCGCGGCCGGGCTTGGCATTTCGGCCGGCGCGCGAGCCGCTGCGGCCGGCTGCCGCTCTGACGGGTTCCTGCTCTCGTCGATCATGGGCCGCTCCTTACTGCGCGTCATCTATCCCGGGCGCCGGGACGGCTCAAGCGCGCCGCTGCCGTCGAAGGAGGCGCCGGCGCCGCCATCCGCATCAGCGATAGCCTAAAGCTTGGGCAGGGCCGGTGTGAAAAGGCGCCCCGCAGGGCCATCTCAACAGAGGGAGGCTTGGCCTGAAGCTTGCCTTTTCCGTGTCGGACAACCGCGTCGTCAGGACTCGTAGGGGCAGCGTCCGGAGGGTGTCATGGCATTCGCTTTCGACGAAATGCTGGGTCATGACGAACAAGTTCGCGGCACCTATACGGCGCTGAACACTTGGTTGCGGGAGCAGTCGCCGGACCTGCTGGAGCAGCGTTGCCAGGAGGCCGAACTGCTGTTCCGCCGCATCGGCATCACCTTTGCGGTCTATGGCGAGGCGGATTCGACCGAACGCCTCATCCCCTTCGACGTCATCCCGCGCATTCTCTCCTCGGCGGAATGGGACATCCTGCGTCGCGGCCTCGAGCAGCGCGTGCGCGCGATCAACCTTTACCTCAACGACATATACGGTCGCCGCGACATCCTGCGGGCCGGCGTCCTGCCCGAGGAGATGGTCTTCCAGAACCCGCTGTTCCGCCCGGAGATGAACGGGCAACGGGTGCCCCACGATGTCTATGTGCACATCGCCGGCATCGACATCGTGCGGGTGGACGAGAAGACCTTCTACGTCCTTGAGGACAATGCCCGCACGCCGTCCGGGGTCTCCTACATGTTGGAGAACCGCGAGATCATGCTGCGGCTGTTCCCCGACCTGTTCTCGCGCTATCGCGTCGCACCCGTTGAGAAATATCCCGACGAGCTGCTGGCGACGCTGCAATCGGTGGCGCCCGCCACCGCCTCGGCCGAGCCGACCGTCGTTCTGCTCACGCCGGGCATCTACAACTCCGCCTATTTCGAGCACTCCTTCCTTGCCGACAAGCTCGGCATCGAGCTTGTCGAAGGCCGCGATCTCGTGGTGAAGAACGGGGTCGTGCATATGCGCACGACAGAGGGGTTGAAGCGCGTCGATGTCATCTACCGCCGGGTCGACGACGAGTTCCTCGACCCGCTGGCGTTCCGGCCCGATACCGAGCTCGGCGTGCCGGGCCTGATGGCCGCCTATCTCGCCGGCCAGGTCACGCTCGCCAATGCGGTCGGCACCGGCGTTGCCGACGACAAGGCGATCTACAGCTATATGCCGGAAATCGTGCAGTTCTATCTCGGCGAGGAGCCGATCCTCAACAATGTGCCGACCTGGCGCTGCCGCGAGCCCTCGCACCTGTCCCATGTGCTCGATCGCCTGCCGGAGCTGGTGGTCAAGGTCGTCAACGGATCGGGCGGCTACGGCATGCTGGTCGGTCCCGCCGCGAGCAAGGCCGAGATCGCCGAGTTCCGCGCCCGGATCAAGGCCAGTCCGAAGAACTATATCGCCCAGCCGACCCTCTCGCTGTCGACCTGTCCGACCTTTGTCGACCGCGGCGTTGCGCCGCGGCACATCGACCTGAGGCCCTTCGTGCTCACCGGACGCGACCGAATCCGGATCGCTCCGGGCGGCCTCACGCGCGTTGCCCTGCAGAATGGATCGCTCGTCGTCAATTCCAGCCAGGGAGGCGGCACGAAGGATACCTGGGTGCTGGACCGCTGATGCTGTCGCGCACCGCCGATAATCTCTACTGGGTGTCGCGCTATGTGGAGCGCGCCGAATATCTTGCGCGCATCCTCGAAGTGACGATGCGGCTCACCTCGCTGCCGATCGGCTATGTCGGCGCGACCAATGAATGGGAGTCGGCGATTGCGACCGCCGGCTGCAGCAAGGCCTTCTACGCCCGCCATTCCGAGGCGAACGAAGCGAATGTGATGGAATTCCTCACCTTCGCGCCGCAAAACCCGTCCTCCATCAGCAACTGCATCGAGCTCGCGCGCACCAATGCCCGCGCAGTGCGTACCGCCATCACCAGCGAGATGTGGGACGTGATCAACGGGGCCTGGCTCGAGCTCGAACGGTTCGGCAACGCCGCCGGCTCGCGCGAGGAGTTCATGCGCTTCCTGCGCTGGGTGCAGGAAACCTCGCTGCGCTTCGACGGCTCTGCGTTCCGCACCATGTTGCGCAACGATATGTACTGGTTCTCCCGCCTTGGCCTGAACATCGAGCGGGCGGACAACACCGCGCGCATCCTCGACAAGAAGTATCATCTGCTGCTGCCGGCGGACGCGCGGATCGGCGGTCCGCTCGACTATTACCAGTGGGCCGCGATCCTGCGCTCGGTCTCCGCGCTCACCTCCTATCACTGGGTGTACCGGGAGGGCCTGAAGCCGTGGCTGATCGCCGACCTTCTGATACTCAACCCGCAAATGCCGCGTTCGCTCGCGAGTTGCTATGACAATCTCGTGCGCCATTGTGATTCGATCGCGACCGCCTATGGCCGGCAGGGACCGGCGCAGCGCAAAGCCCGGGCGATCAGGACCAAGCTGCAGAACAGCAGTATGGAGGAGATTTTCCAGCGCGGCTTGCACGAATTCATTGAAGAGTTCATAGCGGACAATAACCAGCTCGGCAGCGCGATCACGCGGCAATACCTGATGTGAGCGGCGCCGGTTGGGTTTGTCGTCGCCCGGAAGACAGGCCTGCGATGCGCATCCACATATTCCATGAAACGGTCTACCGCTACGAGGCGCCGCTGACGCGAGCGATCCAGGTCCTGCGCGTGACCCCGCGCCACCATGAGGGTCAGTATGTCGTCAACTGGCGTATCGAGATTTCGGAAGACTGCAAGCTCGACGCGCAAGAAGACGCATTCGGCGATATCATGCACACCTTTTCCGTCCATGAGCCGCTGGACGCGTTGAGCGTTGTGGTCGCGGGCGAGGTCGAGACCCAGGACACCCATGGCATCGTGCGCAACGCCGTCGAGCGGTTTCCCCCGAGCCTGTTTCTGCGTGAAACACCCCTGACCCAGCCGGACGCGGCGATCCAGGACTTCGCCCGTCATTTGGCCGAAGGCAATGGCGGAACCGACAAGCTCGACCTGCTCCACGCATTGCTGGGCGAACTGCATCGCGAGGTCACCTACGATACCGACCCGACGCATGCTGCCACCACCGCCGCCGAGGCATTCGCCTTGCGGCGCGGCGTCTGCCAGGATCTTGCCCATATTTTCATTGCGACCGCACGCACGCTCGACATTCCGGCGCGCTATGTCGGCGGATATTTCCGCCGCAGCGACGGCGTGACGGCGCAGGAAGCCGGTCACGCCTGGGTCGAGGCGTTCGTGCCCGGCCTCGGCTGGGTCGGTTTCGACCCGGCGCACGCGATTTGCACGACCGACGCCCATGTCCGGGTCGCGATCGGGCTTGATTATCTCGGTGCGGCGCCGGTGCGCGGTGCCCGTGTCGGCGGCGGCGAAGAGAAGCTGTCGGTGGCGGTGAATGTCACCCAGGCGGCGCAACAGATCCAGAGCTGAGGCACGTGTTACAATGATGCGGCACCAGCGCTTGAGCCCGTCTCATTGTGTTGGTGCCGCATCACAAAGAACCGGATTAGCTGGTGTTCCTTCCCTGACGGTCCGGGATCGGACCGTCAGAGAAGAAAACACTAGTCCGTTCGTCCCCGCGAAAGCGGGGAACCAGATGCACCGCCGAAGGGGATTCCCGCTTTGGCGGGAATGAACGGAATGTGGAGCGCGATCCCGAAAAGTTGGCAGATTTTTCGGACAGGATCATGCGACCAAAGAAGCAAACAGAGAGCGCGTTTGATTCGACCTGTAGCAATCGCGCTCTAATCGGCGTGTTATTGCGTGGGTGATCGGACCGCCGGCTTGCCGTGATTAAGAGGTCAGCGCAAACTACAGGCTCGCCGAAAGAGGGAGCGGCGCTCAACCCATGACCTATTGCTGTGGAATCCTCGTGCGCGAGGGGCTCGTCATGCTCGCCGACACGCGCACCAATGCCGGGCTCGACAATGTCTCGGTGTTCCGCAAGCTGCACGTGTTCGCCGTTCCCGGCGAGCGCATCATCGCGGTCGCCTCCGCCGGCAATCTGTCGCTCAGCCAGTCGGTCCTGAGCATGCTGAGCGAGGGCATGGACAATCCCGAGACCGGCGAGCGCGAAACGCTGATGGACGCGCCGACCATGTTCCAGGCAGCGCAGCGGCTTGGGCGGGCGATCCGGACGGTGCACCGGGCGGAAGGTCCCGCGCTCGAGGCCGCCGACGTCAAGTTCGAGCTATCCTTCTTGCTCGGCGGGCAGATCAAAGGCGGCCGGCTGCGCCTGTTCATGATGTACAGCGCCGGGAACTTCATCGAGTGCACGCGCGATACGCCCTATCTGCAGATCGGCGAGCACAAATACGGAAAGCCGGTGCTCGACCGCGCGGTCACCTATGACACCGACCTTGATGACGCGCTCAAGATCAGCCTCGTCTCGGTCGACTCGACCATGCGCTCCAATCTCAGCGTCGGCATGCCGCTCGATGTTCTCGTCACCCGGCGTGATTCCTGTGACGCGCAGCTCGCCTACCGCATTGAGCCGGACGAGCCCTATTTCAAGGACCTGCGCCAGCGCTGGTCGGCCGCGCTGCGCGCCGCCCACGCCGCTATCCCGCCCCCGCCCTACGGCACAATCAAGTGATTATCTTTCAAAAGACACACCGATTGGCGTGTCCCTGTCCGGCTTTCTATTCGTGTTCGATAAATGAAATCGCCTCTCCCCGCTTGCGGGGAGAGGTCGGATTGCCGAAACTTCAGTTCGGCAATCCGGGTGAGGGGCACTTTCGACATGGGCGGCGCGAATTCCACCAAGACCGATCGCGCACGACGCCTCCGCCGCGGCTCCACCGACGCCGAAATGAAGCTCTGGCATAACCTTCGATCGAGAAGTCTCTGCGCGGCCAAATTCGTCCGTCAGCAGCCGATTGGCCCTTTCATCGTCGATTTCGTCTGCCGCGAGTACCGTTTGATCATCGAGGTCGATGGCAGCCAGCACACGGAAAACCCGAACGACAAAGCGCGTGACGCCTTCCTGCGGTCCCAGGGCTACCGCGTTCTGCGCTTCTGGAACCACGATGTTCTGACGAATGCGACAGCGTGCTTGAAACGATCGCCGACGCTCTGGCAGCGCCGCTACCCCCTCACCCGCCGCGCTTTGCGCGTCGACCTCTCCCCGCAAGCGGGGAGAGGTGATAATCGCGCGAGGCACATTCAACCCATCCTATGCTTTGGAATCGTCTCGCGTCGGCAAAAAATAAAATACCTCTCGCTTGCACGTGAACTACCTCTCCCCGCTTGCGGGGAGAGGTCGGATTGCCGACACTCCTTTCGGCAATCCGGGTGAGGGGCACAGCGGGGAGAGGTGAAAATCGCGCAAGGCGCCGCGTTCGGAGGAAGCGAAATGACAGGATCCCGCATCGCCGTCGTGACCGGCGCCGGCACCGGCATCGGCCGCGCGGCAGCGCTCGCGCTTGGCAAAGCAGGTTACACGGTCGTGCTTGCCGGCCGTCGCAAAGATCTGCTCGCGGAGACCGATGCCGCAATTGCGGCCGCGGGCGGAAGCTCGCTCGCCGTTCCGACGGATGTCGCCGACCCCGCCTCCGTGCACGCGCTGTTCGCCACGATTCGCGAGAGGTTCACCCGTCTCGATCTCCTGTTCAACAATGCCGGCATTAATGCACCAGCATCGCCAATCGAGGATGTGTCCTTGGAGACCTGGAGGGAGGTCGTCGACATCAATCTTACCGGCACCTTTCTGTGCACGCAGGAGGCAATCCGCATCATGAAGGCGCAGGAGCCGCGCGGCGGACGCATCATCAACAATGGCTCGATCGCGGCCTATGCACCGCGCCCGCTATTGGTCGCCTATACCGCGACCAAGCACGCGATCACCGGGCTCACCCGGCAGACCGCGCTCGACGGGCGCGCCCACGACATCGCATGCGGCCAAATCGACATCGGCAATGCGGCAACGCCGCTGACCGAAGGCCTGGGACAAAGCATCGGCCTGCTCCAGCCGAGCGGCGAGCGCATGGTCGAGCCGAGCATGGCAGCGGAAAAGGCCGGCGAAGCGGTCGCCTATATGGCAAGCCTGCCGCTCGACACCAATGTGTTGTTCATGACGGTCATGGCGACCAAGATGCCGTTTGTCGGACGCGGCTGACGCGACGGCGGCATTTGTCGCGCTTGTCCGGCTCCTCGGTCCCCGATAGTTTCAACGCCTTTCGTTTTCCATCGAACAGGTCCTGCATGCGAATCTGCGACGGCATTGTCGAGGCCATCGGGCACACCCCGCTGATCAAGCTCAAGCGCGCCTCGGAGCTCACCGGGTGCACCATTCTCGGCAAGGCCGAGTTCATGAATCCGGGCCAGTCGGTCAAGGACCGCGCCGCGCTGTTCATCATCGAGGATGCGATCCGCACGGGCGCGCTCAAGCCGGGCGGCGTGATCGTCGAAGCCAGCGCCGGCAATACCGGCATCGGCCTCGCGCTCATCGGCAATGCGCTCGGCTACCGCACGATCGTCGTCATCCCCGAGACGCAGAGCCAGGAGAAGAAGGACACGCTGCGCGGCTGCGGGGCAACTTTGGTCGAGGTGCCGGCCGTGCCCTATGCCAATCCCAACAATTACGTGAAGGTGGGCGCGCGGCTCGCCGCCGAGATGGCGCGCAGCGAGCCGAACGGCGCGATCTGGGCGAACCAGTTCGACAATGTCGCCAATCGCGAGGCCCATATCGCGACCACCGGCCCGGAAATCTGGGACGCGACCGAGGGAAAGGTCGACGGCTTCATCTGCGCGGTCGGCACCGGCGGCACGCTTGCGGGCGTCGGCCTCGCGTTGAAGGCGCGCAATCCGGCGATCAAGATCGGCCTTGCCGATCCGCGCGGCGCGGCGCTCTACAGCTATTACACGACCGGCGTGCTCAAAGCCGAGGGCACGTCCATCACCGAAGGCATCGGCCAGGGCCGCATCACCAAGAATATAGAAGGCGCGCCGATCGATATCGCTTTCCAGATTCCCGACGAGGAGGCGATCCCGATCGTGTTCGACCTGATCGAGCATGAAGGGCTGTGCCTCGGCGGCTCCTCCGGCATCAATGTCGCCGGCGCAATAAGGCTTGCGCGCGAGCTTGGCCCCGGCCACACCATTGTGACGGTGCTGTGCGACTACGGCACGCGTTACCAGTCGCGACTGTTCAACCCGAGCTTCCTGCGCGAGAAGAGCCTGCCCGTGCCGACCTGGCTGGAGCAGCGCGCGACCATCGCGGCCCCGTTCGAGCCAACCTGAAGCATGATCCCGAAAAGTTGGCAGACTTTTCGGACAAGATCATGCGATCAAACGAAGAGCAGCATGATCCCGAAAAGCTGGCAGATCGAAAAGAACAGTAGGGTGGGCATGCGAAGCATGCCCACCAATTCGTGTTCGGCGGCCTTGGCCGCGTGGGCACGCCGCGCTCTTGGCGCGCCTTTGCCCACCCTACGCTGCTCTTCGGACAAGATCATCTGATCAAACAAAGACAACCTACGCCGAACCCCACAGAAAAACGCGCCGCATGCCGCGGAGACAAGCCATGACCAATGCCCCGCCTCCCACCAACAGCCGTTTCATCGTCACGCCGACCTGGCTTGCCGAGAATCTGGGCGCGCCCGATCTCGCCGTGCTCGACGCGTCCTGTTATCTCCCCACCACGCTGCGCGACGCCGACCAGGAATACCTCGCCGGCCACATTCCCGGCGCGCAGCGTTTCGATATCGAGACGATCGCCGATACCGCTTCACCGCTACCGCATATGCTGCCCACGCGCGAAGCCTTCGCCGAGGCGGTCGGCGCGATGGGCATCAGCGAGCGTGACACCATTGTCTGCTACGATGGCCTCGGGATGTTCTCTTCGCCACGCGTGTGGTGGACCTTCCGCCTGTTCGGCGCCGAGCGTGTGTTCGTGCTCGAAGGCGGAATGCCAGCCTGGAAGGCGGCGGGCCTGCCGCTCGAACAGGGCGCGGTGTCGCGCCCGCCGACCCGCTTCCACGCGCGCGAGCCCGCCGACATCGTCGCCGACCTCGCCCGCATCCAAAGCGTACTCACGGAACGCAGCGCCCAGGTCGTGGACGCGCGCTCGGCCGAGCGTTTCCGCGGCGACGCGCCGGAGCCGCGGCCCGGCTTGCGGGCCGGCCACATCCCCGGCTCGCTCAATGTGCCGCACACGGCCGTCGTGCGGGATGGCCGGATGTTGCCACCCGATGACGTGCGCGCGGCGTTCCTTGCCGGCGGCGTCGATCTCGACAGGCCGATCGTCACCACCTGCGGCTCGGGCGTGACGGCCGCAACCTTGTGGCTCGCGCTCGACGCACTCGGTATCGAGGCCGTGGGCCTCTATGACGGCTCTTGGAGCGAGTGGGGCAGTCGCGACGACCTGCCGGTCGCGACCGGTGATTGATGCGCTATCCGATTGATTGCCTCTGGCTTGAACCAGGTTACCTCCTGCGCAAGCGGGGAAGATCGGACTGCCGAAACGCCTTTCGGCAATCCGGTGACGGGCACTTTCGACATAAGCGGCGCAACTGAATTTCCTCTCCCCGCTTGAATTACCTCTCCCCGCTTGCGGGGAGAGGTCGGATTGCCGAAACTCCTTTCGGCAATCCGGGTGAGGGGCACTTTCGACATGCGCGGTGCAAACCCCACCAAGACCGGTCGCTCACGACACCTCCGCCGCGGCTCGACCGACGCCGAAATGAAGCTCTGGCATCACCTTCGATCGAGGAGTCTCTGCGCGACCAAGTTCGTCCGTCAACAGCCGGTTGGCCCTTTCATTGTCGATTTCGCCTGCCGCGAGCACCGTTTGATCATCGAGGTCGATGGCAGCCAGCACGCGGAAAGCCCAAAGGACAAAGCGCGCGACGCTTTTCTGCGATCCCAGGGCTACCGCGTTCTGCGCTTCTGGAACAATGACGTCCTGACGAATACGGCCGGCGTGCTCGAAACGATCGCAAACGCTTTGGCAGCGCTGCAGCCCCCTCACCCGCCGCGCTGCGCGCGTCGACCTCTCCCCGCAAGCGGGGAGAGGTGACACACTCCGCGGCCGCTAGCCGAACCGTGCTTGCGAGTGCTCTAATCCCAATCCGTCGGCGGGCCGGTGAGCGCGGCAAGTGCCTCGGCCGAGGAATGGGCGCGGCGATAGCGTTTAACCGCAACATGGTCGCGCCACAGCCGCACAGCGCCGACATCGAGCAGTCCGGCCGCCCGAAACCTCTTGAGGTCGGCTTTGAGGCTTGCCACATCGCGGTGACGCAGATGCATCATTAGGACTTTGGTTGCGAGATAACGGCCGAACTTGCGGTAAGCCCCGAGATATTCGGGGCGCGCGCGAACATAATCGACAAGGTCGCGACCGGCGCCCCTCCATTCGTTCGAGAGACTGTCCGTCGACCAACCTTTTTCGAACAGGATGTCCGGCAGCACACGTAGCGCGCCGAGCCGCGCCACGCGGATGAGGAACTCGCGGTCCTCGCTCCGCCGCAGCGCCTCATCGAAACCGCCGGCCTTGACCGCGTGTTCGGTGCGCACCGTAATGCTCGTGCCCTCAACACCGATGAGATCGCAGATCATCGCCCAGGTAAATGCCGGCGGCGCGAGCTTTATGTCCGGCAGCAGCACGGCCTGCGGTTCGCCGTCTCTGTCCTGCTTGCGCGCCGATGACAGCGTGCAGATGACGTCCGGCTCCCGTGCCATGACGGCGAGCGGTACCGACAAACGGTGTACGCAATAAAGGTCATCGGAGTCGAGAAAGGCAAGCACCGGTGCGCTTGCCATGGCGATGCCGGTATTGCGCGCGGCGCTCGGACCCTGGTTGCGCTCGGCCCGCGCGAGGCGGATGCGCGGATCGTCGAGCGTTGCAAGCCACGCCTGCGTCCCGTCGATCGAGGCATCGTCGACGATGATCAGCTCGAAGTCCGGTTCGTCCTGGTTGAGCACGCTTGCGACCGCCCGCGGCAATGTCATTGCGCGGTTGTGGGTCGGCAGGATGACCGAGCAACGCGGTGGGCCCATTATCACTCGACCCCAGACGCCTTCGACGCGAGAGCTCCTCCCACCTGAGCGGTGTCGAGCATCCGGCTAGTCCGACGTCGCCTCGTAGATTGCCTTTTGCGTCATGACGAAGTCGATGCGCCGGTCGGTCAGCGCCTTTGCGCATTCGCGCGGCGTATTGACGATCGGTTCCTCATGCACATTGAAGCTCGTATTGACCAGCACCGGCAGGCCGGTCTCGCGCTCGAACGCGGCGATCACATCGTAATAGAGCGGATTGGTCTCGCGCCTGATCGTCTGCGGCCGCGCCGAGCCGTCGACATGCACCACCGCGGGGATGCGCGCGCGCCAGGCGGGCCGCACATCGCAGGTGATCGTCATGAACCGGCAGGCATAGCCGTTGACCCCGTTGACGTCGAACACCTCGGATGCGCGCTCGGCGGCGATGACCGGTGCAAACGGCATGAATTCGGTGCGGGCGAGTCGCTCATTGAGCATGTCATGCGTCTCGCGCCGCGCGGGATTGGCAAGGATCGAACGGGCGCCGAGGGCGCGCGGCCCGTACTCCATGCGGCCGGTATAGATCGCGCCGATTTCGCCGGCGGCGACGCGCTTGGCCGCCGTTGCGATGGGATCACCGGCAAGCCGCCGCACACCCGCGATGCCCGCCAGGCTTTCGTCGGCTTCGCCATCGTAATCGCGCCCGAGATAGACGTCGTTCAGCCGCCGCCGCTGCTTGAGCCAATGATCGAGGCCATCGCGCCTGAGCAGATAGGCAAGCGCGCCACCGACCGGTAGCCCTTCGTCCCCCATGGGCGGGAAGACGAAGACCTCGTCGAGATCGAGCTTTTCGGCGAGCACACGGTTGAGCCGCACATTGGCGAAAATGCCGCCGGCAACGCCGAGATGGCGCGATGGATTCTGTTCGAGCAGCCGGCGTACCGAAGCCAACATCGTGTCTTCCAGCACTTTCTGGATCGAAGCGGCAACGTCCTCGCGCCGGCCTTCTTTGGCGATCGCGTCCAGCAGCTCGAAGATCTCGCGGTTGCGGCGGAAATCGCTCTGCACCCTCCCGGCTTGCGTAATGTTGAAATGCTTGCCGATCCGATCGGCAAAAACCGGCTCTCCCATCGCCGAAAGTCCGGTCAGCTTGCCTTCGTGCCGGTTCATGCGGAACCCGAGCGCGCGCGTTGCCGCGGCATAAGCCTGCCCGATACTGTCGACCTGGTATGGCGTCGTCAGGCACTCGTCGCCGCCATAGATCGTCTTGATCTTTCCGTCGGCGAAATGGCGCTGGCTGTGATTGACCGTGTCGCCGCCGCCGTCGGAGGTGACCAGCAGCGCATTGTCCCACTCGGTGTAGAACAGGGTCGGCAGCGCATGCGCCAGATGATGGTTGTAGAAATAGACGACGGCGTCATCGCGCAGCCCCTGGTCGCGCCGCAAGGCGGCAATGTCGAAAAAATCTTCGACATTCGGCGTGTTGGCGCGCACCGTCTCGCGCGGAATGAAGCGATCCTTCTTGCCTTCGATGTGGGTGCGGTACTGCTCGCGCAACCAGCGCCAGCCGTGGAAATTGCGGAAATACTGCACCGGATAGTCGGAGCGGCTGGCGGCGAAAACGTCGACGTCGCGCCGCGTCGCGCCGACCATGTCGAGCGTCTCGTCGATGCACAGATTCGGATAGCCGCCGTCGCTCTTGATGCGGCTCAGGCGCTCAAGCTGGATCGCCGCCTTGAGCTCGTAGTCGATGAGGACCGCGGCGACCGCATCATGGATTCCGTTGTGAACGGCAAGAATAAGCTGGGACATTTTGCCGGGCTGATCGCGGTTGGGGGATGATCAGGCTGAATACCGAAGTTGACGCGGAGATGGCAACTGTATCCCCGTACCGCTCGGCGCAGCCGCCACACGGGTGCCGCGAGGTGTGCCGGTATCGCAAGAATTTGTGCCGGTTACAAAACTGCCGCACGGTTGTGATAGGGCCCGACGGATAAATATGGTGGAGCCCAGTGTTTCCTTCTCCGACGCTCCGACCCCGGACCGTCAGGTAAGGAACACTAGCTAATCCGATGCTTTGTGATGCGGCACCAACACCATGAGACGAGCCCAAGCGTTGGTACCGCATCACTAGGTCGCGATGTCTTGAGGTCGGTCGATCGCGCTCCCCTTCTTTTTAATTTGTCGCATGATCGTTTCCGAAAAGTCTGCCGGTTTTTCGGGATCACGCTCCATTTCTTTTTGTTGGTCGCATGATCTTGTCCGAAAAGCCCGCCAGTTTTTCGGGATCATGCTCCATTTCTTCTAATTTGCCGCATGATCTTGTCCGAAAAGTCCGCCAGTTTTTCGGGATCATGCTCCATTTCTTTTTGTTGGTCGCATGATCTTGTCCGAAAAGTCTGCCAACTTTTCGGGATCATGCTCTAGCGGTCCCGTAGGCTACGCGTCAGCGTCCAGTGAATCGCCTGGGCGCGGCTGGGTAGCCCGAGCCGGGCCAAAATCCCGGATACGTGGATCTTGACCGTATTGGGCGAAATGGCGAGCGCCCGGCCAATATCGACATTGCGCATGCCCTTGGCCATCAGGTCGAGCACCTCCTGCTGGCGCTTGCTCAGGATCGGTACCGATGCGGTCCTCATCTCGGGAGTGCCGAGGGCGCCGGCCGCCTCAACCGTTTTCCGGGCGGATGACGATACCGTTGGCGCTTCTCCAATCATCGGCTCGATTGAGTGATCGAGCTGCGAAGCAAATGATCTGGCGCCGAGTTTATCGGTCAAAATCACCGGCTCGACCTTATCCGACAATTTGGGCATGAAACTCGTGATCTCGATATGAAGAAGCGCAGTGAGGTCGTCCTTAACATGCGGAAAACCGAGCATCATGAACCAGCGCCGTTCGGTCGGCGAATGGCACGGATAGATAAGTGAAAGGCAATCGACATTGCCCGCCAGCAATTGCGCAATACCTTCGACGAGCCGCGCGGATTCCTGATCGACATAGGCATAGGCGCAATGACGCAAATAGCTCTGCCCGACGCCATAATTGGGAAGAGCGAGTCCCGTTTCGTCGACAGATTTCCGCCACCCCTCGCTTACGCAGGCAATCGTTCCGTTACGATCCAACAGAACGCCGCTCACCGTACCGGCGGCGAAAAGGCGGTCGATGTCTTCGACATTCAGATCGAGCATGCGGGAAAAAAGGGTCATCCAAAGTTCATATCCGAAATCCTGTATCTTTTCGAATCAGATATGCGTTATGACGACCGGGCTAGAACAGGCTGAGCAGCACTATTACACAGCATGCGGTGTACATATAGTGCAGCGCACAATGTTGCGTGGTCAAGATTACATCAAAATCTCGGTCTTGGACTTTCTTTGGAAACAAAATTTGAGGTTTTACTTGATCGTAATACCTCTTGATCAACAAAAAATAGTAGCCGGCTGCATCTCTGCGCTGCCGCGCAATTCGAGCACACTTTTCAGATGTGGTTCTGGCGGTGGACGAGCAATTACATGCCTGTTTTTACTAAACGGACGAGGGCTGATTGAACGAAACTGGATCTTCTTCCTTTCGCGGGGGCAGGGTGAAGGCCGATCGGCACCGGCGCATGATACCGAAAGGCTGGCGGACTTTTCGGATAAGATCGTACGAGAAAACACAGGCGAAAAGAGCACGATCGATTCAAACTAAAGCGGTTCTACCCAAACAAACTATCCTTTCCGAGGATTCGTCCGCAGGGATCGGGAGGAATCTCACCACTCCTGTCGCTCGACAAAGACAGTCGCACCGTCAACGCGGGTTACCTTGACGCGACTGCCGGCGGGGATGTCGTCGCCACGCACGCGCCAGACGGTGTCGTCGACCGAGATGGCGCCGATGCCGTCGACAATCGGCTTTTCGAGCGTGAACATGCGGCCGACAAGCGCGTCGGCGCGGCGGTTTAGAAATGGCTGGTCGGTCGCCCCGTCAACCTTCGCGACGAGCCGGCGCCACAGCGGGATCGAGGCGACCGCAAACCCTACAAAGGCGACGAGCTGGAAGTGCCAGGACCAATCGACGACGAGGGAGATGAGACCCACGAGCAGCGCCGCAACGCCGAACCAGAGCATGAAGGTGCCGGGCAGCAGGATCTCCAGAATCAGCAGGAGACCGGCGGCGATGAACCAGTTCCACACGCCGAGCGAAGCAAAGAGCGACATGGCTGGGCCCGCCTCAGCTCGTTGGCGGGGGTGCGATGGCCGGGCCGGTCGGCGGGGTAGCCGAGCGTCTCGCGGGCGAACTGCCGCGCCGCGTCGGTGACGCGCCGTCTCCACCGCCGTCACCGAAAGTCTCCTTGGCGATCTCGGCGATTCCGGCAAGCGAAGCGAGGACACTGCTCGTTTCGATTGGCAGCATCAGCACTTTCTGGTTCGGCGCCTGGGCGAGTTCGCCGAACGCCTTGAGGTACTTTTCCGCGATGAAGTAGTTGAGTGCCGCCACGTCGCCCCGCGCGACCGCCTCGCTCACCATCTCGGTCGCCGTCGCCTCCGCCTGGGCGAGCCGCTCACGCCCTTCGGCGTCACGGAACGCGGCCTCGCGGCGTCCCTCGGCTTCGAGAATCTGTGACTGCTTCTGTCCTTCGGCGCGCAGAATATCGGACTGGCGTTGGCCCTCCGCGGTCAGGATATCGGCGCGCTTCTCGCGCTCGGCCTTCATCTGCCGCGCCATCGCATTGACGAGGTCGACGGGCGGGACGATGTCCTTGATCTCGATGCGGTTGACCTTCACGCCCCAAGGCGAGACGGCGGCATCGACCACCCGCAGGAGCCGTTCATTGATGACGTCGCGATGGGAGAGGATCTGATCGAGGTCCATCGAACCCATCACCGAACGAATGTTCGTCATGGTGAGCTTGATGATGGATTCGTCAAGCTGGGCGACCTCGTAGCTTGCCTTGGCGGCGTCGAACACCTGATAGAAGGCAACGCCGTCCACCGTGACGGTCGCATTGTCCTTGGTGATGACCTCCTGCTGCGGAACGTCGAGCACCTGCTCCATAACGTTGATCCGGTGACCGATCTGATCGATGAACGGCACGATGACATTGAGCCCGGGGCGCAGCATCTTAGTGTAGCGGCCGAAGCGCTCGACCGTCCAGTTGAAGCCTTGAGGTACGGTCTTGACCCCGAGATAGACGGTCAGAATGACCAGAAAAATGAAAACGATGAGAAAGATGTCGAAGCCGCTGATCCGGTCGAGTGGCATAAAATCCTCCGCGTCGATCCTGCGGCCGTTGGTGAGCCGCGGCACGAAAGCCAATTGCGGTAACACATAGGCGAAAAACCAAGCAAAGCGCGTAGCGAGGTCAGACCGGGTCGCCGACCCAGCCCTTGAGCTCGCGCCTGACCAAGGTCTCGATCACCGCCATGCCGAGCTTGCTGTCGTTGAGGCAGGGAATGGCGGCGAAATTCTCGCCGCCATTGAGATGGAATATCTCTGCATTCTCCACGGCGATCTCTTCCAATGTTTCGAGGCAGTCGGCGGCGAAGCCGGGCGTGATGACCGCGAGGTTTTTCGCGCCGCTTCTGGCAAGCGCCTCAACCGTCTCGTCGGTATAGGGTTGTAGCCATTCGGCGCGACCGAAGCGTGACTGGAAGGTCATGACGAACTTCGACTCGTCGAGCTTGAGCCGCTTGCGCAGCAGCCGGTAGGTCTCGGCGCAATGTTGGTAATACGGATCGCCCTTGACGGAATAGTTCTTCGGAATGCCGTGAAAGGACACGAGGATCACGTCGGGCGTGAACGACAGTCGGCTGAGTTCCGCTTCGAGCGAATGCGCCAGCGCTTCGATATAGAACGGCTCATCGTAATAGGGCGGTACGATACGGAGCGTCGGCTGCCAGCGCATGCGCATCAGTGTGCGGAAGACCTCGTCGCAGACGGTCGCAACGGTCGCGGCGGCGTATTGCGGATAAAGCGGGAAGATGAGGATGCGATCGCAGCCGCGTTCAAACATCGCCTCGAGCCGGCTGCGGATCGAAGGGTTGCCGTAGCGCATCGCCCAGTCGGTGATGAGCTGCTCTCCGATCGGCTCAAGCAGGGTCGCGAGTTCGTTGCATTGGGCGCGGGTGATGGTCTTGAGCGGCGATTCGTCTTTCTCGCGGTTCCAGATCTTCTCGTAGTCGCGTCCCTTGCGTCGTGGGCGGAACCGCAGGATGAGCCCGTTGAGGATCAGTTTCCAGACAAGGCCGGTTTCCTCGATGACCCGCGGGTCGGTGAGGAATTCCTTGAGGTAGCGCCGCACCGCTTCGGTGTCGGTCGAATCCGGCGTGCCGAGATTGACGATCAGCACGCCGGTCTTGCCGCTCGTGACGGCAGGGTCGTCGGCCGGCTTGTCGGTCGAGTCCGGTACGGCCGCCGCTGCTCCGCCGGCAGCCGGCATCGCCGCCCGCAGCGGCACCACCCCGGGCGCGAGCGCCGTCGGCGCGGAAGACGACCGGCCGCCGGCCAGTGGCCACGGATCGGCGGGGCTCCTCCCGGACGGAGCGCGGGGCGAAGAAACGCGATCTTTCATCGGCACTCGTGTTTCACCGTAATTGACAGCGAATAGCAGGCGCGGAGCTTCGCAGCCATATCATAGGTGCTAGCAACCGCTTCCTTGTGCTGGTGCCGGATTGCCACATATCGGCCGCTGGGTGATCCGATCCGCCGTTTATGCGGTGATCCGAACTGCCGCCAAAGGGCGGTAATGGAGAAAAAAGACATGATCGCCAAGGTCCTCGTCCTATATTACTCAAGCTACGGTCACATCGAGCGCATGGCAGAAGCAGTAGCCGAAGGCATCCGCGTGGCTGGAGCCGAGGCCGTCATCAAGCGGGTGCCGGAACTCGTGCCCGAGGAGGTCGCGCGCAAATCGAACTACAAGCTCGACCAGAAGGCGCCGATCGCGACGATCGCCGAATTGCCGGACTATGATGCGATCATAATTGGCGTGCCGACGCGCTTCGGCAATATGCCGGCCCAGATGAAGAACTTCCTCGATCAAGCGGGAGGGCTGTGGGCGCAAGGCAAGCTCGTCGGCAAGGCGGGCGGGATGTTCACGTCGAGCGCGACCCAGCATGGCGGCCAGGAAAGCACCATTCTCAGCGCCCATGTCGTTCTGCTCCATCTCGGCATGGTTGTTGTGGGCCTGCCTTATACGTTCCAGGGCCAGATGGGGATCACCGAGATCACCGGCGGTTCGCCTTATGGCGCTTCAACTATAACGGGTGGTGACGGCGCACGACAGCCCAGCGAGAACGAGCTTGCCGGCGCACATTTCCAAGGCCGCCATATCGCCGAGATCGCCGCGCGGTTGCGGCGCGATTAGGCGAGGCCACAAGCCGGTCCGGTCCCGACCCGGACCGAGCCGCAATCCGGCACCATAACGCAAAGGATGCGCGAGAAGGAGATTGGACCAGAGCGCGATCGCTTCTCCTTGAATCGATCGCGCTCGCTTTCTCTTCGTTTTGTCGCATGATCTTGTCCGAAAAGTCTGCCAGCTTTTCGGGATCATGCACTAGTGCCTCGACATCCTCGAAACCGTGATCTGTGTCTTGTGTGCGCCGCAGCAGTCGGAAGAAGGCGCCGCGCGCCCGAGCTCCACCAGATAGAGAACAATTTTCTCGTGTTTTCGCACCGAATCTGCACCGAACCGGTTTCCCCTTTTCGATAAAATGATCTAGCCTGTCAGCATGTCGACAGATCACGACGAAAAGACCGAACCCGGCTTTGCACCGACCGCCCTCGAAGGTCGGTTACGCGCGATCGAGACGGTTCTAACCACCAATGGTCACGTGGAAAAAGCCAAGCTCGGGGCCTTCGTCGAAGTGTTCGAGAGCCGGATCGAGCCGCACGCCGGCACCGACATCACGCCGGGAGCCCCGCCTGAGCCCGATCAGCCCGCCGCACAGGTCGGCGCCCAAGCCATGCTTGCCATTCCGCGCGACGCGGAGGGGCCGGTGTTTCGCGAACGCTGGGAGGTGGTGACCTTCGCGCTGGCGCTCATGCTGGCCGAGCGTGGCGCGTTCAACTGGGGCGAGTGGGCAGAGATGCTGGGCGAGCAGATCAAGCGGCTGCCGATCGGCGGCGAGCGCGATCAGAATCCGACTTATTATCGCCTGTGGCTTGGAGCGCTCGAACAGATCATCGCGCATAAGGGGCTCGCCGAAGCGCGAAGCTAGACCTCAATAACCTCTCCCCGCTTGCGGCTTTCGTATTCCGTGGGCCGGTGAGCTAGTGATGCGGCACCAACGCTTGAGCTCGTCTCATCGTATTGGTGCCGCATGACAAAGTATCGGATTAGCTTGTGTTCGGGGCTGACGGCCTGGGAGCGGACCGTCAGAGGCGCAACAACAGCATCGCAGAACACGCGTCACCCGCGCCGGCCTCGCGCTCCGGGCTGCGGCCCCCTATCTATGAGCCTGAATTGGAGCGTTGAATGACCCAGCCGATACCATCCTTGCTCGATCGGGCCGGTCTCGACCCCTCGCAGGTCGCCCGCCTCGTTTCCCGTGGCCTTGAGGGGGCCGACGACGGCGAGTTGTTTCTGGAGTACCGCCAGTCGGAGATGCTGGTCTTCGATAATTCCCGGCTGAAGCAGGCGACCTACAATACGGCGCATGGCTTCGGCCTGCGCGCGGTGAAGGACGAGGCGGTCGGCTACGCCCACTCTTCGGACGTATCGGAGGAGGCGCTCGCGCGTGCCGCCGACGCCGTTCGCGCCGTCAAGGGCGGATATTGTGGCAGCGCCGCGCTCGCGCCGGCGCGTAGCAATGTGCGGCTCTACGGCGAGGGAAATCCGCTCGCGGGACTTGCTTTCGAGGACAAGGTCAAGCTTCTCGAAGCGATCGATGCCTATGCGCGGGCGAAAGATCCGCGGGTACGGCAGGTAACGGCGAACCTGGCGGCGTCCTGGCAGGTGGTCGAGATCCTGCGCGCCAGCGGGGAGGCCTATCGCGACATCCGCCCGATGGTACGGGTCAATGTCTCGGTCGTGGTCGGCGACGGCACGCGGCAGGAGTCCGGCGTCCATGGTTCTGGCGGCCGCGAGCTCTACGACCGGTTCGTCACCAGCGAGGCCTGGCAGTTTGCGGTCGATGATGCCGTGCGCCAGGCGCTGGTCAACCTGGAGGCCGTGCCCGCGCCGGCCGGCGAGATGGACGTCGTTCTGGCGTGTGGCTGGCCGGGCGTGATGCTGCACGAGGCCGTGGGGCACGGACTCGAGGGCGATTTCAACCGCAAGAAGACGTCGGCCTTCGCCGGCCTGATGGGCGAGCAGGTCGCCGCCAAGGGTGTCACCGTGGTCGACGACGGCACGCTCGCCGGGCGGCGCGGCTCACTGTCGATCGACGACGAGGGAACGCCGACGCATCGCACGGTGCTGATCGAGGACGGTGTGCTCGTCGGCTATATGCAAGATCGTCAGAATGCGCGGCTGATGAACATGGCCGCGACCGGCAACGGCCGGCGCGAGAGCTACGGCCATGTGCCGATGCCGCGCATGACCAACACGATGATGCTCGCCGGCGACCGCGACCCGGCCGAGATCATCGCCTCGGTGAAGCGGGGGCTTTATGCCGTCAGCTTCGGCGGCGGGCAGGTCGACATCACGTCCGGCAAATACGTATTCCAATGCACCGAGGCCTATCAGATCGAGGATGGCCGGGTCACGGCGCCGGTGCGCGGCGCGATGCTGATCGGCAACGGGCCGACCGACCTCAACCGGATCACGATGATCGGCAACGATCCCGCGCTCGATCTCGGCGTCGGCACCTGCGGCAAGCAAGGGCAGTCGGTCCCGGTCGGGGTCGGCCAGCCGACGCTGCGCATGGACCGCATCACCGTCGGGGGCACCGGCTGACCTCGCGGAATATCGCCGTTCTAGTGATGCGGCACCAACGCTTGGGTTCGTCCCATTGTGTTGGTGCCGCATCACAGAGCATCGGATTGGCTAGTGTTCCGGGCTGACGGGTCCGGAGTCGGACCGTCAGAGTCGGAACACTAGCGCGGGGCTCGGAAAGGAACGGCCGATGCCACTGCCCCCGAATTACGATTTCAATCCTAGAGCGCGATCCATTCAGGTTGAATCGATTGCTCTCTCTTTGTCTTTGTTTTTTCGCATGATCTTGTCCGAAAAGTCTGCCAACTTTTCGGGATCATGCTCTAGGACGCGACGGTCGGCGGCGCAGCGGGCCTTGCGCGCCTCCGACGGCGACACGCTGGTGATCGAGCAGCGTCGCCCTCGGTAACCGGGTCGCGCGGAGAATGGACGGGATCTAATAAAAAGAAATGACGCCGCGCCCGCTGATCATGACCCCGGTCGACTGGCTGATGCTGGCCATATTGGCGGTGGTATGGGGCGCCTCGTTCTTCTTCAACAAGGTTGCCGTCGCCGAGTTGCCGCCGATCATCGTGGCGCTCGCCCGGGTCGGAATCGCCGCGATCATCCTTTTGACCATCGCCGCCTTGCGTCATGGGCTGCGGCCGTTGCTGGCCGTCTGGCCGGCCTTCTTAGTGCTCGGCCTCATCAACAGCGCCTTGCCGTTCACGCTGGTCGCCTGGGGCCAGACCCATATCGCAAGCGGGCTTGCTTCGATCCTCAATGCGACGACCCCATTGTTCGCCGTCGTGATCGCCAATGCGACGACGCAGGATGACAAGCTCACGCGCGGACGCGCCCTGGGGCTCGGCCTTGGACTGTTCGGCGTGATCGTGATGATCGGGCCGGGAGCGCTGACCGATCTTGGTGCCCATGTCGTCGGCGAGATCGCAGTGCTCGCTGCGGCGGCGTCGTATGCGGCGGGGACCGTTTATGCGCGCCGCCGCTTCCAGGGCTTCTCGCCGGCTCTGCTCGGCGCCGGGCAGACTGGCGCCGCGACATTGCTTCTCCTGCCGCCGGTCGCCGTCGTCGCGCCGCCATGGCTGCAGGCCATGCCTTCTGCCGGCGTGATCGCGGCGCTCATCACGCTCGGCGCGGTCTCGACGGCGTTCGCCTATCTGCTTTTCTTCCGCGTACTGGCCCGCGCCGGCGCCACCAACACCTCGCTTGTCACTTTCCTCGTTCCGGTGAGCGCCATTCTGCTCGGAACGTTCTTGTTGCAGGAGCGCCTCGAGCCGCATCAGCTCGCCGGCATGGTGGCGATCGCCGCCGGCCTTGTGGCGATCGACGGCCGGGCAGGGAAGCGCCTTGCCGCCTGGAGCGTCCGCAACAGACAGCGGCGAAACGCAATGCGCGAGAAAACCGACCCGGCGCATGATGGTTGACGTTTGCCGCGCCTTAACCGCGATTGCTTCACCTTGATGAATCGTGCGCTCTTTGTCTGTATTTGACTTTGGGATCTGCTCCAACCCGCCGCGCGACATCCGTGCGCGGCGATCACGATTGATCCGATACGGTGTCGTGATAGAACCCGACGCGTCTATTGCCGCACTCAGAAGTACAAGCAGGGTCAAAACCCTGTGAAAGCCCTTGTTGGAGAATGAACCCAAGGCGTAGCCTATGTGAGGGGCCTCACAGTTTTCGCCGGCCGCCGCAGTACTCTCGGCGGTACAGGCAAGAACGCCTTGGCAAATGCCGGAGGACTTCGAGATGACACGTTTGCACTCATTCGCAGCAGCCGTCGCGAGCCTGGCTCTCGCTGGCGTCTTGACAGTTTCGGCGAGCACCCTCGCGCTCGCTCAGTCGCCGACCGAACAGGAGATGCTGGACGCGCTGAAACCGGAGGTTCCCAAAACGCGGGGACTGACGATCGAGCCAAGCATCGAGCCAAGCGAGGCAATGACCGAGCGGCAGGAATTCATCGATCGGATCCGCAAGGTCAAAACCCGCCAGCTCACCCTGGGCGAGCGCAAGAAGGTCGCAACCATCGCCAAGGATCGGCCGAAGATCGATCTTGAGGTCTATTTCGACTACAATTCCTCAAGGATCACGTCGGACGCGCGGCCCGAGCTGATGAAGCTTGGCCGGGTGCTCACCAGTCCCGATCTGGAGGGAAGCGTATTCCTCCTCGGCGGCCATACCGACGCCAAGGGGAGCGACCGCTACAACCAAAGCCTGTCGGAACGACGCGCCGCTTCAGTGAAACGGTTCCTGCAGCGCAACTTCGATATTTCCGACGACAGCCTGGTCGTTGCCGGTTATGGCGAGGAGGAACTGAAGAACAGCGACGATCCGTTCGCCTCGGAAAACCGCCGGGTTCAGATCGTGAACCTCGAAGAGAAGCCGGTGGCTCAGCGGTAAGCGATGTCACGCGGGATCAGGCTCCTCGGGCATCTCGTTTCCGTGGAGCCGCACCGACCTGCAAACCATGCCCGCGCCCGGCGCGGGCATGTGTTTTTTCCGCTCAGATCGTGTCAGTTCCCCTCGAACACGGGTGAGGCTTTTTTCACGAAGGCCTCATAGGCGCGTTCGTAGTCCTTGGTCTGCATGCAGATCGCCTGGGCCTGCGCCTCCGCCTCGATCGACTCGTCGATGCCCATGTTCCATTCCTGATGGATGCAGCGTTTGGTCATGGCGTGGGCGAAGGTCGGACCGTCGGCGAGCGATTTTGCCATCGCTTGGGCCTCGGTGAGCACCTTGTCGGGTTCGCACAGCCTGTTGAAGAAGCCCCAGCGTTCGGCCTCGGCGCCGTCCATCGCCCGGCCGGTATAGAGCAGCTCGGCCGCGCGCCCCGCTCCGATGATCCGCGGCAGTATGTTGCACGCCCCCATGTCGGCGCCGGCAAGCCCCACCCGCACGAACAGGAACGCAACCTTGGCCTTGGCCGTGCCGAACCTCAGATCCGAGGCCATTGCGAGGATCGACCCCGCCCCCGCACACACGCCATCGACGGCCGCGACGATCGGCTGCGGACAGGCGCGCATCGCCTTGACGAGATCGCCGGTCATGCGGGTGAAGGCGAGCAGTCCGGCCATATCGTCCTTGCGCTGCATCTCGACCAGCGGCCCGATGATCTCGTGCACATCCCCGCCGGAGCAGAAATTGCCGCCCGCGCCGGTGATCACCACCGTCTTGATGTCGTCGGCGTAGCTGAGGTCGCGGAAGGTGTCGCGCAGCTCTGCATAGGACTCGAGCGTCAGCGGGTTCTTGCGTTCCGGGCGGTTGAGCGTGACCGTCGCCACCTTCCCCTCGCGCTCCCATTTGAAATGCTGCGGCATGAATTTCGCGAAATCGACCCGCGATGGGCGGAACCGGTCGGCCGTGCTGGCTGTCATCGTGTCATCCTTCGAGAGCATGTCGGAATGCGTCGGGTCTGCGGTTTCTTGTCCTCCTCAGAGGCGTCGTTCACCTCCTCCTTCTGAAATCCTCTCGGGCGGATCATAGGAGTTGAGGAGTGCCTCAGGCTGTCTGCTGAAAGGCGAAGAGCGGCCACAGCGCGGCGCGCTATCCTGCGAAGGTCAGGCCGCCGCTGACGCTGAGCACTTGCGCGGTGACATAGTCGGAGCGCGGGCTGGCGAAGAACAGGATGGAGTCGGCGATCTCGCGCGGTTCGGCGAAGCGCTTGAACGGGATTGCCTTGAGGAACGCGTCCAGCATCTTCTCCGGCCGCGACATCAGCATCGGCGTTGCGGTCGGCCCCGGACAGACGCAGTTGACGTTGATGGAATGGCGCGCCACCTCGCGGGCGAGCGACTTGGTGAAGGCGATCACCCCGCCCTTGGACGCGGCATAGGCGGTCTCGCCCGAACTGCCGACGCGACCGGCGTCGCTCGCCACATTGACGATCTTGCCCTTGCCCGCTGCGATCATCGCCGGCAGCAGCGCCTGGGTGAGGTGAATCGTTCCGCCGAGATTGATGGCCAACACCCGGTCGATATAGTCCGGCTTGTTGTCGGCGAAGGCCCCGACCACGCTATAGCCGGCGGCATTGACGAGGATGTCGAGGCGGGGATGGCGCGCAATGACGTCGGCGGCGCAGCGCCGGACCGAGTCGGACGAGGAAAGATCGACCGTGACGAACTCGACGGGCTGGCCGCCATTGCTCGCTTCGCGCGTCGCCGCCGCTCCCTTCTCCGCATCGATGTCGGCGCCGATGACATGCGCGCCGCAGCGGACGAACTCCTCCATTGTCGCCTTGCCGATCCCCGACGCACACCCCGTGACCAGCGCTACCTTTCCATCCAATTTCATCGATCGGCTCCTTTCTTGGCTCGTGTCGTGTAGGCCGCCGTTCCGGAAAGGAACGCGTCGACGCATTGCCGCGTCTCCGCATTCCTCAACAGCCGCCGTGTTTCTTCCAGCTCATCAGTGAACCCGCCGCGGCCGCCCTCGCGCACCGCCGCCATGCAGGACTTGCTGGCAATGAGCGCCGCCACCGGAAGCGCGGCGATGCGCCGGGCGATCTCGAGCGTGCGTGCGGCGAGCTCCGCCCGCGGGAAAGCCCATTGCACCACGCCGGATTCAAGCGCGGCCGCACCGTCCAGAACCTCCGCAGCGAGGATGATCCGCGCGGCCAAAGACGGCCCGCACAGCCGTGCCAGCCGCTGCGTTCCGCCGGCGGCCGGGATCAGCCCGAGCCGCGCTTCCGGCAGTCCGAGCTTGGCCTCGGTCGCGGCAACGCGCAGGTCGCAGGCGAGCGCGAGCTCAAGGCCGCCGCCCATCGCCGCCCCGCCGATCTCCGCCAGCGTGACCCGATCGAGCTGCTCGATGCGCACATAAAGACGCTGAATGGTGGCGATGAAGGCGTACATCCGGTCGGGTCCGTCCGGCATGTCCATGAATTCGCGGATCTGGCTGATATCGGCGCCGGCGCAGAACGCTTTTTGGTCGGAGCGAAAATGCAGCACCTTCCAGTCGGAGCGGGGCAGCAGCGCGTCGATCTCGGCATTGAAACGCTGCATCCACTCATCGGAGATCGCATTCACCGGTGCGCGGCTGAGCGTCAGCGTTGCGACCCCTTCGGCAATGTCGAGACCGAACATCAGCCAATCCTCTCCTGCTGCAAGTGGCCGTCGCCGAGCGCGCGGCTGATCACCAGCCGCTGAATGTCATTGGCGCCCTCGTAGATCTTGGTCACGCGCACGGCGCGATAGATACGCTCGACACCGAAATCGGTGATGTAGCCGGCGCCGCCAAGCGTCTGGATGGCGTCGGAGCACACCCGCTCGGCTGCTTCGCTGGCGAACAGTTTCGCCATCGAGGCCTCCATCAGGCAGGGCAGGTGCTGGTCGCGCAGCGCGGCGGCATGCAGGATGAGCTGGCGCGCCGCCTCGATCCTGGTCGCCATGTCGGCGAGGCGGAACGCGACCGCCTGGTGCTCGAAGATCACCTTGCCGAAGCTCGTGCGCTCATGCGCGTAACGCAGCGCGATGTCGAAGGCGGCGCGCGCGAGGCCCAACGCCTGTGCGGCGATGCCGATGCGGCCGCCTTCGAGATTGGCGAGCGCGATGCGATAGCCCTCGCCTTCGGCGCCGAGCCGGTTCCGGTCCGGCACTTCGAGGTCTTCGAGCAGGATCTCGCAGGTGTCGGAGGCGTGCTGCCCCATCTTGCGCTCGATCCGGCCGACCTTGTAGCCGGGCGAAGCGGTCTCGGCCATGAAGGCGGAAATCCCGCGTTTGCCCTGGCCCGGGTCGGTGACCGCGAAGATGAGTGCGAACTCCGCGTTCTGGCCCGAGGTGATGAACTGCTTGACGCCGTTGATCACATAACGACCGTCCCGGCGCTCGGCCCGGCAGCGGATGGCCGCCGCGTCGGAACCCGCATGCGGCTCGGTGAGGCAGAACGCGCACAGGCTCTCGCCGCGCGCCATCGGGCGCAGGAAGGTCTCCTTCTGCTCCGTGGTCCCGAAATCGGCGAGCGGCATACAGCACACCGAATTATGCGCGCTCATGATGGTAGAGACGGCCCCGTCGCCGGCCGCGATCTCCTCCATCGCCAGCGCGTAGGCGACATGGTCGGTGCCGGCGCCGTCCCATTCGGGCGGCACGGTCATGCCGAGGAATCCGAGCCGGCCGAGCTCGCGCAGCGCTTCGCGCGGAAAGATCGCGTTCTGGTCCCACTCGGCCGAAAAGGGCGCGAGCTCGCTTTGTGCGAAGTCGCGCGCGGTCTTACGAATCTGCTCTTGTTCTTCGGTGAGAAGCACGCACTTAACCCCGGTTTCGTTTCCTTACCCACGAGCAGGATCGCTTATTGCGCCTGCCCCGCTCATTGTCCTTTTTTCGCCGTCACCTTTGTTCCGGTGAGCTTCCTCCCGCTTCGTCGGAGCCGTTTTTTGCGCGCTGTTTGAGCATGTCGCGCGCGATGATCACTTTTTGCACCTCGGTCGCGCCCTCGTAAATCCGCAGCGCGCGGATTTCGCGATAGAGCGCCTCGACCTTGACGCCGACCCGCACGCCGTGCCCGCCGAAGAGCTGCACCGCGCGATCGATCACGCGCTGCGCCATTTCGGTCGCATACATTTTTGCGAGCGAGGATTCGCGGGTGATGCTTGCGGCGCCGCTGTCCTTGGTCCAGCCGGCGCGGTAGATGAGCAGCGCCGCCGCATCGATCTCCGCTGCGCTGTCGGCAAGCGCGGCCTGCGTCATCTGCAGGTCGCCGAGCGGTGCGCCGAACAGTTTGCGCGTCACGGCGCGGTCGAGCGCCTCGTCGCAAGCGCGCCGGGCAAGACCGAGCGCCGCCGCCCCGACCGTCGTGCGAAAGACATCGAGCGTCGCCATGGCGACCTTGAACCCATCGCCGGATCCGCCGAGTCGGTTGGCCAGCGGTACCCGGCATTCGGCGAACCGCAGGGTCGCGAGCGGATGCGGCGCGATGGTCTCGATCCGTGCGGCGACCGTCAGGCCCGGCGTGTCGGCATCGACGACGAAGGCCGAGAGGCCCTTGGCGCCGGGCGCTTCGCCGGTGCGCGCGAACACCACATAGTGGTCGGCAATGCCGCCATTGGAAATCCAGGTCTTCACGCCGTCGAGCCGCATATGCGCCTGCCCGTCCGGCGTCGCCGTGGTTGCGAGCGCGCTCACATCCGAACCGGCCTCGGGCTCCGACAGGGCAAAGGCGGCGAGATGTCGGCCCGCACAGACCGGCGGCAGGTATCTCGCCTTGAGCTGTTCGGTTCCGAACAGTGAGATCGAGGCGCTGCCGAGCCCTTGCATCGCGAAGGCGAAGTCCGCAAGTCCTTCGTGCCACGATAGAATCTCGCGCCCAAGGCAGATCATGCGCACGTTAAGCGCCTCAAACGATCCGCCATAGGCGGCCGGAACGACCGCGGCGAGCCAGCCGGCCTCACCCATCGCCCGTACGAGATTGCGGCAGGCGCGGTCGGTATCGCTGTGATCGATTTGGGGGGCGACCTCGCGGCGCGCCCAGGTCTTAAGTTCCTGGGCGAAGCGTCGATGCGACGCGTCGAAAAACGGCCATTCGAGATGCGCCAGATCCATCCCTGCGTTTGCCCCCTTCTCGCGGCCGGCATTTGCGGCGGGTGCCCCGCCGCGCGAGACGTACGCAACAAAGAGGGTTGCGTCGCCTTCTTTTTCGTGGCCTGCGAGTTGACGTTATTGTTTGATTTGCCGCTGCTTGCCGGCTTTGATCTTGCGCAAGCCCGGGCAAAAGTTGTATTCCCGTACCAAATTACGGCTTGCATAGCCAAACGACAAGTCTATTCCTGGTCGACGTTTCGCCCTCTCAACCCGTGCGCCACGAGATCAAGGCGGAGCCCGATCCGGCCTCAAACTTGGTCGTATTGCAACCAGATCAGATTCATGCTTGCCACTAAGCAGATAAACAGGCTGCGCTATTGCCGTTTCAGACCTTGACGCAACGCAGCGAAGACGGTCCGGCGTGATGCGCAAAGGCTCGTTTGCAAAAAAAGACCCTCGGGAAAATTCGGATATACAGCGCAGCCCAGACCCGATAAGCAAGAAACGGACCAATTTCGGGTGATTGATGTCGCTTTCGCAGAGGCTTCAGCTTCGAC
>JANQIP010000036.1 GCA_028282095.1 Xanthobacteraceae bacterium | reverse complement strand
CGTGCCACGCAGCATCGAGGTGCTCGTGCCACCGCAACATCTACCCGTCCTGGAAATGACCACCCAAACAGTCAAAACCTCCGTGCCGAGGTACTAGGCAGAAGATCTGGGTCCCCGCTTGCGCGTCGCTTTCGCGGGGACGAACGGAATAGAGCGCGATCCTTTGAGATCTAATCGGTCGCGCGATGTCTCTCTTTGTTTGGTGCATGATCTTGTCCGAAAAATCTGCCGGTTTTTCGTGATCATGCTCTACCCGCCCCGCTTCGGTGGATCGCGCGAGAGGCTGTTGGCCGCGAGCTCGTCGAGATATTCCTGAAAGTAGCGATCGAGATTGCTGCCACAATCGTGCAGATACTCCCAGGTGAAAATGCCGGTTGAGTGCAAGTCGTCGAACACGAGGCGCACGGCGTAATTGCCGGTCGGATGCACCTCGATGATGGCAACGTCGCGCTTGCCCGGCACGAGGCGGCGTTCCGACGGCGAGTGGCCCTGAACTTCGGCGCTCGGACTGCGCACGCGCAGCAACTCGGCCGGCAGCTCGAAGGCTTCGCCCGATTCAAAGCTCACATGCAGGGAACGTCCTTCCTTGCGCAGGCGCAGTTCGGTCGGCCAGGGTCTCGTATCGGTTGTCGATTCTGCGCTCATGGTCATTGCCCGCTTTTGTTTGCACACCACTAGTGTTCCGACTCTGACGGTCCGATCCCGGACCGTCAGCCCGGAACACTAGCTAATCTGGTAATTTCTCTTTGTTTTGTCGCATGATCTTGTCCGAAAAGTCTGCCAACTTTTCGGGATCATGCATTTTTATTGGTTGCATTTTCTGCGGCGAACCGGTTCCCACTTCGCCTGAAAATGCTCGAGAGCGCGATTGCTTTAGGTTGATTCAATCGCGCGCTCTTTCTCTTTGTCTTGTCGCATGATCTTGTCCGAAAAGTCTGCCAACTTTTCGGGATCATGCTCTGCGCGGCGCGCTGCCTTGTCGCTGCTCGTGCCCGTGCCGACGGCTTCCCGTCAACAGTGCGCGTGCATTATATTGCCCCTAAACGATAGTTGCGCAGCCGGGTGGGCCCTGCGACGATTTGGTCGGCCGGTCCGAAGCCGGGTGCGCGCCCAAGAAATTGTCGTGGAGGAATCATGAAGTTTGCCGGCCTCGCCGCGGTTCAGTCCCCTCCCCTCGTCGATCCGTTCGGCCGCGCCATTACTTATTTGCGGGTCTCCGTCACCGATCGCTGCGATTTCCGCTGCGTCTACTGCATGTCGGAGCACATGACCTTCCTGCCCAAGGCCGACATTCTGACCCTGGAGGAACTCGACCGTTTGTGCTCGGCCTTTATCGAGCGCGGCGTGCGCAAGCTTCGGCTGACCGGCGGCGAGCCCTTGGTGCGGCGCGGGATCATGAGCCTGTTCACGTCGCTATCGCGCCATCTCGCAACAGGTGCGCTCGACGAACTGACCGTCACCACCAACGGCTCGCAGCTCGAGAAACAAGCAGCCGGGCTCGCCGCGTGCGGCGTCAAGCGCATCAACGTGTCGCTCGACACGCTCGATCCGGAGAAATTCCGCGCGATCACACGATGGGGCGAGCTCGACCAGGTGTTGCGCGGCATCGCCGCGGCGCAGCGCGCGGACCTTGCCATCAAGATCAACACGGTGGCGCTCAAGGACGTGAACGAGGACGAACTGCCCCGGATGCTCGACTGGGCGCACGGCCAGGGCATGGACCTGACACTGATCGAGGTGATGCCGCTCGGCGATGTCGGAGAGATGCGGCTCGACCAGTATCTGCCGCTCTCGCTGGTGCGCGCGCGGCTTGCCGAACGCTTCACGCTCGATGAAATCGATTACCGCACCGGTGGACCTGCGCGCTATGTCCGCGTGGCCGAGACCGGCGGACGGCTCGGATTCATTACCCCGCTCACCCATAATTTCTGCGAATCCTGCAATCGCGTGCGCGTGACCTGCACGGGAACGCTGTTCATGTGCCTTGGCCAGGAGGATGCCGCCGATCTACGCGCTCCCCTGCGCGCCTCGGAAGCCGACGATGCGCTCCACGCCGCGATCGATGAGGCGATCTCGCGCAAGCCGAAAGGCCACGACTTCGTAATCGACCGCCGCCACAAGGCGCCGTCGCTCGGCCGCCATATGAGTGTGACTGGTGGGTAACACTACCATTGATTTTTTCTGACCAGCCTGAGTTGCGTCTTTCCACTAATTGAACCTCGCGCCACAACCACCGCATATTACCGTCCGAACAAAAAACAGGGAGGACAAACTATGCCAACGCGTAGGCGCACTGAAATTTTGCTAGCCTTTTATCGGCTTGTCGCAACTATTCGTTTTGGCAATCCAGAGGAATGGCGGCAGGTCGATCTTGAACATCGCATATCCGACTATTTTCCCGGGAACGGTGTCGCCTTTGCAAACCAAGTTAACCAAGCCGAGTTTTTTCATCGAGATGGGATCTTCATGGAGCCCAATGATTTTCGTAATAAGGTAGCGCTTTCAGACCTCTATAGTGAGATTATTGAGAAATACTTGGATAATAATTGGAGGCTCGTCGCATGAATCCGCTCGCTAAAATGAGCTCCTATCGCGCCTGCCTATGCGCTTTTGCTTCTCTTGTTCTGTTAACGGACACTTCTCACAGCAGCACAGGGTTTCTTACAAAAAAAGGGGCCGAATGCCTCAATCGCAGAGTTCGCAGTGAAGAAACGATTAGAATATTTGAGTTACATTATTCAAACCAGATTTTTGCCAAGTATGATGAGAACTGCAATGGCAAGCTCGACAAGAGCGAAATTTCAAAGATAGAAAGGGATGCATATAGTGAAACAGAAGACTTAAGAAAAAGGCCACCCAGGTTGGACCACATTCGCTTAACGTTTGAGGAAACCGGAATTCCATTTGAGAGGTTTGCAAGCAAACCGGCTTCAAAAGAAGACGAAAAGAGGAAGCAGCGTTTCTTCCTAAGGCGCGATAGAATCGATATTGGGCTAGCGAGCAGCATTCCTTCGTTTTCAGGAGTTTCTGGCGCATCCATTTCGACGACACGCGACTATACAAAGTCGGAAACTGTTTGGAATGTTCAGGGCGTAGCGTCATACCTTCTTTGGAAGAACACGGCCGCTGGCGCCGGCGAGCATGCCGCCGGTGAACCTTATATCAGCGGCTACGCATTGGCGCCTTTTGTGGAGTTCTCCGGCCGCACCAGCTCACTCCAGTCAAAGCCCGTTGAAGACAGACTGCTTTTCGGCGGCCTCGGGCAGTTTGAGATTTTCAGCGGTCCGTTATTTGATAAGCAATTGATTACCCTTTCAGGTTATCACCAGACCGATTTCTTGGGGCAGGCGGACATTAATGGCGGCAATATCACCTGGGAACCTGCGGCTCTCGGGTGGGGCCTTGGGTCCATCAAGCCATTTATGCGCATAGTCGACTACACGTGGCGTTTCGCAGCGAGCGGAGACTTCAGGGCCGTCGGCAACCCAGGCCGCACCAATCTACAAGCAAACTCAGAGTATATTTGGCTTGGCGCTCAACCCATGCTGAAAATTTGGCCATTCCCCAAGCGTATATGGCAATTGCCCGATCTTTTTCACAGCGCTTATGTGAAGCTCAGCCCGTCATACTTCCATAACGCCGCGAATGTGTCCGGCAAGGCGTCGCCAGAAAAGGACGCTTGGAGTTTTTCCGGCACGCTCGGATTCAACATCGATCCTAAAGGTCATGCGAGTGTCGAGGTCGAGTACAAAACAGGTATGGACTATATGACAGGAGTGAAAAGCGATCAACTTCAGAGCAATTTGACGCTTAAGTACTGAAGGACACGAGCGACGTCTATGCGGCGCTGCTCCGCGAGGAGCATCGCCCGTTCGCGGCCCGGATGCCGGTTTCACGCAAGCCGGCCGCACGAGTCGAATGGATGCGCAGGCGACTAAGCGGTGAGAGCGCCGCCTAAGTTTCCGTTTGCACAGGGTGTGCCGCGCGGCTTAGTCTTGCAATGTGAGTCAAAGGGCTTGAGATAGCGCGACGGGGGCGCGCGCCGGGTCGCGCCGGCTGTGGCGTCGCTTCGGCGTGAGCCGATGGCGGAGGGCGCGTTGGACGCACTACTCGCGGTCAGCCGCACCATCGACTGGATCAACGAGCGGTTCGGCGTCGTCGCCAATTACCTTGTCCTGTTCGCCTGTCTCGTCAGTGCCGCGAACGCCGCGATCCGCTACGGCCTCGACGCGATCCTCTATATCAGCCGCAACGTTCCCTACATGGAAGGCCTGCAGCTCGGCCTTGCCTGGTACGGCAACAATGCCAACGCCTTTCTGGAACTGCAGTGGTACATGTTCACGGGGATCGTCCTGCTTGGCGCTCCCTTCACGCTCAAGGTCAATGAGCATGTCCGGGTCGACGTGCTCTACGGGATGGCCCCGCAGCGGGTGCGCATCTTCATCGATATTTTCGGCACGATCTTCTTCCTGATGCCGATCTGTTTGATCCTGGCTTACTATACTTGGTTCTGGTTTCTCGATTCCTGGCGCATCAATGAGACGTCGTCGAACGCCGGCGGCCTGATCCGCTGGCCGGTCAAGCTCATTCTGCCGGTCGGCTTTGCCTTGATGGTGCTGCAGGGCGTGTCCGAGCTCATCAAGCGGTTCGCCGCGCTGGCCGGACGCGACACCCTGCATTATCGCTACGAGTCGCCGGTGCAATGAGCTTTGTGCGGGACAATATGGCGCCACTGATGTTCGGCGGCCTTGTTGTCTTCATGCTGATCGGTTACCCGGCCGCCTTCTCGCTCGCCGCCGTCGGCCTGTCCTTTGGATTCATCGCGATCGAACTCGGGCTGATCCGGCCCGATTTCCTCGGCAATCTGACCTACCAGCTCTACGGCATCATCTCCAACGACCTGTTGCTGGCGATCCCGTTCTTCACTTTCATGGGCGCGATCCTCGAGCGCTGCGGGCTCGCCGAGGACCTGCTCGATTCGATCGGTCAGTTGTTCGGTCCGGTGCGCGGCGGCCTGTCCTATGCCGTGATCTTTGTCGGCGCAATCCTCGGCGCCATCACCGGCACGGTTGCCGCCTCAGTGATCGCGATGGGCGTGATCTCCATACCGATCATGCTGAAGTACGGCTACTCGACCCGCCACACCATGGGCGTGATCGCCGCCTCCGGCACCATCACCCAGGTCATTCCGCCCTCGCTGGTGCTTGTCGTGCTCGCCGACCAGCTCAATGTTTCGGTCGGCGACATGTATGCCGGCGCGATCGGCCCGAGCCTGATCCAGCTCGCACTGTTCTGCGCGTGGGTGTTCATCGTCAGCATGATCTGGCCGAAGACCGTGCCGGCGCTGCCGCCGGAAGCGCGCACCCTGCACGGCTGGGCGCTGTGGGGGAAGTGCCTGCGTGGCATCATCCCCTCGCTCGCTTTAATCTTTCTCGTACTCGGCACCATTTTCATGGGGCTTGCAACGCCGACCGAAGCGGGCGCGCTCGGCGCCATCGGCGCTTTGCTGCTTGCCGCCATCAATCGCACGCTCACCTGGCCGCTGGTCTATCAGGGCATGGCGACGACCATGCGGCTCACCGCCATGGTGGTCTTCATCCTGATCGGCGCGCGCACCTTCAGCCTCGTCTTTCAGGGCGTCGGCGGCAAGGTCTGGATCGAAGACCTGCTCACCGCGTTGCCCGGCGGACAGATCGGCTTTCTCATCTTCGTCAATATTTTCATCTTTCTGATCGCGTTTTTTCTCGATTTCTTCGAGATCGTCTTCATCATCATTCCGCTGCTTGCCCCGGTGGCGCAAGCGCTCGGCATCGACCTCATCTGGTTCGGCGTGCTCATCTGCGCCAACATCCAGACGAGCTTCATGCACCCGCCATTCGGGTTTGCCCTGTTCTATCTGCGCGGCATCACACCGCCCTCGGTGAAGACCGCCGACATCTATTGGGGTGCCGTTCCCTGGCTGGTCCTCCAGCTCATACTGGTGGCGATTCTGATCGTCTGGCCGGAGTCGGTGACCTATTGGATTTCCAAGCCGGCGCCGGTCGACCCGGAGAGTATCAAGCTCAACATCGAGATTCCGGACGTGCTGCCACCCCTCAATCTGGATTAGTTGGAACCGCTTCGTTCGGGAGCACGATCCCGAAAAGTCGCAGACTTTTCGGATGAGATCACACGACTCGACAAAGGGAGACGACCTCTCCCCGCTGGGGAGAGGTGAAGATTGGTCCTGACCGGTTAGATAGGTGACGGACTAGACCGATGACATGGGTGACAGGTCCAATGGTCGGCGAGGAGGACCTTGCCGATGGGATGGAAGGAGACCTGTGCCATGGACGAGCGGATGCGGTTTGTGTTGGCGGTTGAAGCGCAAGACGAGGCGTTCAGTTTGGTGTGCCTGCGCTTTGGGGTGAGCCGCAAGACGGGTTACAAGTGGCTTGGGCGCTATCGCGAGGAAGGGATTGTTGGGTTGAGCGATCGCTCGCGAGCGCCGTTGCATCGGGCGGATGAGGTGAGCGCGGCGGTTGCCGAGCGTTGTTTGGCGGTACGGCGGGCACATCCGAGCTGGGGTCCGGTGAAGGTGCGCGCTTATTTGGTTCGGCAGTCGCCGCGGGTGGGCTGGCCTGCGGCGAGCACGATCGGTGCTCTGTTCGACCGCGAAGGATTGACGGTGAAGCGTCGTGTGCGGCGGCGGTTTCCGGCGCCTGCTTTGCCGTTTGCGCCGTGCGCGGCGGCGAACGATGTATGGTGCATGGACTTCAAGGGCTGGTTTCTGACGGGTGACGGGACGCATTGCGAGCCACTGACGGTTTCGGATGCGCACAGCCGCTATCTGTTGCGTTGTCAGGTTTTACCGCGGAACGACCACGCGCATGTGTGGCCGGTGCTTGATGCGGCGTTTCGCGAGTTTGGGCTTCCGGTCCGTCTGCGCTCCGACAATGGGCCGCCGTTTGCCTCGCGCGGGGTCGGCGGGCTGTCGCGGCTGTCGGTGCGGCTGATCAAGGCGGGTGTGCTGCCGGAGCGCATTGCGCCCGGCAAGCCGCAGCAGAACGGCCGTCTGGAGCGGCTGCACCTGACGCTGTTGAAGGAGGCGGCCGATCCGCCTGCGCGCAGCCTGCGCGAACAGCTCGAGCGCCTGCGCGCGTTCCAGCGGCTCTACAACGAGGAGCGTCCGCACCAGGCGCTGGGGCAAGCGACGCCGGCGGAGCATTACGTCGCTTCGCCGCGGCGCTACGACGGCGTGCTGCGCGAGCCCGACTATCCAAGCGACTGCGCGGTGCGGCGGGTGCGCCGGAACGGCGAGATCAGATGGCAGGGCCGTCTGATCTATGTGAGCGAGGCGCTGACCGGCGAGCCGATCGCCTTGGCGGAGACCGACGACGGTTGCTTCACGGTCAATTACGGGCCGGTGCTGCTCGGGATTGTCACCCCTGGCGGCGACCGCCTGAAGCCGCCGCCGCGACCGATGTCCTGTGACTTGTGGACGACGCGGCGCGTCGCCCACAGGGTCCACAGGAGCAACAACAGCAACAAAATCAGACCTGAACAAAACCGGAAATGTGTTACCCATGT
>JANQIP010000034.1 GCA_028282095.1 Xanthobacteraceae bacterium | reverse complement strand
TCTCTTTGTTTTGCCGCATGATCTTGTCCGAAAAGTCTGCAACTTTTCGGGATCATACGCTAGCGGGGAGAGGTGGGTGCGCGGCCCCTTGCATACAGTATCGTTCGAAAACAAACTAATGTGCTGGAAACAGTGATTACAAGCCGCCGATGAAGAGATTGTAGAAGGTGACGGTCACCTCGATCACGACCAAGGCAAGAACCGCCACCTCCAGCCGCACGGTGCGCGTTGTATCAAGGATATCGGTGAGCGCGTGGGCGGTCTCGTCAATCACGCCAAGCTTGCGCGTGAGCGCGGCTGCCCGCTCCTTGAGCTCATATTCGTCTTCGAGCCGCGCATAGAGCCGCTCGAATTCCGGCTGGTCCCAGAGAATGTCGGGCTTCTCCTCGACTTGAACGCGGCCCGACATGCGGTGATGCACGAGCAGCGCCTGTCCGATGGTGCTCAGGAGCTGGCGCCGGTTGGTGGGCGAGCGGCCGGTACGCGCCAGTTTTGCCGCGAACGGCTCGGCCACCTCGATCACCTTGTTGACCTCGTGTTCGTCGCGGGCGAGCGCAACGTTTTTCGCCAGAGCATCGGCGATGACCAGCAACCGCGGCGGAGACAAATCATGTACCGTGATGGGGCCGCCCGGCACGATCTGCTCCTCGCGATCGGGCGCGATTTCGATCACGGCGGCTTCGTCCTCGATGCGCGCGAACGGACCGATGATGCGGCCGCCAAGCCCGCGCACCATTTCGTCTTCTTCGATGGGCGTCAGCCCGACCAGCACCGCAACGCCGTAGCGGAACAGCACGGCAAAGCCTTCTGCTCCGACGCGGAAGGCGAGGGGATTCCGCGATATCACGTCGCTGCGTTCGAGGCCGGCAATGTCGATGCGCTCGCCGAGCAGCAGCGCGCGCGCCGTCTGTCGCGCCTTCGGCGGTGCGGAAGATGGGGCCGTGTGCCCCGCTATGAGTTTATCGGTCATAAGTCTATGGTACGTTTGCTGGTGGAACTGTTATAGGAACCTATCTTGACTGCATGAATCCGATTGCATTGCAGAAATCTATGGCAGTCGGTGTTGTTACGAGTTGACGCTTTTCAGAGGGTTATCTATAAGGGCGCAACTTTTGCTATGGAAACGGGACTCATGAGCAACTTTATTGCGCAAGTAGTCGTAGGGAGGCGCGCCATCTACGGATCGCGGTAGGCGGTCCGGCATGGATGGTGCGCTGCGCAAGGGGCTCCGGCCCCTTTTTTCATTCGGGAAGTCCGGTACGACGAGAAGACGGAGCAGACGGAGCTAGTGATGACCAAGGAAATGACCGGCGCCGAAATGGTGGTCGAGACGCTGAAGGATCAAGGCGTCGAGCATATTTTCGGCTATCCGGGCGGAGCGGTTCTGCCGATCTATGATGCCCTGTTCCAGCAGGAGAAGATCCGTCATGTTCTCGTGCGCCACGAGCAGGGGGCGGTGCACGCCGCCGAAGGCTATTCGCGCTCGACCGGCAAGGTCGGCTGCGTGCTGGTGACGTCGGGACCGGGCGCGACCAATGCGGTCACCGGCCTCACCGACGCGTTGTGCGACTCCGTGCCGATCGTCTGCATCACCGGACAGGTGCCGACCCATCTCATCGGCAATGACGCCTTCCAGGAATGCGATACGGTCGGGATCACGCGGCCATGCACCAAATACAACTACCTGGTGAAGAATGTCGCCGACCTGCCGCGCGTGCTGCACGAGGCGTTTCATGTCGCCGCCAGCGGCCGGCCGGGTCCCGTGGTGGTCGATATCCCCAAGGACGTGCAGTTCGCGAGCGGCCTCTATGCGCGGCCAAACGGTTTCGATCACAAGGGCTATCAGCCGAAGCGCAGGGGTGACGCGGACAAGATCAAAGCGGCGGTCGAGCTGATGCGCACGGCCAAGCGTCCCCTGTTCTACACCGGCGGCGGCGTGATCAATTCCGGCCGGCCGGCGAGCGAGTTTCTGCGCGAACTGGTGCGGCTCACCGGTTTTCCGATCACCTCGACGCTGATGGGGCTCGGCGCCTATCCGGCAGCCGATCCGCAATGGGTGGGCATGCTCGGCATGCACGGCACCTACGAGGCCAATCTCGCAATGCATGGCTGCGACCTGATGATCTGCATCGGCGCGCGCTTCGACGACCGCATCACCGGGCGGCTCGACGCGTTCTCGCCGGGGTCGCGGAAGATCCATGTCGACATCGACCCGTCCTCGATCAACAAGAACGTCCATGTCGATATCGGCATTGTCGGCGATTGCGGGAGCGTCCTCGAGGACATGCTGGAAGAATGGCGCCGGCAGGGGGCCGAGCCCGATCGGGCGGCCGTTGCGACCTGGTGGCAGCAGGTCGACCAGTGGCGCAAGCGCAAATGCCTGAACTACCGGCAGTCCGATGAGGTGATCAAGCCGCAATATGCGCTCGAGCGGCTCTATGCGCTGACCAAAGACCGCGACACCTACATCACCACCGAGGTCGGGCAGCATCAGATGTGGGCGGCGCAGTTTTTCGGCTTCCAGGAGCCGAACCGGTGGATGACCTCGGGCGGGCTCGGCACCATGGGCTACGGGCTGCCGGCCGCGGTCGGCGTGCAGCTCGCGCATCCGGATGCGCTGGTGATCGACATTGCCGGTGAAGCCTCGGTGCTGATGACCATGCAGGAAATGTCGACCGCCGTGCAGCACCACCTGCCGATCAAGATCTTCATCCTCAACAATCAGTATATGGGCATGGTGCGCCAGTGGCAGGAGCTGCTGCATGGCGGGCGCTACGCGTCGAGCTATACCGAGGCTTTGCCCGATTTCGTCAAGCTCGCCGAGGCCTATCACGCGGTCGGCATCCGCTGCACCAAGCCGGCCGAGCTCGACGATGCCATCCGCCAGATGATCGACGTGCCGCGGCCGGTGATCTTCGACTGCGTCGTCGACCCGGCGGAGAACTGCTTCCCGATGATCCCGTCCGGCCGCGCGCATAACGAGATGCTGCTGGGCGACGCCGTGGAGAGCATCGGGGACGCGATCACCGAAGAAGGCAAGATGCTGGTGTGAGCTCGCCGGCGTTTGTGCGCCGGGGCGCACGTCGATAACTGACCGGGGCCCGTCGCGGAGCACGCTAGTGATGCGGCACCAACGCTTGGGCTCGTCTCATTGTGTTGATGCCGCATCACAAAGCAGCGGATTAGCTGGTGTTCCTTACCTGACGGTCCGGGGTCGGACCGTCAGAGAGGGAAACACGAGGAGGCTTGTCCGCGGAACACGTTTGTTCGCCAGAAGAAGTGAGACCGTAATCGTGAGCACTGCCACCCATTACCCCGCCGCAACGCTTGTCGAGACCGTGCAGACGCGGGCGCTGTGCGTTCTCGTCGACAACGAGCCGGGCGTGCTCGCGCGCGTCATCGGCCTGTTCTCCGGGCGCGGCTACAATATCGACAGCCTCACCGTCTCGGAGACCGAGCACGAGAAGCACCTCTCGCGCATCACGCTGGTCACCAACGGCACGCCGATGGTGCTCGAGCAGATCAAGAACCAGCTCGACCGCCTGGTGCCGGTGCATCGCGTGGTCGACATGTCCGAGACCGCCAGTTCGATCCAGCGCGAACTTGCAATGGTCAAGGTGCGCGGCAAAGGCGACGAGCGCATCGAGGCGCTGCGGCTTGCCGATGCGTTCCGCGCCCGCGTGATCGACGCCACGATCGAGAGCTTTGTGTTCGAGATCACCGGCGCGACCGACAAGATCGACAAGTTCCTGAGCCTGATGATCCCGCTCGGGCTGGTCGAGGTCTCGCGCACCGGCGTTGCCGCCATCGCCCGCGGACCTGAGGGGATGTGAGTGACGCAGGAGACGGCGCTCGCAATGACGTCGTTCGCCTTGGTCATGGCGTTCACGCCAGGACCCAACAACATCATGCTGACGGCGTCGGGCGTGAACTTCGGCTTCGTGCGCTCGCTTCCCCATGTGTTCGGCATCGAAGTCGGCTTCGTGGCGCTGCTCGCAGCCTGCGGGCTTGGACTGGGACTGTTGTTCACCACCTATCCGGCCGCGCAGGTCGTGCTGAAAGTCGCCGGCGCGACCTATTTGCTTTGGCTCGCATGGAAGGTGGCGACCGCGGCGGGCACGGGCGAGGCGGGGCCGGCGCCGAAGCCGATCACCTTCCTTCAGGCTTTTGTCTTCCAGTGGGTCAACCCGAAGGGCGTGGTCGCCTCGCTTGGCGCCGTCGCGCTCTTCATGCGCCCTGACTCGGTGCAGTCGGACTTGCCGGTCATGCTCTTGGTCTTCGCGCTGACGACGATCTTTTCCGCCATGACCTGGGCAGCCTTCGGCGCGGCGCTGAGCAATCTGCTACGCAATCCACGCCATGCGCGCGTGTTCAACATCACGATGGGCGTGCTGCTGGTGGCAAGCATCGTGCCGATGGTGTGGACGGCGTAGTCGGGGCCGTGAGCCGGTGGTCACTGGACAATCTTGATATACATTGTATATCAAAACGATCCTTCACCCAGGCTCTTCCGTGAGGCTCTTGGATGAAAGCAAAGATCTCTAAGTGGGGTAACAGTCTCGCCGTGCGCCTGCCGAAACATTTGACGGACGAGCTTAGTCTTACGCCCGGGAAAGACGTAGAGATCGCGAAAGAGGGCACACGGTTGACCATCGAGACCGCGCCTGGCCCGAAGATCCCGCATTTCCGGCTTGAGGATCTTCTGGCGCAGATCAAGCCGGGCCAAAAACCACCGCCAACTGAGAATTGGTCCGCTGTCGAGCCACCGTGGCCGGATGACGATTGGAGCGACGTCGCGCCGACGGGTGAGGAATGGGACGTCATGAGACGGGTAGCGGAGGCGAAGCTTGCCAAGCGACGAGAAGGAGTGGCACGTGAAGGCCAAAATCGCGAAATGGGGCAATAGCCTTGGGCTGCGTCTGCCGAAGGCTGCGGCCGAGGCGGTCGGTCTTACGGAGGGCAGTGAGGTCGAGGTGGTTGTGGAGGATGGCGAGTTGCGGCTTCGCCTGCCGGTTCCGTTCAAGCGATATCGGCTGGCCGATCTCGTCGCGGAGATGAAACGGTTGGGGCCGCAGAACGAGCCCGAAACGATCGAGTGGGGTCCGGATCGCGGCGCCGAGAAGATCGGCGACGACGCGTATTCGCGCGGCGAAATCAAGCTCGAAGACCTGCTGACGCCCGATGCTGCCCGAAAGCGGTGATATCGCCTGGGTCGATTTCGATCCGGTCCTCGGAACGGAACAGGCCGGTCGGCGGCCGGCTTTGGTTCTCTCCGAACGCATTTACCACGAGGCTTCACGCCGCAGCGTCGTATGCCCGATAACCTCGAAGGCCCGGAGATGGAGCTTCAATGTCGTCCTGCCGGAGGGCATGAGGACCAAAGGCGTAGTGCTGGTCGATCAGATACGAACGGTAGACCGGACCGAACGGATGTTCGAGATCATCGAGCGCGTGCCAGACGAGGTCCTGTTCGATGTCCGTGGCCTGCTGGTAGCGTTGCTTGGTTTGGACACGATCCCGATCGTCCCGAGGTCTCCCATCTGAGGCGAATTCCCTTTTGGTTGGATTCAGGCATCGGCTTCAAGTTCCGCGGCGAACCCGTTCCCACTTGGCCGACAAATGATCTAGAACGTGGCCGAGGCGCTGAGAGTAACCCGATTCAATGCAACAGACGGGGTGGGTGAGACCGCCCGAGTGAGGGAAGAATGCGCGTTTACTACGACCGCGATGCCGATGTGAATCTGATCAAGGGCAAGAAAGTCGTCATTGTCGGCTATGGCAGCCAGGGGCATGCCCATGCGCTGAACCTGCGCGATTCCGGCGTCAAGGACATTGCAGTCGCGCTGCGCAAGGGCTCGGCAAGCGCGACCAAGGCGGAGGCGGAAAAACTCGCCGTGATGGACGTGCCGGACGCCGCCCGATGGGCCGACGTGATGATGATGTTGACGCCCGACGAATTGCAGGGCGACATCTATCGCGATCATTTGAACGCCAATATGAAAGAGGGCGCGGCGCTGATGTTCGCGCATGGCCTCAACGTCCACTTCAATCTGATCGAGCCGCGGCCCGACATCGATGTGATGATGATTGCGCCCAAGGGGCCCGGCCACACCGTGCGCGCCGAATATGAGCGCGGCGCCGGCGTGCCGGTGCTGATGGCGATCCATCGCGACGCCTCCGGCAATGCGCATGATCTGTGCCTGTCCTACGCCTCGGCGATCGGCGGCGGGCGCGCCGGCATTATCGAGACGACGTTCCGCGAGGAATGCGAGACCGACCTGTTCGGCGAGCAGTCGGTGCTGTGCGGCGGCCTCGTCGAACTGATGAAGGCCGGCTATGAGACGCTGGTGGAGGCGGGTTATTCGCCGGAAATGGCGTATTTCGAGTGCGTCCACGAGGTGAAGCTGATCGTCGACCTCATCTATGAGGGCGGCATCGCCACCATGAACTACTCGATCTCCAACACCGCCGAATACGGGGAGTACAAATCGGGCCCGCGCGTCGTCAATGCCGAGACCAAGGCCGAGATGAAGCGTATCCTCCAGGACATCCAATCCGGCCAGTTCACCAAGGACTGGATGCTGGAGAACAAGGTCAACCAGACCTCGTTCAAGGCCATGCGCGCCAAGATGGCTTCACACCCGATTGAAGATATCGGCGCCAAGCTGCGCGACATGATGCCGTGGATCAAACAGCGTGCAATGGTGGACAAGAGCCGGAACTGATCCGCGGCGCTTCTTTCATTGATTTGGCGGGCTCGCTGCCGCGAGCCCTATGGGATCAAACAGCGTGCAATGGTGGACAAGAGCCGGAACTGATCCGCGGCGCTTCTTTCATTGATTTGGCGGGCTCGCTGCGGCGGGCCCTTCAAGTTCGAGCAATGCGAAAGCCCACTAGAGCGCGACTGCTTTAGGTAGATTCAAACGCGCTCTGTTTCTCTTTGTTTTGCCGCATGATCTTGTCCGAAAAGGTCTGCAACTTTTCGGGATCATGCTCTAGTCGACGTAACGCATATGGAAGCGTTCCGGACCAATTGCCTGCACCATCACTTTGGTGCCGGGGACGATCGTGTCGAAAAGGCCGCTGTGGGGGGCACCGCCGTCGAAGGTGAAGCGCCAGCCCAAGTCCGGTGTCGGGCAGCTCATTGCAAGCACGTAAATACCCTCAGCACGCCGAAAACGGTACTTCATGTTCCCGCTCACCACGTGGCCGATCTCGTCGGTGCCGGTACCGTCGTCTGCTTGGTTCACATGGAACGGCACGAAGGCGGAAAAATCCATGGCAGGATCGATCGTGCGGAACGCGGGATAGGCCGTCGCCGTTTCAATGCAATACGTATCAAGTGCACCGCCGCCGACAATGTGTGGCGTACGGCCCGCGCGCGCGATCGTCTCGAGAAGCACTTCACGCGACAGGGTGAAGCGCTCACTGAGCATAGCGTTTTCCGCTTCGGTCGGGACTTGTTTGGCAAGCAATGCCTTGATCTGATCGGGCTCCGCGGAGAGATCGACTGGCGCGACCCAGATACCCGTTCCGACAAGCTCACGGGCAGCCGCTGCATGGCCCGTGGCGACTGTCTTGCCGTCTCGCGTGAGCTCAATCCCGTTACCTGGCATTGGCATTCCTCCAAGGTATAAACATCGCGCCCGCAGCGCAAGGCGTACGCCTGTGAGTTTGTCATGCGACCCACAGATCGTATCGTGGCGCGTCGGTCCGGCGACCTGCGCGATGGCACGTGGCCGCAAGTTGCACGGCGACCTCGGTTTGGATTGTCGGAAAAGCGGGCTAGAGTGCGATCCATTCAGATTGAATCGATCGCACTCTAGTTCTCTTTGTTTTGTCGCATGATCTTGTCCGAAAAGTCTGCCAACTTTTCGGGATCATGCTCTAGTTCTCTTTGTTTTGTCGCATGATCTTGTCCGAAAAGTCTGCCAACTTTTCGGGATCATGCTCTAGTTCTCTTTGTTCTGTCGCATGATCTTGTCCGAAAAGTCTGCCAACTTTTCGGGATCATGCTCTAGGTACGGAGGTGGCCTTTACATGGCCGCGAATCGTAGGTGCGGTTCGGTGTAGATGATTCTAGATTGGTTTCGTCGCGGGGTTGATGAGGTTCAGAACGGTTAAGGGGTCGGCGCCCGAAAAAAGCTGCTTAATGATCAGCGCACCAGCGGCTTCGAGCTGGTATGCATGTGCATTGCCGCCGATGTTCAGCGCCTCGGCACCGATATCTTCGATCAGCGTTTGTGTTGCCGTCGCCGCCGCCTCGTCGGCGGTGAACGGTACGACGAGCTTTCGTCCGTCCCAGGTCATATCCTTACGACTCCAGACCTTCGCCTGAGCCATGTTGAAAGCCTTCGCGAGATGAGCGCCGGGCAATGCCTCGGCGATCGCTTGTGTCAACGAGCGCCCGTCCGTGCGGGTGGTCAGGAACGTGTCGACCGAGATCGGATTGTTGATGTCGAGCACGATCTTGCCTGCAAAGGCGCTCGCACCGCCCGCCAGGTCGATCGCATCGAAAACCGCTGTGTTGTGAGCGGCAAGGACAACCACCTCGCCGAACGCGGTCGCATCGGCAGCACTGCCCGAATGCGCAGAGAACTTGGCGGCAAGCGCTGCCGCTTTTTCGGGCGCGCGCCCGCCGAAGAACAACTCATGCTGATCCGACCATTTCGTCGCGAGGGCGTCGGCCATGCTGCCGTATCCAACAAACGAGACTCTCATGGGGCCTGGTTCCTATCCGTGTCGATGGCCCGAAAACGGTGTCGTTGGACGGACAATGAACCAACCTGCGGCAAGGCTGCAGGGTATCCGCGGCGCCTCGCGTGCTGAGGGTAGCCGGTGGAAGCTGGTTGCAGTCAGCTCCCATGCTCCTTCTCTTGTGTAATCTGTTGCCATAACCAGCGCGCCACGGACTCGGGCGCCGTGGCATTGCCCCCGGCTAGGGCGCGCAGGTTAGCCTCGCGCATCAGCTGGACGTCGATGGCGCCGATCAGCGGACGCAGGGCATCGAACAGTTCCTTGTTCTGCGCTTGGTGGGGGGCGATGAGAACGATGGCGTCGTATGGCGGCAAGGCCCGCTTGGGGTCTTCGAGCGTGACGAGGTCGTACTGTGCGATACGGCCGTCGCTGGAAAAAGCGGCGATCACGTCGACGTCGCCCCCAGCGGCGGCCTGATACATGAATTCCGATTGCATGTGGCGCTCGGTGGCGAAGTCGAGCCCATAGGCGGCCTGGAGCGCCTTCCATTCGGGCCGACTGAAGAACTCATAATCGCCGGCAATCGACATTGTCCTGGCGTGACGTGCGAGGTCGGCGATCGAGCGGATGCCGAGCGCGTCGGCGCGCTCACGCGGCATTGCAAGCGCATAGGCGTTCTCAAAGCCCAATTCGCCGAGCATGGTGATGCCATGCTGCTCGCGCAGCCAGGTCGTAACCTCGCGCAGCACCTCTTCGCGTGGTTTTACGTCGGTGCGTTTCATCTGGTTCGCCCAGATGGTGCCGGAATAATCGACATAGACGTCGATGTCGTTGGCAGCCAAAGCGTTGAAGACGACGATGGAGCCGAGCCCGTCGCGGCGGTCCGCCGTCATCCCGTTGGCCTCCAGCCGCTCCTCGAGCAATGCGGCGAGGATATATTGTTCGGAAAACGTCTTGGAGCCGATCGTATAGGCTGCAACCTTTGCCTGCAGGGTCGGCACGACCGCGCCGGCCCCGATCAGGATCAGCCCCAGCGCCCCCGCCGCAATGCGCGAGCGCTTGCGCGTTGCGACGCCGACTTCCATCAGCGACAGCAACTGGTCGACCACAAGCGCGAGCAGCGCGGCTGCAAAGCAGCCGAACAGGACGAATACCCAGTTCTGAGTCTGCAATCCGGCGAAGATGTAATTGCCAAGGCTCGTCTGCCCGATCGGCGTCGACAGCGTGGCCGTGCCGATCACCCACACGGCCGAGGTGCGGATGCCCGCCATGATGACCGGCAGCGCCAGCGGCAGCTCGACGTCGAACAGCGATTGGCGTTGGGTCATGCCGACGCCGGACGCCGCCTCCCTGACCGCGGGATCGATGCCGGCGAGCCCGGTGATGGTGTTACGCAGCACCGGGAGCATGCTGTAAAGCGCCAGCGCCAGAACCGACGGCAAGAAGCCGAGCGCGGAGAAGGTGAACCCGAAAACCTCATCGGTCAGCGTCGCGATCGCGAGCAATAGCGGGTAGAACAGCGCCAGCAGCGCGAGGCCCGGAATGGTCTGCACGACGCTGGCGATCCCGAGCAGGACTTGGCGGAACGCCTGCCGGCGCATGGCAAGGAGGGCCAGCGGCAGGCTGATCAAGAGGCCGAGCGCCAGCGCCGTCATGCTGACCATGACATGACCGCCGAGATAGTCCGGAAGTCGTGCGAAGGCCTCGGCGATGCGCTCGTCGATCTGGGACAACATCAGCCGGTCACCGCTCTTCCATCAACGCGGTCAGCCGCTCGGCGTAACGGTGCGGCGTCTGCATCATAGCTTTGACGAAGGAATCATCCTCCTCACGCATCAATGATGGCGGCGTTCCCTGCGCGACCAGCCGTCCTTCGCGCAGCACGGCGATACGGTCGGCAAGCAACACCGCTTCCAGCATGTCGTGGGTGATCATGACGGTGGTCAGGCCCAGCGTGTCGTGCAGCCGCCGATAGTCCTCGCTGAGCGCTTCGCGGGTGAGCGGGTCGAGCGCGCCGAACGGCTCGTCCATCAGCACGATGTGCGGATTTGCGGCGAGCGCGCGGGCAACGCCGATGCGCTGACGCTCGCCGCCGGAGAGCTGGTGCGGAAAACGGTCGCGATAGGTGGCGCCATCGAGTCGTACGAGTTCAATCAGTTCATCCACCCGCGCAGTGATGCGTTGCCGGTCGAAGCCGAGAAGCCTCGGCGTGACCGCAATGTTCTCCGCGACCGTCATATGCGGAAAAAGGCCGACGCCCTGGAAAACATAACCGATACGTCGGCGCAGGGTGATCGGGTCGACGCCACGGATGTCCTTGCCTTCGACGCTCACCGTCCCGCTGCTCGGATCGGTCAGCCGGTTGATCAGCCGCAACAATGTCGTCTTGCCCGAGCCCGATGGCCCGACAATTGCTAAGAACTCGCGTTCCGGCACGCTCAGCGTCACGTTGTCGAGCACCGTATGCTGCTCGCCATTATAGGTCTTCGATGCCGACTCAAGCGCGATAATTGACGGAGCTTGCGTCATGATAGGGGCCGCGGGTTAGAAATCGTGCGCATGGCTTGCTTGGCACCGACGCGCCGCTCGCCATCTATTAGCGGAAGTAATTCTGATCGCAATTTCTCGTTGCTCCACAGTCTGCACTATAATTCAAGCGCCTTTTTGCCGCTTTCCAGCGACCTTTTCGCACGCGGCGAACTCATGTCACGATTTCGCATGGTGCGGCGAATGGGGGATTACATGGGCGATACGGGCGATACGTCTGAAGTCGAAAGCATTGTCAGACAAGCCTACGCTGCACGCAAGCGCAATGACCTTGAAGGTTGCCTTGCGGTGTTTGCCGAGAAACCGATGTTCCGAATGGCCGGCGCCAAACTGGCAAGCCCGATTGCGATAACCAGCACCGGCACCGTCGAGCTGCGCAAGACGCTCGGAGATCTGATCAGCGCGTTCGAGTGGATCGACCATACGATTGTATCGATGGTTATCCAAGGATCCAAAGCGGCGGTGCACGGGCGGGTCAAGCTGGAGGCGGCCGCCACCGGCGACGTCGTCGAAACCGAGATTGCCGATTTCATTGAGGTCAAGGACGGACGCATCGTATCCTTCACCGAGTTCTGCGACACCGCACTTATCGGCCCGCTGATAACGTCAGACAATGTGGCCGAATCTCACGAGCAGAATCGACCGACCGCTTGGTAGTCCCGATCGTGTCCGGGGCTTGGAGCGGCGCCATCGGAGGGCGCCTCTTGCCCTTCTCCGTCCGGTCCGGTAGAAAGGCGCCGAGCGCGTCCGTGGTTAACGGCTTGTCAAACAATCCCGACAAGGATCAAGCGCGCGATGATGAGGGCAATGGCATGCTGACGCGCCTGCATAGCGCGATTGCACCGGGGGGCCGTATGGCCCTGCCCGCGGCCGCCCTTATTCCTGGAACCCTCCTTCTCCTTATCAGCCCCTGAGGGCCGGCCGGGCGCTTTGCGCCAGGGCGCTCAGGGGATCGGCAATACGGAACCCGGTAGCGCCCGCGATCGGGCGCAGGATCGAAGAGAAGGATCTATCCCATGGCTTCGCAGGACGTGTCCGAGAAGGACCGCGTCGTCATTTTCGACACCACCTTGCGCGACGGCGAGCAGTCGCCCGGCGCAACCATGACTCATGAAGAAAAGCTCAAGGTCGCCGAACTGCTCGACGAGATGGGCGTCGACATCATCGAGGCGGGCTTTCCGATCGCGTCCGACGGCGACTTCCTCGCGGTCCACGAGATCGCCAAGCGCACCAAGCGTGCGGTGGTGTGCGGGCTCGCCCGCGCCGGGCAGCAGGATGTCGACCGCGCCGGCGAGGCGATTCGCCCGGCGCAGCGCGGGCGCATCCACACCTTCATCTCGACCTCGCCGGTCCACATGAAGTGGAAGCTGCAGTTGGAGCCGGAGCAGGTCTATGAGATGGTGATCTCCTCGGTGACGCGCGCCCGCAACTACACCGACGATGTCGAATGGTCATGCGAGGACGGCACCCGCACCGAGCACGATTTTCTCTGCCGTTGTGTCGAAGCGGCGATCAAGGCGGGGGCGACGACGATCAATATTCCCGACACGGTCGGCTATACCGTGCCGGACGAGTATTTCGCCCTGTTCGACATGGTGCGCAGGCGCGTGCCGAACTCCGACAAAGTGCGCTTCTCCGTGCATTGCCACGACGATCTCGGCATGTCGGTGGCGAACTCGCTCGCCGGCGTGCGCGCCGGCGCCCGCCAGATCGAGTGCACCATCAACGGTATCGGCGAGCGCGCCGGCAATACCGCGCTCGAAGAAGTGGTCATGGCCATGAAGGTCAGGAACGACGTGCACCCGTTCTGGACCGGTGTCGAGGCGACGCACCTGACCCGTGCCTCGAAGCTGGTCGCCGCCGTCACCTCGTTCCCGGTGCAGCACAATAAGGCGATCGTCGGTCGCAATGCGTTTGCGCACGAGTCCGGCATCCACCAGGACGGCATGCTCAAGCACACCCAAACCTACGAGATCATGACGCCGGAGAGCGTCGGCCTGAAGAAGACGACGCTGGTGATGGGCAAACATTCCGGCCGCCACGCCTTCGTCCACAAGCTTGTGGAGCTCGGCTATCAGCTCGCCGAGAATCAGCTCGAGGATGCCTTCGTGCGCTTCAAGGCACTCGCCGACTGCAAGAAGCACGTCTATGACGAGGACATCGAGGCCCTGGTCGACGAAGAGATCGCGACCGCGCATCATCGCATCAAGGTGCTCTCGCTCACCGTGATTGCCGGCACCATGGGGCCGCAATCGGCGACGCTGACGCTCGACATGGATGGCCATCATCAGACGACGCAGGCCACCGGCAACGGCCCGGTCGATGCGACATTCAACGCCATCAAGAAGATTGTCCCGCACGAGGCGAGGCTCGAACTCTACCAGGTGCACGCCGTCACCGAGGGCACCGATGCCCAGGCCGAGGTGTCGGTACGGCTGTCGGAGAACGAAAAGACGGTGACTGCCAAGGGCGCCGATCCCGATACGCTGGTCGCCTCCGCCAAGGCCTATCTCGGCGCGCTGAACAAGCTCATCGTCAAACGGGCGCGCGCCAAGCCCGACGTGATGACTGCGCCCTAGAGCATGATCCCGAAAAGTTGGCAGACTTTTCGGACAAGATCATGCGA
>JANQIP010000033.1 GCA_028282095.1 Xanthobacteraceae bacterium | reverse complement strand
GCGCATGATCCCGAAAAACTGCCAGACATTTCGGAAAAGATCATGCGACAAAACAAAGAATTAGAGAGCGCAATTGATTCGACCCGAAGCGATCGCGCTTTCGCGCCGGCCGGCGAGCATGCCATGATCGATCAGGTCAAACGGCTTGCCCGGGCCGTCCAGGCGCCGGGGGCCGCCTTGATCATCGAGGATCAACCGGACCTCGTCGCGCGAGCGGGCGCCGACGGCGCGCATCTGACCGGCGTTGCGGCGCTCATCGCGGCCTTGCCCGGCCTCAAGCCCGACCGCATTGCCGGCGCCGGAGGCCTACGCAGCCGGCATGATGCGATGCTCGCCGGGGAGGCGGGGGCCGACTATGTGATGTTCGGCGAGCCGGATGTGGCGGGTCGGCGGCCGTCTTTCGAAACCGTGATCGATCGCGTGAGCTGGTGGGCGGAATTGTTTGAGATACCTTGTGTCGCCTATGCGGCCGGCCGCGACGAGATCGGGCCGCTTAGCGCTGCGGGCGCGGATTTCGTCGCGATCGGCGAAGCCGTCTTGTCCGACCCGCGCGGGGCTGTCGCCGCCGTCCGCGACGCCGCGCAGCGTCTTGCCGAGACAGGGGCGCCGGCATGAGCCGCGGCGCCCTGCCAGCATTGGGATTGGCCTTTACGGCGTTGCTCCTCGTCGCAACGGCACAGCCTCTACAACCGGCCGCCGCTTCCATGTTGGTGGCGCAGCGGTCCGCGGTGCCCGTTCCGGCCCAGCCCCTGCAACCAAAGAAACCCGCCACCACTGAACCGATGTCCGCCGCGTCCGGCAACACGGCTTCGGCGCGTTCCGGCAAGGAACCCGATCTTGCCTTCGGCGCCTACCAGCGCGGCTATTTCCTCACCGCCTTCCACGAGGCGACCAAGCGGGTCAATACGAGCGGCGATCCCAAGGCGATGACGCTGTTGGGCGAACTTTACGCCAACGGGCTTGGCGTGGGCGCCGACGAGGCGAAGGCGGCGGAATGGTATGCACTCGCGGCCGCGCGCGGCGATGCGAATGCGATGTTCGCGCTTGCGATTTTTCGCTATCTCGGCCGCGGCGGCGAGCGCGACCGCGACGAAGCGGCGCGTCTGCTCGCGGCGGCAGCCAAGCTCGGCCATGCCGCGGCCGCCTATGATCTCGGCCTGCTTTACATCGAAGGCCAGCAGTTTCCGCAGGACTTCAAGCGTGCCGCGCAATTGTTCCGGCAGGCCGCCGAAGCCGGCAGCCCGGAAGCACAATACGCACTCGCAACGCTCTATAAAGAAGGGCGGGGCGTGCCGAAGGACCTGAAAGAGGCTGCGCGCCTGATGGGGCTTGCGGCGACCGCCAACAATATCGACGCGCAGGTGGAGTACGCCATCGCCTTGTTCAACGGCACCGGCATCGCCAAGGACGAGAAGCGGGCGGCAAAGCTGTTGCAGCGCGCGGCAAAGCGCGGCAGCCCGATTGCGCAGAACCGCCTGGCCCGCCTGTTGAGCGCAGGCCGTGGGATCACGGCGGACCCGGTCGAGGCGGTGAAATGGCATCTGATCGCCAAGGCCGCGGGGCTGGGTGACGCCTATCTCGACAGCTTCATGCAAAAGCAGACACCCGAAGTGCGTGAAAAGGCGCAACGCGCCGCGCAGCCCTGGCTCCTGGCGATCCGCATGTCGCGATCCTGATCGCCTATGATCTCCGTTCATTCCCGCGAAAGCGGGAACCCAGTCTTGGCAGAATACCCTGGGTCCCCGCTTTGCGCGGGGACGAGCGGATGAACAGCTATGCCTATCGATCCCCTCCCGGAACACTAGCTAATCCGATGCTTTGTGATGCGGCACCAACACAATGAGACGAGCCCAAGCGTTGGTGCCGCATCACCAGGGCAAACCCGTGCCGCATCTGATCATCGCGCAGACTCAGCGCAACGGCTAGTGGTGGTGTGCACGCCCTACTCCGTTCGTCCCCGCGAAAGCTCTGCCCTGCGCAGTGAGGATTTCGATGGGGCGCTGGCGATGCACAACAGGGTTTCGCAAGGCCTGTCGTCGTCGATCCTCGCGAGAGACCTGCGCGAACCGGAGGCATTCCTCTCGGCGACGGGCTTCGATTGCGGGATCGTCAATGTGAATATGGAGCCGTCGGAGCCGAGATCGGGGGCGTCTTCGGCGGCGAAAAGGAAACCGGCGGCGGTCGCGAAGCGGGCTCGGATGCGTGGCGCGCCTATAGGCGCCGCGTGACCAGCGCTATCAATTTCGGCCGCGAACTGCCCCTTGCCCAGGGCGCGCGGTTCGACATCGCTTGAATTTCTTCCCAGAATTATAGAGCCCCCGGCCTTGCGACCGGGGGCCCCAGCGAGTGCCTCGGACGTTCCGATTGCTCGAATGGCCCGCGCACAAGGACTTTAACGTCAGATCTTCGCGCTCGGTTCAAACGCGGATTCGGCACAAATTGTCGCGGAACTGCCTTCGCGGCGCAACACCCGGGTGATACGCTTTCCGGGTGCTCGCTTGGGCTTGAGGCCGATTACCTCCCCCTGAAAGGGGGAGGTCGGCAGGCTACGCAGGCAAGCTTGCGCAGCCTGCGCAGGCTTGCCTGCGCGGCGATCAGGGAGGGGATGTTGATCCGTTCGTCCCCGCGCAAGCGGGGACCCAGGATCACCCAAGAAAACTGGTTTCCCGCTTTCGCGGGAATGAACGGAATTTGTAGACCGATGAAGTAGCCCCCCTCCCCAACCCTCCCCCAGCCCCTGTTCCCGACTTGGGCCACTCGAAACGAAGCCGAACACGAGAACACCTGTGTTCGGCGCGGGGGAGGGAGTAAGAGCTTCAAGCCACAGCGACTTCGTGACCGAACTGACCCACCCGAAACAGTATCACTTGATCTTGCCGAGCAGGCGCATCAGCGTCTTGCGCTCGGACGCGCCGAGCGGCGCCAGCGTCTGCTCGGTAATAGCAAGCGCAATCGGGATCGCCCGCTTGACGAGGGCACGGCCTTGGTCGGTCAGGGCGATGGTCAGACGCCGGCCGTCCGCCGGATCGGGCCGGCCTTCAGTCAGGCCGCGCGCGGTCAGCCGGTCGACGACGCCCTTGATCGTCGCCGCATCCATCGCCGTCAGCCGACCCAGCCGGTTCTGTGAAAGCGGCCCGCGCTCGCCCAGCTTGGCGAGCGCCGCCCATTGGGTCGGTGTCAGGCCCTCGATCATCTGCTCGGCGAATATGGTGGTATGGCGCTGGCTCACCTGGCGCAGGAAAAACCCGACCTGTTCCTCGAGCAGGTAGCGGGCGAGCCGATCGCGCGTGCCCGCGCGATTCGGAGTTCGTTGGGACCGGACTGCGCCCTGATCGTTCTTTGCGCGTCGCGCTTTAGGCCGCGTGCCGGTTCTCGCCCCGCCGGAAGGCGACTTTCCCGGTCGTCGGTCGACAATATCGGTCATCGGACCTGTCCTTATTGGCGCCGAGCGCTGCGCGCGCGAATCGATCCGGCACGTCGTCCTCACACTGCAAGATAGGCGTCGCGGATCTCCGGATTGGCTTCGAGCTCCGCCATGGTGCCGGCGTAGCGGATACGCCCCATTTCGATGATCACCGCGCGGTCCGAGATCAGACGGGCGAAGCGCAGATTCTGCTCCGAGATGACGAGCGCAAGCCCCTCGCGCTTCATGGCGAGGATGGCCGCCGCCATCTGCTCGACGATCTTGGGCGCGAGGCCCTCGGACGGCTCGTCGAGCAGCACCAACGAGGGATTGCCCATCAGCGTACGGGCGATGGTCAGCATCTGCTGCTCACCGCCGGAGATGCGCCCGCCGAGGCGTTGGCGCATCTCGGCAAGGTTGGGAAAAAGCTCGAACAGTTTTTCCGGCGTCCAGGTGGGCGCGCCGGGGCGCGGTGGCTGGCGGCCGACCTCAAGATTCTCGGTGACCGTCAGCTCGGTGAAGATGCGCCGGTCCTCCGGCACCCAGCCGAGGCCGCGGCGGCCGATCTCATGGGTCGGCAGGCGCGCAATGTCCTCGCCTTGGAAATTGATCGCGCCGGTGCGATCGGCGACCAGGCCGACGATCGACCGTAGCGTCGTCGATTTGCCGGCCCCATTGCGGCCAAGCAGCGCCAGCGCCTGGCCCTCCGCCACCGCAAAGCTGACGTCGAAGAGAATTTGCGCCTGTCCGTAGCGCGCCTCGAGATTGGAGACGGTGAGCTTCATGACCGATGAGCCTCGTTGCCGCCGCCGCCGGCGCCCGCGCCGTCGTCGAAACCCTCGCCGAGATAGGTCGCGCGCACCTTGGGATCGGCGCGCACCTCCTGGGGCGAGCCGGAAGCGATGAGGAAGCCGCGATCGAGCACCATCACGCGATCGGCGTGCTCGAACACGACATCCATGTCATGTTCGGTGAAGAACACGCCGATATTCTTGTCGCGGGCGATCTGCGTGGTGAGCCGCATCAGCGCGGCGCGCTCGCGCGGCGCCATTCCGGCGGTCGGCTCGTCGAGAAGCAAGAGCTTGGGATCATTGGCAAGCGCAACCGCGAGTTCGAGCCGCTTGAGATCGCCATAGGCAAGCTCGCCGCAGGCGCGCGAAGCCTGCGCCTTCAGCCCCAACAGATCGAGCAGGCGCTCCGCTTCGTCGCGCGCAATCGAACCGGCATAGCGGTAGAAGGTCGAAAGCAGCCCTTGATGCGACAGGAGCGCGACCTGAACATTCTCGGCAACCGTCATCGAAGGAAAGGTGGCGGTGATCTGGAAGGTGCGGCCGACGCCGAGCCGCCACACGGCGCGCGGCGGCATGCCGTTGGTCGTGTGCCCGAGAATGCGGATGGTGCCGTCATCGGTCGAGACCTGACCCATGATCATGTTGAAACAGGTGCTCTTTCCCGCGCCATTCGGGCCGATCAGCGCGACGATCTCCCCGGCATCGACCGTGAAGCTGACGCCGCGCACAGCGGCAACGCCGCCATAGGATTTGGCGATGCTTTCGACTTCGAGCAGCGCTGTCATGGCTCGGCCTTCGTCATCCGTGGTGGCGAGTTCTCTTGTGAACCGGCCTCAACACCACCGGAACCGGCGCCAGCCGGCGATGGTTTCAGTGCGAATCCAACCGCACTTTCTTTCTCTTTGTCTGGCCGCATGATCTTTTCCGAAGATCCTGCCGGCCTTTCGGGATCACGCTTTGACGCGAGCGGCCACTTGATCCGTCGCGCGAGTTTGGAGAGGTAGCCGACGATCCCTTCGGGCGCGAGCACGACGAGGCCGACGATCACCGCGCCAAGGATCAGCTTGGAGAACTCGGTCTGGCTCACCAGCCAAATGGCGAGCGCCTTATAGACGACCGCCCCCACCACAGCGCCCGACACGGTCTCGATGCCGCCGAGAAGCACCATCACCAATGCGTCGACCGAATAGGGAATGGCGAGGTAGTCGGGAAACACGCTGCCCTTGAGATAGGCGAACAGGGCACCGGCCGTGCCGGCGAAGGTCCCGGCGATCATGAACGCAGTCCATTGCACCCGGAGGCGATCAATGCCGATCGCCTCGGCGCGCAATTGGGAATCGCGGACCGCCCGCAGCGCATATCCAAACGGGGAGAAGGTCAGTATCCGCAGACAGATCACGCCGGCGACGGCGACCACGAATGTCAGCCAATAGAACCGCGTTGCGCCGCCGACCGCCGAGGCTGGCCAGACGCCGAGAATTCCGTTGTCGCCGCCGGTAACCTCCACCCATTGGAACGCAATCGACCAGACGATCTGTGCAAAGGCGAGCGTGAGCATGGCAAAATAAACGCCGACAAGCCGCACCGTGAACCAGCCGAAGACGAAGGCTCCCAACAGCGCAAGGAGCGGACCGGCGAACACGGCAGGCATCATCGGCAGATCCAATGACCGTGCGGCGAGGGCGACGCCATAGGCACCGAGGCCGAAATACGCCGCATGGCCGAACGAAACCAGTCCGCCCACCGTCATCATGAGCTGCAGGCTCTGCGCGAACAGCACGAAGATGAGAATCTCGGTCGCGACGTTGAGTGCGTAATTGCCGGCGAAGAAAGGAAGACACGCGGCAAGCACGAGCATGCCCGCGACTGCGATCTGCTGTGGCGGCCGCAATGGTCGCCAGGGATGGATGGTCGCTCCCGGTGCCTGCCGGGGCGCGCCCTCCTGACGGCCAAGCAGTCCCCAAGGCCGCACCACCAGCACCGCCGCCATGACCAGAAACACAATCACGATCGAAATCTTCGGCAGCACCAGGATGCCGAACGCGTTGAGCTCGGAGACGATCACCGCGGCGAGAAAGGCGCCGGGCACACTGCCGAGCCCGCCGATCACCACGACGACGAAGACCTCGACAATGATGCTGAGGTCCATCATGTGGTTTGCCGAATCGCGGGGCAATTGCAGCGCACCGCCGAGCCCGGCGAGGAAGACGCCGAGCGCAAAGACACTGGTGAACAGCCATTTCTGGTTGACGCCGAGGGCCGCGACCATGTCGCGGTCCTGGGTCGCAGCGCGAACAAGAACGCCCCAGCGGGTGCGGTGGAACAAGAGCCACAGCGCGGCCAGCACAACCGGGCCGCACACGATCAGGAACAGGTCATAGGTCGGCACCGACTGTCCGAGGATTTCCACTGCGCCTTCCAGCCCGGGCGCGCGCGGACCGATCAAGTCCTCCGGCCCCCAGATCAGGACGACGACATCCTGCAGGATCAACGTCAGGCCGAATGTGCCAAGAAGCTGGAACAGCTCGGGGACGTGGTAAATCCGGCGCAAGAGAAGTATTTCGGTGATCACGCCGAACACGGCGACCGCGAGCGCCGCAACGAGGATTGCGCCCCAGAAGCCGAGCGGCCCGCTCCACTGTCCGGTCAAGGTGACGGCGAGATAGGCGCCGAGCATATAGAAGGCGCCGTGGGCGAAGTTCAGGATTCGCGTGACGCCGAAAATGATGGAAAGGCCGGAGGCGGCGAGGAACAGCGAGGAGGCGCTTGCAAGGCCCGTCAGGAACTGGACGACAAAAAACTCCACGGGCCCCGTCCTCTAGAGCATGATTGCGAAAGATCGGCGGACTTTTCGAACAAGATCACGCGACAAAACTAAGCAGAAGCAGAGCGCGATTGATTCAAGGAGAAGACATCGCGCTCTCGTGCTCCCCCTCTGACGGTCCGGGATCGAACCGTCAGAGAGACATTCGCGCAGCGCATTCACTCCTGCGGGCGGAGCTTCTTGACCTCTTCGTCGCTCGGCAGATAGTCGGCGCCGTCGCGATATTTGATGTCAACCATGATGCCCTTGCCGTCCTTCACCGCGACCTTGCCGACATAGGCGCCGAGCGTCGACTGATGATCGACCTCGCGGAAAACGATGGGTCCGAACGGCGTGTCGAGCTTGAGGCCCCTCGCGGCCGCGATCAGCTTATCGGTGTCGGTCGACTTTGCCTTTTCGAGAATGGCGGCAGCGGCGTGCATGGTCACATAACCGACGACCGAGCCGAGACGGGGATAGTCGTTGAATTTGGCCTGATAGGCTTTCAGGAACGCATCGTGATCCGCCGTCTCGATGGCGTACCAGGGATAGCCGGTGACGATCCAGCCGACCGGTGCCTCGCCCTTTAGCGGGTCGAGGTATTCCGGTTCGCCGGTCAGGAAGCTCACCACGGAGCGATCCTTGAAGAGGCCGCGCGTCGTCCCCTCGCGTACGAATTTCACGAGGTCCGGCCCGAACGTTACGTTGAGGATCGCTTCGGGCTTGGCGGCGGCGAGCGCCTGCACGATGGCGCCGGCGTCGATCTTGCCCAAAGGCGGCCATTGCTCGCTCACCCATTCGATGTCGGGGCGCTTTTTCGCGATCGCCTGTTTGAACGCGGCGACGGCCGACTGACCGTATTCATAATTGGGCGCGACGGCCGCCCAGCGCTTGGCCGGGAGCTTCGCGGCTTCCTCCGCAAGCATCGAGGCCTGCATCGTGTTGGAAGGCCGCAGGCGGAACGTGTAGCGATGGCCCTCTGCCCAGACGAGCGCGTCGGTCAGCGGCTCGGCGGCAAGGAAGAAGATCTTTTTCTGTTTGGCGTAGTCGGAGACCGCAAGTCCGATATGGGAGAAGAATGTCCCCATCAGCATGACAACGCCGTCGCTCTCGACAAGCTCGTTCGCCGCGGTGACGGCTTCTGCCGGCTTGCCGGCGTCATCCTTCGAGATCACGACCAGCTTCTTGCCGTCGACGCCGCCCTTGGCGTTGATCTCCTCGAGCGCGAGCTGCCAGCCCTTGCGATAGGGATGCGTGAACGCCGGCAGGCGGGAATAGGAGTTGATCTCGCCGATCTTGATTTCATCGGCGGCCCATGCCGGACCGTTTGACACTGCGAACCCTGCGACGAGCGCCGCAGCAATACCAAGCATTACTCTCATGACGTTGTCTCCCTTCGAGAACGCTCCTCAACGCAGTCCGTCTTCACCCTTGATGTCGCCGACGGTGAGCCCGCCGACGCGCGGCAGCGGCCGGCCGCCGGCCGTGACCGCCAGCGCGACCATGATTTCGTCGGCACGCGGGGCGTCATTCACCCGCACCTCCATGCCGTCGAAATGGCTGCGTACGAAAGCCGCGTCCTTGTGACCGAGAGGGATGTCGAGCACCGCACCCGGCCCGCCGCGCTTCTTCGAAGAGGGAATGAGTGCGGCGCCCTTGCCAAGGACCTTGCGCACCGGCGCACCGAGCTTGGGATGCAGGATCGCGGCCGCGTGCTCCAACTCGCCGTTCTCGCCGACGAGCGCGGCTTTGCCATAACCCTCGGCCCTCGGCCCCTCGATGCCGAGTGCCGCGACCGCCCGTTCAGTGAGAAGTTTACCCATTTCCTCGCCGACATCCATCAGCTCGGCGAGGTCCTCGACATACCGGCCGGCAAAGGGGTTCTCGATCACCGCCACCGCCGCGGCGCGCCGCACCGGTGGATCGATCGGGCGGCCCATCTCGGTCAAAGTTTCATCCACAACGGTCATGATCTTGCGGATTCTCGCCTTCATTGTCGTGCCTCCGCAGCCCCATCAACCAAAGCAAATTCGGTGCCGATTGCGCGCGGGCCCGCCGGTCGCGCGTCGACCGCGTCGGCGACGAGCACGCGCGTCTCGCCTTTGAGATGAATGGCCGCAGCATGGATCAGGCCGCGCTCGCGCAAGGTGCGGCTGAATGCAAGCCCGTGCTCGATCGCGCGAGCGACCTCCCGCGGCGTCAGCGGGCCGACGCCGCGGGTGACCGGAATATCGCCGAGATCGTTGTCGGGCTTGATCGAGGAGGCCGGGGCGCGCGCAATCGCCGGATGGTCCGGCAGGTCGACCGCATTGGCGATGATTGTCGCCGCCGCGTCGGCTTGCACCGCGCTCGCCGCGAGCACGGTCACGGCGTCGGCAATGCCGAGCGAGAAGCTGCGCCCGCGCCACCCGCTGGTGGCGATTCCGCGCGAAGGATCGTGCGCCGCGATCCGCGCGCGCGCGAACAGGCTCGGTTGGTCGGGGCGATCGACCAGGCCGAGATCGAAGGATTCGCCGCGCTGCAAGTGAAGCGCAATGTCGCCGCCATTGTTGACATAGGCGCGTGCGAGCGGGGCGGCGCCATGCATCGCTCCGAGCACTTCGTCGGCGACCGCGCCCGCGACCGCGGCCATCGGGGAGATAAAGCACGCGTCGGCAAACGGCACGACCGCGGCCTGCATCCGCCGCGCAACGGCGCCCGAGAGCGACGGGCCCCCTTCCCGCGCCCGCGTGCGCAGGAGTGGGAGCTCTTCCACCAATTCGTCCAGCAGCCCGGTGAAGCGCCGCACGGCCGCATCATAGGCGGCGCGTATCGCGTCATCGGTGCCGTAGGCGGCAATTACAAGGTCGATCGGGCCATCATGGAGATGGAGCCGGTGGCCGTCGGCAAGGAGCGTGACAGAGGGCCGCCTCATCGCCGCGCTCTCCACCCTGGCATCATGAACGGCCAGGGATTGTTCGACCGGGGCGCGATTTCCCGGTGTTCGTCGTCGATCAACCGGGCGGCCGGCCGGACTTCATTCATGTGGCCGCCGAGGGCGGCATAGTCGGAGAGCCTGAGGGTGAACTCGATCGGCGCGACAATCGCCGGGGTCGGCACATAGCCGAAGGACGCCTCCGGCATGCGGGTGACATCGACCATGAAGGTGATTCCGCCGCCCGGCCAGACATAGACCGGCGCGCCGCCGCTGGTCACGCATGTAAACGAGTCCTTGACCGAACGCGTGAGCCTTACGGGATTCTCGGTGACGCCCGCGCGCAGCGAGCCGCCCGCCCCCGCCATGAACAGCACCGAGGACAGCGAAGGCTCGCAGTTCTCCTTGATGCGGGCAACCGACTCGCTGAGCGTCGCCGGCAGTTCGCGCTCGACCGGCTGCAGCGCCTCGTCGAGCTCGAAATAGCCGAAATGTTCGCCCGTCGTGCTCACCATCAAGAGGCGCAGGCCGGGCCAGGCCCGCGCCTTGTCAAACGGACCGATGATCGACAGCGGGTCGGAGACATTCGTGCCGCCCCAGCCGGTGCCGGGTTCGGCCACCTTGAAGTAGCGGCCGGGCGTCGAACGCCGGCCTTTGATCTTGATGCCGGTTTCCTTCACGCCGAGGAACTTGCCGGCCTGATGTTCCGACAGGACCCCGGTGATGTGATCGTCGACGACGACGACATCGTCGATCTTGCCGAACCATTGCCTGGCGAAAATGCCGATTGTGGCCGACCCGCACCCGACCCGCATGCGTTCTTCCCGGCCGCCATTGACGATCGGCGCCTGACCCGCCTGTACGACGACGGTGGCCCCGTCGTCGATCGCGAGCTCGACCGGCTCGCCATTGCACAGATGGAGCATTGTCTCGCAGGTCACGCGCCCTTCGTGCTTGGAGCCGCCGGTCAGATGCGACACGCCGCCGACCGCAAGCACCTGTGAGCCATATTCCGCTGTGGTCACATGCCCGACCGCTTCGCCCTTACGGCGCACGGTCGCGCATTCGCGGCCGAGATGGCGGTCGGTATCGATCTTCACCTTGGCGCCGCAATAGCTGAAAATGCCCTCGGTCACGACGGTGACCATGTCGACGCCGTCGACCTCGGCCGAGACGATGAACGGCGCGGGCTTGTAGTCGGGATAGGTGGTGCCGGCGCCGATCGCGGTGACGAACATCTCGGGACCGTGGAGGATCTTGCCGTCCCATTCCTTGCCGGCTGCGAACGGCACGACCGTGCCGCCCTGGCTCAGCGTGCGGTTCAGCAGGACATGGGGATCAACCCGCGTGAGCTTGCCGCCGTCATTGGCGTAGCGGTCGCACGCCCCGGTCTGGCCGTCCCTGATGTAGCACAGCACCGGGCAGGCATCGCAGCGGATCTTGTCACCGGCGCTAGGGGTGGGGGCGGCTTCCAGCATGCGCGTCAGTCTCGTGATCTTTCAGGGTCGCTTAGCTTCATGACGACCGTTCCGCTCGCCGCTCGTGAGAAGGATAAGACTCGGCCCGATAGAGGGAGTCCTGCAGCGCCGCGCGCACGCGGTCGGGCGTTGCCGGGACTCGGCGGATGCGCACACCGGTGGCGTCGAAGATTGCGTTGAGGATCGCCGGCGCCGTCGGAATCAAGGCCTGCTCGCCGATGCCCTTGGCGCCGAATGGACCGGCGGGCGAGGCATCCTCGATCAGGATCGACTCGACCGGCGGCATATCGCCGACCGTGGGGATCAGATAGTCGTGCAGATTCTCGGTGCGGCCGGGAACATATTCCTCCATCAAAGCGAGCCCGAGCCCTTGCGCCGCGCCGCCTTCGATCTGGCCCTCGATCAGCGTCGGATTGATCGCGCGGCCGACATCATGCGCCGCGGTGATCTTCAGCACCTTCACCGTGCCGAGCGCGAGATCGACTTCGACCTCCGCCATATGCGCGCCGAAGCCGTAGATCGCGTAAGGGTCGCCCTGACCGTCCGCATCGAGCGGCGAAGTCGGCGGATCGAAGGTCGCCTCGGTGCAGAACACATAATCGTGCGCATCGACCGGCCGTGTTGCAAGGTCGATCGTGCGCACCGCTTCGCCCTCGGTCACGGTCAGGCGTCCGGGCGCAAAGTCGATCCTCGCACCTCTCCCGGCATTGGCAAGCCGCAAAATATCCGCACGCAGGCGCTCGCCCGCGAGCTGCGCCGCCTTTCCGGTCACGAAGGTCTGGCGCGAGGCCGACGTCTTGCCGCAGTCCGGGGTGAGGTCGGTGTCGGCCCCGACGAGATCGAAGGCGGCAAGCGGCGCCCCCAGCGCATCGGCAATGATCTGCGTGACCACCGTGTTCGAGCCCTGGCCGATATCGACCGCGCCCTGATGCAGCACGAGGCGGCCGTCGCGTTTCACGCCGACCCGAATGGTGGAGGGATTGGGGAGCGAGGTGTTGCCGCAGCCATACCACATCCCCGCAAGGCCGACGCCGCGACGATGCGCGTCCGAGCCGCCCGCGTTGAACGCCGCCGCATCGGCGCGGGCGCGGCGCCAGTGCGCGCGCAGCGCCTCAAAGCAGGCGTGGATGCCGACGCCCTCGCCCAGCACCTGGCCGGTTACGGTCGGCTGGTCGGAACGTAGCGCATTCGCAATGCGGAACTCGAGCCGGTCTAGTCCGACCTTGTCGGCGAGTTCGTCATAGAGCTGCTCGACGGCAATCGTCGACTGCGGCACGCCGAATCCGCGGAACGCGCCCGCCGGGACGAGATGGGTATGAAGGGCGCGCGTTTGCGCGCGGTAGTGCGGCAGGTAATACGGACCCGAGGCGTGGATGGGGACGCGATTGGCGACGGTCGGCCCCCATGACGCATAGGCGCCGGAATTGAAGTCGCCGGAAAAGTCGAGGCCGACAAGCTTGCCGTCGCGGTTCGCCCCGGCGCGCGCACGGATCAAAGCCGGATGGCGCTTGGTCGTGGAGCGCATCGATTCCGGCCGCGAATAGACCATGCGCACCGGGCGGCGGAGATGCCAGGCGGCAATCGCGATGAAAGGTTGGATCGAGAGGTCGAGCTTGGCGCCGAACCCGCCGCCGACCGCAGTCGGCAAGATGCGCACCGCTTCCGGTGCGATGCCGAGAATGCCCGCGACATCGTCGCGGTCCATATGAGGCGCCTGCGTGCAGGCGGCGACCGTGATGCGCTCGCCCGTGCGCAAAGCGAAGCCCGCTTCCGGTTCGATCGGGACATGGGCGACAAAACCGGTTTCGAACTCGCCTTCGACAATGAAGTCGGCTGCCGCCAGCGCCGCCTCGATATCGCCGCGCTGGACCCGGCCGCGCGTGAGCACGTTACCGGCGCGTCCTTCATGCACCAGCTCGGCATCGCTCGCGAGCGATGCATCGATCGTGTCGAGCGGCGGCCGTTCGTCCCAGATGACGGGAAAGTCGTCGAGGTCGAGCCCGGCCATCGCTTCGGCGTCGCCGACGACGAGTGCAACGGCCTCGCCCTTGAACCGCGCCTGCGCGACCGCGAACACCGGCTGGTCGGCGAAGGGCGGAATGACGCCGAACGCGTTCCGCCCCGGCACGTCCGCCGCAGTGAAGACACGGGTGACACCGGGCTGCGCCGCAACCCAGGACCCGATGTCGCCGAATTGAAAACCGGCGCGGTGATGAGGGGAGCGGATCGCTCGTGCGACCAGCGCGTCCGCCGGGTGCTCATCGGCGCCGAAAACATCGCTGCCGTCGACCTTGCGCGCACCGTCGAGCCGGGGAACGCGGGCGCCCACCGCCGCGCCTGCCATCGGCTGCAACATCGCGGGTGGGGCTTCGGCGACAGCAAGGATGGCGGCGATGATCTTGCGGTAGCCGGTGCAGCGGCAGAGCACGCCGCCGATCGCGTCCATCACCGCGGCCTCATCGGCATCAGGCGTCGTGTCGAGCAGCGCCGCCGAGGCGACCAGCATGCCCGGCGTACAGATGCCGCATTGGGCGGCGCCATGCGCAAGGAATGACTCTTTCAGTCGCCGGCCGCTCTTGGTCGCGACCTCCATCCCTTCGACCGTGACAACCGACTGGCCTTCGACCTGGCCGAGCGCAGTCAGGCAGGAACAGACCGCCATGCCGTCGATAAGGACCGTGCAGGCGCCGCAATCGCCGGCATCGCAGCCGACTTTCGTGCCTTGCAGCCCGAGCTCGTCACGCAGCACCTCGGACAGGCGCTGGAACGGCGGCGCGACGACGCGCACAGGCTTTCCGTTGAGCTCAAAGCTCGTACCCTTCTGCACGTCAAGCATCGATGACGGCTCCCGCCGCGAGGTCGACCGCACGCCCGACAAGCTCAAGCACGGCCGTTCGCCGATAGACCGCACTCGCGCGAACATCGTCGATCGGCGAGAGGACCGCAAGATCATCCGGCGCGACCAAAGATGACAGCCGGATCGCCGACGAAGCGCCGACCAGCCTTTGTTCGAGTGCCGGCAGTCGGCACGCGACCTCGGACGCAGAGCCGACCGCGATCCGTGCCGCACACACCGCCCCGTCGGCGCCGTAGGCGACCGTCGCCGCCACCATGACGATGGAGATAACGAGGTAGCGCCGGCCGGCGAGCTTCAAGAAAGCCGAGCGGGCCTGATCCCATTCGCGCGGGATCAGCACGGCCGAGAGAATCTCGCCCGGCTGCAGCGCCGTGCGCCGATTACCGAGAATGAACTCGGCAAGCCGCAAGCGGCGCGTAGCGGAGGGGCTTGCGAGCTCCACCGCAGCATCGAGCGCAAGCAGCGGCGGCACGCCGTCGGCGGCCGGCGAGGCATTGCATAGATTGCCGGCAAGCGTGCCGCGGTTCTGGATCTGCACCGAGCCGACTTCGCGCGCCGCCGCCTTCAGCCCGTCAAAAGCTGGCGGCAGGTCGGCCGCGATGATCTCCGACCAGGTGGTGCCGCCGGCGATTCGCGTATGATCCGCGGCAAAGCGGATGCCCTTGAGGTCGGCGACGCGGGAAAGGTCGATGACCGTGGCCGGCGGCGGGCGCTCCACCAGTGCCGGAAACACGTCGGTACCGCCCGCGACCAGCATCCCGCCATGGGTCGCGAACAGCTCGACCGCCTCCTGCAAAGTCCTCGGCTGGAGGAACATGTCAGTCGACTTTCCGGGCTCGCCGGCAAGGCCGGCATCAAAGCGCGATTGCTTCGGGTCGAACCAATCGCCCTCCCTTTCTATGTGCTTTGTCGCATGATCTTGTCCGAGAAGTCTGCTGACCTTTCGGGATCACGCTCATTGTTTTGTCGCATGATCTTGTCCGAGAAGTCTGCCAACTTTTCGGGATCATGCGCTTTGTTTTGTCGCATGACCTTGTCCGAAAAGTCTGCCAACTTTTCGGGATCACGCTCATTGTTTTGTCGCATGATCTTGTCCGAAAAGTCTGCCAACTTTTCGGGATCACGCTCATTGTTTTGTCGCATGATCTTGTCCGAAAAGTCTGCCAACTTTTCGGGATCATGCGCTTGCTCCGTCGGGTTTCCGGCGCGACCGGACGGACGATTGAATTTATTTGTACACTAACAAATCCTGTTCATCGGAACAAGGGGATCCTGCGAGATCACGCCGCGACCCAAGGTGGAAAGACATCTGGCCGAGGCTTTTTGTGGCGTCCGCGCGCGATCCCGATCCTCGTCGAAACTGTTCAATTGCGATTGCGGTTCATCGGACCAAAAATTGTGCTGCCTTCGCCTTCGAGATGATTTCTACCGAAGTGGTAACTGGTTCGCCGCAGAGAAAATGATCACTCAAGAACAGTTGCGTTAGTTCCGGTTCTACCGGAAAGAAGTCTCCCACGTAACCTCATCTCTCGCGGCGCAACAGTCTCGCAACCCTATGATTGAATTTGGGTCGCAGTTCCGTCGAAAAAAAGCGAGCCGATCCATGCTGAGCAAGAAGGAAAAGGCCGCCGCGATCTCCGCCCTTGCGAGCAGCTTGCTCGCAGCCGCGAAATTCGTGATCGGCATCATGATCGGCAGCCTGGCGCTGATCACGGACGCGCTCCACAGCCTGATCGATCTCGGCGCAACAATCGTCACCTGGATCGCGGTCCGGATCGCCGACCGACCGCCGGACGCCGAGCACCCCTATGGTCACGGCAAGGTGGAGAGCGTCGCTGCGCTCGGTGCGACCGCGCTGCTGTTCCTGTTGGCTGGTGGCGTCACGGTCGAAGCGGTGCGGCAGCTCATGGGCGGCGGCGCATTGCCGACCTTCTCTTTCGTGCCGTTCATTGTGCTCGGTATCGAGATCATGGTGAACGCCTGGCGCGCCTATGTGCTGCGCAAGACCGCGCGCGAGACCGGGAGCCAGGCGCTCGAAGCCGACGCGCTGAATTTCACCTCCGATATTTTCGGGTCGGTCGCGGTGATCGCCGGGCTCACGCTCGCCGCCTTCGGCTATGCGTGGGGCGATCCCGCGGCAGCGCTGGTGGTTGCTGCGATCGTTGCCTGGCTTGGCGTGCGGCTTGCCCGCCGCGCCATCGAGACGCTGATCGATACCGCGCCGATCGGCATGGCCGAGCAGGTCGGCGGCATTATCCGTGTGGTGCCCGGGGTCGTACGGGTGGAACGACTGCGCTTGCGCCGGGTCGGGCTGAACACTTTCGTTGACGCGGAGATCGCGGTGCCGCGCACAATGCCGATCGATCGTCTCGCCGTGCTCAAAGAATCGCTCAGGACAGCGGTCACTGCCGCCCTCGGCGAAGCCGACATGACCATCACCACCACGCCCGTCGCCCTCGACAGCGAGACGGTGCAGGACCGCATCATGGTGATCGCGCGCAACCGCGGGATCGCGGTGCATCACCTGATGGTGCACGCGATCGGCGGCAAGCTCGCGGTCGCGCTCGATGTCGAGGTCGACGGCTCGCTGTCGATCGCCGCCGCCCACGAGGTCGCGACCGGACTGGAGAACGCGGTCGCCGCCGAGCTCGGGCCCGACGTCGAGGTGGAGACGCATATCGAACCGTTGCAGGTGCGCAGTCTCGCCGGCGACGACGCGCCGGCCGCCCGGGTCGCCGAATTGCGCAACGCACTCGATGAGCTCGCGGTCGAGCATCCCATTCTCCGCGACGTGCATGAGGTGCGCGTGCGGGGAACGCCGGAGGGAGATGTCGTGATCTTCCACTGCATCGTCGATCCGCAACGCAGCGTCATCGAGGTGCACCGGGAGGTCGATGAACTGGAGCGCGGTCTGCGCCGGCGCTATTCCGTCATCAGGCGGGTCATCGGCCATGCCGAGCCGCGCGAAGTCGTGTCCGAACTCCGATGGTCCGATCCCGGAGCGTCAGCCCGGAACATTAGGTAATCCGCCGCTCAGCAGTGCGGCACCAACACGATGAGACGGGCTCATGCTTTGGTGACGCAACATCACAGCATGATCGCGAAAAGTTGCAGACTTTTCGGGTAAGATTACAAGACAATAGGGACAAAGAGCGCGCGATTGGTTCAACCTGAAGCAATCGCGCTCCAATATTGGCTGATGGCGCTTTCCGCGCAATCGGACGGAAGAATGACCGAGAACAAGACAGACGACATCGCTGCGCTCAGCTTCGAGAAGGCGCTCGAGGAGCTTGAATCGATCGTCAAGCGCCTTGAGGACGGCAGAGTGCCGCTGGAGGAATCGGTGGCGATCTATGAGCGCGGCGAGGCGCTCAAGCGCCGCTGCGAAGATCTATTGCGGCAAGCGGAAGCGCGCGTCGAGAAGATCACGCTCGACGCCGCCGGCAAGCCGAAAGGCACCGAACCGCTCGATATCGGCTGAGCATCCGGACTCTATTCAGGCGCGGCAAGCACCATCACACGCACGGCTGGGCGGTCAGTCCACGTCATCTACTTGCGCCGGGCCGCCGCCGAACGCCCGCTGCGCCAGCGTCGCTTCCATGAACTGATCGAGGTCGCCATCGAGCACCGCGCCGGTATTGGAGGTGGAAACGCCGGTCCGCAGGTCCTTCACCATCTGATAGGGCTGCAGCACATAGGAGCGGATCTGGTGACCCCAGCCGATTTCAGTCTTCGCGGCGTTTTCGGCAGCGGCCTTCTCTTCGCGCATTTTCAGTTCGCGCTCATAGAGCCGCGCTCGCAGCATCTGCCAGGCCTGGGCGCGGTTGCGGTGCTGTGAACGGTCGTTCTGGCACACCACCGCGATATTGGTCGGGATGTGGGTGAGGCGGATCGCCGACTCGGTCTTGTTGACATGCTGGCCGCCGGCGCCGCCCGAACGCATGGTGTCGGTGCGCACGTCGGATTCCTTGACGTCGACGACGATGCGATCATCGACCACGGGATAGACGTTCACGCTCGCAAACGAGGTGTGGCGGCGCGCATTGGAATCGAATGGCGAAATGCGCACCAGGCGGTGCACGCCGTTCTCGGTCTTCAGCCAGCCATAGGCGTTGCGGCCCTTGACCTGGATGGTCGCCGACTTGATGCCGGCCTCCTCCCCTTCCGTCTCCTCCAGCCAGTCGACTTTGTAGCCGTGGTCCTCCGCCCAACGGGTGTACATGCGCAGCAGCATGTTGGCCCAGTCCTGGCTCTCGGTGCCGCCGGCCCCGGCATGGACTTCGAGATAGGTGTCGTTTGCATCCGCTTCGCCCGCGAGCAGCGCTTCAAGCTGGCGGCGCTCGACCTCGCCCTTGAGCTTTTGCAGCGCGGTCTCGGCCTCGACGATCGCGCCTTCGTCGTTCTCCGCCTCCCCGAGCTCGGCGAGGGTGACCTGGTCTTCCAGCTCCTGCTCGATACGGCCGATCGCGCCGAGACTGTCTTCAAGCGCGGTGCGCTCCTGCATCACCCGCTGGGCGCGCTGGGGCTCGTCCCAGAACGTGACGTCTTCGGCGAGCTTGTTCAGCTCGGCGAGCCGGGCACGGGCCTTGTCGACATCAAAGATGCCTCCTCAGCAGCCCGACCGACTGCTTGATGTCCTCGATGATTGCTTCCGTTTCCGCGCGCATAGGATGCCTTTAAGCCGCCAATTCGTTTGCGGCATTTAGAGCGCGATCCCGTTAGATTGAGTTTGATCGCGCTCTACTTCTCTTTGTTTTGTCGCATGATCTTTTCCGAAAAGTCTGCAACTTTTCGGGATCATGCTCTAGCGATATCGGGCAAAGGGCGCAACTCCTGCAATCCGTTCCCCACATCATCCAGTAAGTACCAAGACCTTGCCTGATCCCTTCGATCAAGCCGCGCCCGGCTCAAGCACGGCGGCGCCCTGCAGGCGCCCGGCGCGCAGGTCGTCCAAGGCCGCATTCGCCTCGGCAAGCGGGTAGAGCTTGACCGTGATGTGCAACCCGACCTTCGGCGCGAGGGCGAGGAACTCGTTCGCATCGGTGCGGGTGAGGTTGGCAACCGAGACGATCTCCCGCTCCTCCCACAGGATCGCGTAGGGAAAGCTTGGTATGTCCGACATATGGATGCCGCCGCATACGACCCGGCCGCCCTTTTTCACCGCGCGCAGCGCGGCCGGCACGAGCGCGCCGACCGGGGCAAAGATGATGGCGGCGTCGAGCGGCTCGGGCGGCAGTTCCTCGGCACTGCCCGCCCAGCGCACCCCGAGGCGGCGCGCGAAGTCCTGCGAGGCGGTATCGCCTTGCCGCGTGAAGGCATAGACCTGCCGCCCCTGCGATGCCGCAACCTGGGCAAGAATATGCGCGGCCGCGCCGAACCCGTAGAGGCCGAGCGCGGTCCCCTCGCCGGCAAAGCGATAGCAGCGCCAGCCGATCAGTCCGGCGCACAGGAGCGGTGCCGCCTCGGCATCGCCGATCCCCTCCGGCAGCGGGAAGCAATAACGTTCATCGGCGATCGCATGAGTGGCATAGCCGCCGTCACGCGTATAGCCGGTGAACAGCGGCCGGTCGCACAGGTTCTCGCGGCCCGCGCGGCAATAAGGACAGACTCCGCAGGTCCAGCCGAGCCAGGGCACGCCGACGCGCTCGCCCAAGGCGAATCCTTTGACGCCCGCGCCGACCGCTGCAACCCGGCCGACGATTTCATGGCCGGGCACGATCGGATGCTTGGGATGCGGCAGTTCGCCATCGACGACATGCAGATCGGTGCGGCAGACGCCGCAGGCGGAAACCTTGACCAGCACCTCGCCCGGACCCGGCTCTGGCCGCTCGCGCTCGCGCATCACGAGCGGCGTGCCGGGCCGGTCCAATTGCATCGCGCGCATGTGTTCCATGGTCTTTCCTTCTGCGATGCCCGGCGCCGGCGGTGCGCCTTTGCAATCGCGGCATGGTCAGTTTAGATGAACCTGAGCCAATCCTGTGGCGAATAACCGACTTGCCGCTGCTCCGCCGGCGGCCTTTGCTGTTGTGAACCGCGTCCGTCCGCCGTCCCGCATTCCTCATCGAGGCCAGCATGCGCACTGAACAAGGCCGCCCGGTCCGCCTTGCCGATTATCGTCCGCCGGATTGGCTGGTCGAGACCATCGATCTCGACATCACGCTTGGTGCGAACCAAACCCGCGTTCGTGCGCGGCTCGCCCTGCGGCCGAACGGGCAGGCCGGTAGTCCCGCACCCGTGGTCCTCGACGGCGATGAGATCGAGCCGGCCGCGGTCAGGATCGACGGCGAGGATGCAGCGCCGGAGTCGTATATCGCCACGGCCGACAGCCTCACCATTCCGCAGCCGCCGCATCGGCGCTTCGTGCTCGAGGTCGAAACCGTGCTCGACCCGGCCGCCAACACCAAGCTGATGGGCCTTTATCGATCGGGCGGAACTTATTGCACCCAATGCGAGGCCGAAGGCTTCCGCCGCATCACCTATTTCCCCGACCGTCCCGACGTCATGGCGGTCTTCACCACCCGCATCGAAGCCGACCAAGCGGAGGCGCCGGTGCTGCTCGCCAACGGCAATCTCGTTGAAGCCGGCGAGATCGCCGGCACGTCGCGCCATTACGCCTTGTGGCATGATCCGCATCCCAAGCCCTGCTATCTCTTCGCCCTCGTCGGCGGCCGGCTCGGCCTGTACGAAGACAGCTTCACCACCCGGTCGGGCCGCACGGTCGCGCTCAGGATCTATGTCGAGCCCGGCAAGGAGCCGCGCGCGGCCTATGCGATGGACGCGCTCAAGCGTTCCATGCGCTGGGACGAGGAGGCATTCGGCCGCGAATATGACCTCGACATTTTCATGGTCGTCGCCGTATCCGACTTCAATATGGGCGCGATGGAGAACAAGGGCCTCAATATCTTTAACGACAAGTATATCCTTGCCTCGCCCGAGACCGCGACCGACGCCGATTTTGCCGCGATCGAGGCAATCATCGCGCATGAGTATTTCCACAACTGGACCGGCAACCGCATCACCTGCCGCGACTGGTTCCAGCTTTGTCTCAAGGAAGGCCTGACCGTTTTCCGCGACCAGGAATTCACCTCCGACATGCGCTCGCGCCCGGTCAAGCGCATCACGGATGTGCGGGTGCTGCGCGGCCAGCAATTCGCCGAGGATGCCGGCCCCCTCGCCCATCCGGTGCGCCCGGATGTCTATCGCGAGATCAACAATTTCTACACGGCGACCGTCTACGAGAAGGGCGCCGAAGTGGTGCGGATGCTCAGGACCCTGATAGGTCCGGAGGCGTTCCGTGCCGGCATGGACCTGTTTTTCGCGCGCCATGATGGGCGGGCGGTGACCGTCGAAGACTTCATCGCCTGTTTTGCCGAGACGGCGGGCGTCGAGCTCGGCCAGTTCATGCTGTGGTACAGCCAGGCGGGCACGCCGGAACTCGCCGTCACCACCCACTACGATGCGCAGGCCCAGACCTTCTCGCTCGAGATCGCGCAGGTCATTCCGCCGACGCCCGGCCAGCCGGTGAAGGCGCCGATGCTGTTCCCGCTCGTCATCGGGCTTGTCGCCGCGGACGGCCGCGACCTCCCGCTCATCCAAGCCGACGGCTCGCCGCTCGCGCGCGGGGTTCTGACGCTCGCCGGTCCGGCGGAGACCTTCGTGTTCACCGGCATCGCCGAGCGGCCGGCACTCTCGCTCAATCGCGGCTTCTCGACGCCGGTCAAGATCAATGCCGACCTTTCCACCGACGAACTGCGCTTCCTCGCCGCGCGCGACAGCGACTCCTTCAACCGATGGCAGTCGGTGCAGACGCTGGCATCGATGCTCCTGATGGAGAATGTGGGCGCGATCCGCCGCGGCGGCGCCGTGCGCGACGACCACGGGCTGATCGATGCGCTCGCCGCAACCCTTGCCGACACGCGCCTCGAGCCGGCCTTTGTCGCACAGGTGTTTTCGGTGCCTTCGGAAGGCGACATCGCCCGCGATCTCGGCCGCAATGTCGATCCCGACGCCATCTTCATCGCCCGCCAGGCGCTGCGTCGCGCGATCGGCGCCGCACTCGCGCCGGCACTTGGCGCCGCCTATGACGCGCTGCGCGATGACGCTGCCTACAGCCCGGACGCGGCAAGTACGGGACGGCGGGCCCTGCGCAATGTCTGCCTCGATCTCCTCGCCGCCGGCGGCGATTCCGAGGCGATCGCCCGCGCGGTCCGACAATATCGCGACGCTCATAACATGACCGACCGGATGGCGGCGCTCTCAACTCTCAGCCTTCACGACACAGCGGACCGGAGCGACGCACTGGCCGACTTCTATCACCGCTACCAGTCCGATCCGCTCGTCATCGACAAATGGTTCGCGCTGCAGGCCGCGATTCCGGAACCGGGGACGCTGACGCGGATCAAGGAGCTCTCCACCCATCCCGCGTTCTCGCTTGCCAATCCCAACCGGGTTCGGGCGCTGATCGGCTCGTTTGCACAGGCCAACCAGACCCAGTTCAACCGCGCCGACGGCGCCGGCTATGCGTTCATCGCCGATACCGTGCTCGCGCTCGACGGTCGCAACCCGCAGGTCGCGGCCCGGCTGATGACGGCGTTCCGGAGCTGGCGGGCACTTGAGCCGGCGCGCCGCGCCAAGGCCGAAGGCGAGCTGCGCCGGGTTGCAAGCGCGCCCGACCTGTCGGGCGATCTCAAAGACATTGTCGAGCGTTCGCTCAGCGCCGACTGACGCGCTTTCCGAGCGGTTGTTTTGGGTTGGAGTCCTATTGCCTGCCCCACACGCGGGGGAGGTCGGTGAACGGCGCAGTCAAGCTTGCGCAGCCTGCGCCGGCTTGCCTGCATGCTTGCCGGGAGGGCGAGTGTTGATCCGTTCGTCCCCGCGCAAGCGGGGACCCAGGATGCTCCCCAAATACTGGTTTCCCGCTTTCGCGGGAATGAACGGAATCTGTAAACCCCAACCCTCTCCCAGCCCAAGTCGGGTGTTCCCGACTTGGGCCACTCGAAACGGAGCCGAACACGGGAACACCTGCGTTCAGCGCGGGGGACGGAGTGAAGCTTCAAGCCACGGCATAGTTCGTCACCGAACCAATCCGCCGGAAACGGCAATGACACGTTATCCGGTTAAGCTCGCCCTCGGACTCGCTCCGGGGGTGGAAATCGATTCGCGGTCGATTCGTCCACGCGCCGCGACCGGACCCGCGTGCTCGCCTTAACCTACGCTCATTCCAACCAAATTTGCCGGGCGCGTTCATCTTTGCCGAAAGCCATTTCTGCGCTCTCTCGACAGAATCATGCGTTTGGAGTCCAATACCGCCCGTCGGACGAGATGCGGCACATCTATCCGAAGAAACGACAATCAGGAGGCTGTCGATGGCGCCCGCGCAGGAGGCGAGCGCGTCTGCGAGTTCGGATTCCATCAAAGGCCTGGCGCAGTCGATCGCCAAGCCGGCCTATCGGCGTCTCATCCGTGCGGAAACGGTGCTGCAACGCGCCGTTCCGATCCTGATGATCATGTTTCTCGTCACCGTCGCGATCGGCGCGGGTGTGCAGGTTTACGAAAATCGCAGACAGGCCGCCACGGCCGTGATCACCGAGCTTGAGTTGCTGGCCGACCAGCTCGCCGAACGCCTCGATCGTGCAGCCGTAAGGCGGCGCGTGGATGCGCCGCGTTACATTCAGGAGGCCTTGGCCCGGTTCGCCGGCCGCGTGCCCTTCGAGCATCGGGAAATCCTCGTCACCGACAGGAACGGCACCGTCGTCGCCGCAGCCCCGACGGGAACGGACAATGATCGTCTGCTGGTCGATATTCTCGGCCCGCATCACATGTTCGGCTCTTTTTCCGGCCGTGCGGGCGCGGGCGAGATCACGATCGCCGACGGCACGCCGGTGTTCGCGGCCGTCCACGCCCTCAAAGCCCCGCTTGGTCACCTCGCCGTCATCGAACCGCGCGCGACTGCGCTCGCCGGGTGGCGGTCGGACGCCGTGCTGACGATCACGCTCTCGGCCACCACCGGTTTCGTCGTGCTCATACTCGGCTTTGCTTTTCATTGGCAGGCCGCGCGCGCGCGCGAGGCCGACCTGATCCACGACACCGTACGCCGGCGCGTCGACACCGCACTCAATCGCGGCCGCTGCGGCCTGTGGGATTGGGACCTTGCAAGCGGACGGATATTCTGGTCGCAGTCGATGTTCGCGATCCTCGGCCTTCCGGCGCGCAACGATCTGCTCGCCTTCGGGGACGTCAACAAGCTCGTGCATCCGCAGGACGCCGATCTCTATGCGCTCGCGGCGGAACTCGCCGACCACGGCACCAAGTCGATCGACCGCGCTTTCCGCATGCGCCATGCCCGCGGCGACTGGGTCTGGCTGCGGGTACGCTGCGAGGTCGTCGGCCAGCCCCATGACGCGGCGGGCACGCATCTCATCGGGATCGCCGTCGACATTACCGAGCAGAAATCACTGGTGGAACGCACGGTCGCCGCCGACCTGCGCCTGCGCGACGCGATCGAGACGATCCCTGAGGCCTTCGTGCTCTGGGACGCCGAGAACCGGCTGGTGTTGTGCAATTCGAATTTCCAGGCGCTGCACAACCTGTCGGACGCGGCGATCGCGGCGGGAACATCGTATGAAGCGGTGCTCGCCGCCGGTCGGCAGCATATCGTGCGCACGATCATGAACGAGAGAGGATCCTCGGTGCTTGGCGCGCGCACCTTCGAAGCGCAGCTCGACGACGACCGCTGGCTGCAGATCAGCGAACGGCGCACCAAGGACGGGGGCTATGTTTCGGTCGGCACCGATGTAACGGCGATCAAGCGGCACGAGGAGAAGCTGATCGAAAGCGAGCGCCGCCTGATGGCGACGATCTCGGACCTGCGCACCTCGCAGCAGGCGTTGCAGACACAGGCGCACCAGCTTGCCGAGCTCGCCGAGAAATACTCGACAGAGAAGACCCGGGCGGAGGACGCCAACCACGCCAAATCCAAGTTCCTCGCCAATATGAGCCACGAATTGCGCACGCCGCTCAACGCCATCATCGGCTTTTCCGAGATCATGGAGGCGCGGCTGTTCGGCCCGCTCGGGGTCGACCGCTACGATGAATATTGCCGCGACATCCGCGAGAGCGGTCAATATCTGCTCGAGGTCATCAACGACATTCTCGACATGTCGCGCATCGAGGCCGGGCGGCTGCGACTCGACTTCGAGGAGGTCGAGGTCGACCGCATTCTCAGCGAAGCGATCCGCTTCGTCTCCATGCGCGCCGACAACAAGGCGCTGACGATCAACGCCCGTATCGTGTCCGGCATCGCATTGCATGCGGATCGGCGGGCATTGAAGCAGATTGCGCTGAACCTTTTGTCGAACGCGGTCAAGTTCACGCCCGAGGGCGGCGAGGTGCGGGTGCATGCGCGGCGCCGGCCGCGCTTTGTCACCATCGCCATCGCCGATACCGGGATCGGCATCGCCCCCGAAGCCCTGCGCAAGCTGGGCCGGCCGTTCGAGCAGGTCGAGGACCATTTCACCAAGAGCCATCAGGGCTCAGGTCTCGGCCTTGCCATCTCGAAATCGCTGGTCGAGCTGCATTGCGGGAAAATGGGTATCCGTTCGACCCCCAACAAAGGCACCGTTGTCGTGCTGCGGTTTCCGGCAGAGCAACGCGTGCATCGGCCGATCGACTATAACTGGAGCGCGGTGCTGCGGGCCGAGACCGCCGGCGAGCGCCCCGTGCGTCACTAGAGCACGATCCCGAAAAGTTGGCAGACTTTTCGGACAAGATCATGCGACAAAACAAAGAGA
>JANQIP010000252.1 GCA_028282095.1 Xanthobacteraceae bacterium | reverse complement strand
GTCTTCATTGTCAAAGCAATCGCGCCCGATGTGCCCATGGCGCGGATTTTTCGCGGCATCTGGCCATTCTGGTTTGCGATGCTGGTTATGATCCTGCTGCTGGTCGCGTTCCCCGATCTGGCACTGTTCCTGCCAAGGCAATTGATCGGCTAGTGATGCGGCACCAAGGCTTGAGCCCGTCTCATCGTGTTGGTGCCGCATCACAAAGCATCGAATTAGCTAATGTTCCGGGCTGACGGTCCGGGATCGGACCGTCAGAGTCGGAACACTAGACCTTACCGATGTTTAATCCGGCCGACAGAACACGGTAAGGATCCTTCTCCCATCTTTGACCCGTGCCGGCGGCGGACGGCAGACTTGAAAGAGAACGGAGCACAGCATGACCGAGAGCGAAGTACCCGCGAGCCAAGCGCGCAAAGTCACCAAAATCACAACGGCGCGCCGCCTCATCCTTCTCGCCACCGTCGGGGCGCTCGGCGCCGGCGCGTTGTTTGTGGAGCCCTGGCGCGGGTCGAGTTCGCAGATCACCGCTTTGACGGCTCCCGCCTATGCGCAATCGGCGGAGCGGCCGGCCGGATTTGCCGATGTCGTGGCGAAGGTAAAGCCCGCGGTCATTTCCGTGCGTGTGAAGAAGGACATTAAGCGATCCAGCTTCAACATGGACGAACGGTTCGGGCCCGACTCGCCGTTCGAGTTCTTCTTCCGTCGCTTCGGCGAGCGCTTCAACGAGGGCCGCCCCGAAGGCCGGCCCGAAATGCCGAATCGCCGGCGCTTCCATTTTGGTACCGGCCAGGGTTCCGGCTTCTTCATCTCGGCCGACGGTTATGCCGTGACCAACAATCACGTTGTCGACAAAGCCGACCGGGTCGAGGTCACGGCCGAAGATGGCAAGACTTACACGGCAAAGGTGATCGGACACGATCGGCGGACCGACCTTGCCCTGATCAAGGTCGAGGGACGTGACGACTTCCCGTTCGTTCGCTTTGCCGATCGCTCTCCGCGCATCGGCGACTGGGTGCTGGCGGTCGGCAATCCGTTCGGCCTCGGCGGTACGGTGACGGCCGGCATCGTCTCGGCACGCGGCCGCGACATCGGGGCCGGTCCCTATGACGACTTCATTCAGATCGACGCGCCGGTGAACAAGGGCAATTCCGGTGGCCCGACCTTCGACGTCGACGGCAATGTCATCGGCGTCAATACCGCGATCTTCTCGCCATCGGGCGGGTCGGTCGGCATCGCCTTTGCGATTCCTGCGGAGACGGTCCGCTCGGTCGTCAGCCAGCTCCAGGACCGGGGTACGGTGACGCGCGGATGGATCGGCGTGCAAATCCAGCAGATCAATGCCGACCTTGCCGACAGCCTGGGCCTCGAATCGACGGCCGGGGCGCTGGTCGCCGAGCCGCAGGACGGCAGCCCTGCCGACAGCGCCGGCATCTTGTCGGGCGATGTGATCACGGCCGTGAATGGCGAGCCGATCAAGAATGCCCGCACGCTGGCGCGCAAGGTCAGCAGCATGGCACCGGGAACCGAGGTCAGGCTCGATATCGTGCGCAAGGGCAAGACGCAGACCGTCACGCTGAAGCTCGGCGAATTGCCCAAGGAGCGCCTGGCGCGCCGCGGCGGCGGCGGATCTGACCGCGGCGACACCGGGATCGACGTTCCAAGGCTTGGTCTGACGCTCGCACCGGCGGACGGCGTTGCCGGCGCTGGCGACGAGGGTGTCGTGGTCACCGGCATCGATCCTTCGGGCACGGCGGCCGACCGTTTCCGCACCGGCGACGTGATCCTCGAAGTCGGCGGCGAAAAGGTGTCGTCCCCGCGCGACGTGCGCCGGGCCATCGCGGACGCCAAGGCCGACGACAAGCGGACCGTGCTGATGCGGGTCAAGTCCGGACCGGGAACGCGTTTCGTGGCCGTTCCGGTCGGATAATTGGTTCGAGGCTGCCGGTGTATCCGTCGCCCTCGCCCGGCGGCCTCAGAGGGACGGGCTTGCGCCCGTCCCTCATTTTTTCGCAGAGCCGGCGGGAAGCCGTCGTTGCGCAGGGGCATGAGGTCGCTCGTTAACGACTCTTGCTTCCGGTTTCGATCGGGCGGCGTCTTGATGATCTGGATTTCGCAGCATGCCGGTATCGACTTCCGTTCCATCGCCGCCGGCCGCCGGCGACGATTTTGGCAACTTGCAGTCCGACCAAACGGGAGGCAGGGTGTCTGCCGAATCCGATCTGAAGGTTTCGCGCAAGATGCGTCTCCTGATCATCGAGGACGACCGCGACGCCGCCGACTACCTCGTGAAGGCCTTTCGCGAGGCCGGCCATGTCGCCGACCATGCGGCCGACGGCGAGGAAGGGCTCGCGCTCGCGCTGCATGAGCGCTATGACGTGCTCGTGGTCGACCGGCTGCTGCCCAAGCTCGACGGTCTTTCGGTGATCGGCACGCTACGCGCCAAAGGTGTGGAATCGCCGGCGCTCATCCTTTCCGCGTTGGGCGCGGTCGACGATCGGATCAAGGGCCTGAGGGCGGGCGGCGACGATTACCTCCCGAAACCCTACTCCTTCGCAGAACTGCTGGCGCGCACCGAAGTTCTGGCGCGCCGCCATGGCGGGCGCGAGGACACTTTGTACCGGGTCGGCGACCTCGAGCTCGACCGACTGTCGCACCGCGTGCTCCGCGGCACGGAGGAGATCATGCTGCAGCCGCGCGAGTTCCGCCTGCTCGAATATCTGATGAAGCATGCCGGACAGGTGGTGACGCGCACCATGTTGCTGGAGAATGTCTGGGATTATCATTTCGATCCGCAGACCAATGTCATCGACGTCCATATTTCCCGGCTGCGCTCGAAGATCGACAAGGGCTTCGCGCGCCCGCTCCTGCATACGGTGCGCGGGGCGGGGTATATGATCCGTGACGGCGCTCGGTAAGCTCCTCCGCACGACGGCGTTTCGCCTCACCCTCGTCTACCTCCTGGTGTTCGCGCTGTTTGCGGCGTTTCTGCTGGTTTATTTCGCGCTCAACACCCGCCGAATGATCAACGAGCAGATCGTGCGCACGGTCGACACCGAGATCGCCAATCTCGCCTATCGGTTCGATCGCTGGGGGCTGCGCGGCCTCGTCGTCTCGATCAACACCCGCTCGGTCCATCCGGGCTCGAGCCTTTATCTCGTCACGACGCCAGCCGGCGACGGGCTTGCCGGGAATATCGGCTCGCTCGAGCCCGGCGTCATCGATCAGATCGGATGGGTTGAGACCGCCTACCGCCGCATCGAGGAGCCGGATGCGGCCGAGCATACCGCGCTCGTGCGCGTGACCCGGCTCTCGGGCGGGTTCCGCCTGTTGGTCGGACGCGACCTTGAGGAGCGCGAACGCATGTTCCACATCCTCGCCACCGCCGGACGCTGGTCGGTCGCGATCGTGGTCGTGCTCGGCCTTGCCGGCGGATTCTTTGTGAGCCGCCGCGTGCTGCGGCGCATCGATGCAATGAGCGACAAGGCGCAGACCATCATGGCGGGCGATCTCACCGGACGCCTGCCGATCGCCGGCAGCGACGACGAGCTCGATCGCCTGGCGGCCAACCTCAACGCCATGCTGGAGCGGATCGAGGCGCTCATGCGTGGCCTCAAGCAGGTGTCCGACAATGTCGCACATGATCTGAGGACGCCGCTCACGCGCCTGCGCAACCGGTGCGAATCGGCCTTGCGTTCCGCCAAGAGCGAGCAGGACTATCGCGAGGCGATCGAAGCGACGATCGAGGAATCGGACAGTCTCATCCACGTCTTCGACGCGCTTTTGATGATCGCCCGTGCCGAATCGGGCGAGCCGCGCGCCGACATGACGGCCTTTGATGCGGCCGAGGTCGCGCGCGACGTCGCCGAACTCTATGAGCCGGTCGCCGATGAAAAGGGGCTGGCGCTGCGCGTCGAAGCCGGAGCGCCCGCTCCGGTGAAGGGCAACCGCGAGCTGATCGGCCAGGCGCTCGCCAATCTGCTCGACAATGCGATAAAATACAGCGGATCCGATAGCGATCGGACGAATAGCGTCGTCCCGGAGATCGTCGTGACGGCACAAGCCGAGGGCGACCGCATCGCACTTGGGGTCGGCGATCGCGGTCCCGGCATTCCGGCGGAAGACCGCAAGCGCGCCATCGAGCGTTTCGTGCGGCTCGAGCAGAGCCGTTCGCTGCCTGGCTCCGGCCTCGGACTGAGCCTTGCGTCCGCCGTCGCCCGGCTCCATGGAGGGGAGCTGCGGCTGGACGACAATGCGCCGGGGTTGAAGGCTGTCCTGATCCTGCCGCGGGCGGACGCGAACTAGAGCATGATTCCGAAAAACTGGCAGACAGTTCGGACAAGATGATGCGATCAGACAAAGACAGATATGATCCGAAAAACTGGCAGACAGTCCGGACGAGATCATGCGATCAGACAAAGACAGACATGATCCGAAAAACTGGCAGACAGTTCGGACGAGATCATGCGATCAGACAAAGAGAGGCATGATCCGAAAAGAGAGCTGGCAGACTTCTCGGATAAGATCATGCAACAAAGCAAAGAGAACGAGAGCGCGTTTGGTTCAACCTGAAGCCGTCGCGCTTTGAAGGCGAACGCACGTGGCGGGCAGCAACGCACCGGATTTCCTCGGCATTGCCGAGCAGGCACTGGCGTGCCGAATCGTGCGCGTGCCGTTGCTCGTCGACCCGGCGGCAAGCCGGGCGAAGGTTGCGGACTGGCGCGACTCGATTGCCGCTACGACGGCGGGACGGATGATCGAGCGGCTGATCGCCGACAACGCGATGGTCGGTCCGTTGATCGAGGCGATCGCCGACGGGTCGCCTTTCCTGTGGGACCTGGTGCAGCGCGACGTTCCCCGCTTCATCGCGCTCCTGTCCTCCGATCCGGATGAACATCTCCCCGCGATGATCGCCGATGCCGAATATCGTATCGGCACCAGCGCCGGCGATGCCGACGCGATGCGTCATCTGCGCCGGCTCAAGGCGGAAGCCGCACTCCTGATCGCCCTCGCCGATCTCGCCGGGGTGTGGGATGTGGCGCAAGTGACGCAAGCGCTGACCGACGTCGCCGACAGCGCGGTGCGCGCCGCGGTTCACTACCTGCTCGGCGTCGGCGCCCGCGACGGCCGGTTCATGCCGGACGATCCCGAGGCGATCGAGGTTCAGTCGGGTTACGTGGTCCTCGCCATGGGCAAAATGGGGGCGCGCGAGCTCAACTATTCGAGCGATATCGACCTGATCGTCTTCTTCGATCCGTCCGCTCCGCTCGCGGCCGAGCTCGATCCCGGCCCGGTCTTTGTGCGGCTGACCCGCGGCCTGATCAAGCTCATGCAGACGAGAACCGAAGACGGTTATGTCTTTCGCGTCGACCTGCGGCTGCGTCCCGATCCCTCCTCGACCCAGGTCGCAGTATCGGTTCCCTTCGCGCTCGACTACTACGGCACCATCGGCCAGAACTGGGAACGCGCCGCCTTCATCAAGGCGCGCGCGTGCGCCGGCGATATTGCGCTCGGCGAGCGCATCCTGGAAGAGCTGACGCCGTTCGTGTGGCGCAAGTATCTCGACTTCGCGACGCTCGCCGACGTGCACGCCTTGAAGCGCCAAATCCACACCTACAAAGGGCATGGTGACATCGCGGTCGAGGGCCACAACATCAAGGTGGGGCGCGGGGGCATCCGCGAGATCGAGTTTTTCGTTCAGACCCAGCAGCTCATTGCCGGTGGTCGCAATCCGGTGCTGCGCGGGCGCGAGACCCTGGAGACGCTGGCGGCGCTTGCCGACGGCCAGTGGATCAGCGAGGAGGCGAAGTGCGACCTCTCGGCCGCCTATCGCTTTCTGCGCGAGATCGAGCATCGGCTGCAGATGGTCGCCGACGAGCAGACCCACAGCCTGCCGTCCGAGCGGGAGCAGCTTGAGTGCTTTGCGCGGTTTGCCGGCTTTTCAGGGCGCGACGCCTTTGCGGCGACGCTGCTCGGTCATCTCCATAAGGTGCAGGACCATTACTACCGGTTGTTCGAGGATGCGCCGGCGCGTGCTGCCGAGCGGCGCGGGCTCGCTTTCCCTCCCGGCCACGATGCCAAGGAGACGCTGGACGAGCTCCTCGCCATGGGTTTCCGCCAGCCGCTCGAAGTGTCGGAGACGGTTCGCCGCTGGCTCGCGGGTGGTCCCGCCGCGCTGCGCGGGGAGGCCGCACGCGCCCATCTCGAAAAGCTCGTCCCGGTGCTGCTCGACCATCTCGCCCGCACCGAGAACCCGGATGCGGCCGTCGTCGCCTTCGACAAGTTCGTCGGAGCCCTTCACGGGGGAGCACGGTTGTTTGCGCTGCTCAGCCAGAATCCGGACCTCGTCGCGCTCCTCGCTTTGCTGCTCGGCGCTGCGCCGCGGCTTGCCGATATTCTCGCGCAGCAACCGCATGTCATGGACACGCTGATCGATCCGACCTTCTTCGGCGCGCTGCCCGACGCGGCAATGCTGCACGATGCGCTGACCCAGTCGATCGCCCAGGCACGCTCCGATGAGGATTTTCTCGACCGGGTGCGGCTGTTCGGCCAGGAGCATATGTTCCTGATCGGCGCGCGCATCATGTCCGGCACGGTATCGGCCGAGCAGGCGGGCGAAGCCTTCGCCGGCCTTGCCGATGTGATCATCCGCTCCCTGCATGATACCGTCGGAACGAGCTTTGCGGCCACCTATGGCCGCGTGCGGGGCGGCGAAAGCGCGATCCTTGCGATGGGCAAGCTCGGCGGGCGCGAAATGACCGCAAGCTCCGATCTCGATCTGATCGTGATCTACGATTTCGATCCCGAGCAGCCGGAATCGGACGGCTCGCGCCTGCTTTACGGGGGACAGTATTTCGCCCGGTTCACCCAGCGGCTGATCAATGCGCTGACCACCCGCACAAATTACGGCCGGCTCTACGATGTCGATATGCGGTTGCGCCCGTCCGGCCGCGCCGGACCGGTGGCGACCTCGCTCGCCTCGTTCCGCGAATACCAGCGCAGCGAGGCGTGGGCCTGGGAGCATATGGCGCTGACGCGCGCGCGCGTGGTCTCCGCCTCGCCCACCTTTGCCGCCGAGGTGCAGCGGGCCGTCTACGACATTCTGCGCCTGCCGCGCGATGCCGTCACCCTTGCAGGCGACGTCGTCGAAATGCGCCGGGCGATCGCGATCGAAAAGGGCGACCAGGAGCGCTGGAACCTGAAATATGTCGCCGGCGGTCTCATCGATATCGAGTTCATCGCGCAATATCTGCAGCTCGTTCATGCGAGCGCCAAACCCGCCATTCTCGACACATTCACCATTCGCGTGCTCGAAAAGGCGGCGCGCTATGGCGTGCTGTCGGCGGAGGATGCCGAGGTGCTGCGCCCGGCGGCGCGGCTCTATCACGATTTGATCCATATTCTCCGGCTGTGCCTTCCCGGCGCGTTCGATCCGGCAACCGCCGGGCCGGATCTGATCGGCCTGCTCACGCGCGCCGCCGACGTGCCGGAATTCTCAACGCTCGAAGCCTTTCTCGTCGACACGCAGGAGCGCGTGCGCCAGAGTTTTATACGCATCCTCGGCGCCGAGCCTTAGAGCATGATCCCGAAAAGTTGCAGACTTTTCGGACAAGATCATGCGACAAAACAAAGAGAAACAGAGCGTTTTCAGGCGAAGTGGGAACCGGTTCGCCGCAGAAAACGCGACCGCCCAATTGGACGCATGATCCCGAAAAGTTGCAGACTTTTCGGACAAGATCATGCGACAAGACAAGGAGGAACAGGGC
>JANQIP010000202.1 GCA_028282095.1 Xanthobacteraceae bacterium | reverse complement strand
AGGTCCAATGACCTCCCCCTAGAAGGGGGAGGTCGGCGAGCGGCGCAGGCAAGCTTGCGCAGCCTGCGCAGGCTTGGCTGCGTGCTCGCCGGGAGGGGGCGGCTGAGGGTAACTGTTGATCCGTTCGTCCCCGCGAAAGCGGGGACCCAGTATATTCTGCCGAGACTGGATTCCCGCTGTCGCGGGAATGAACGGAGTTCATAGGTCGAAATGTCCCCTCCGACCCTTGCTCGCTGCGTGGGGCCCTTTTTGGGGAGGGGGAGCATCTGCACGACCGCTGCGATCGATGATTAGGGCGTGCCGCGGAACTGCGACAGTTAGACTCGCCGCAGCTCGATCGGCGTGGCAAGAGCGATGCCGGTATGCGAAAAGAGTGGCTGGCTTTCTTCGCCGCGAGCCACGCGCAAACGCAGGTGGGACCTCGCGGTGTTATTCGAGCATTTTCGGGCGAAGTGGGAACCGGTTCGCCGTAGAAAACGCGACCAACAAAGAACAGTCAGAGATCGAGGTGAGCCATGCCGGAAATCGACACCGAAGGTGAGCGCTACCAGGCCGACAAGCCGCAGGCGCGGCCCGGATTCTATCTGAAAGGCTGCCATCAGCTTGACTGGGGCATGAAGAACCGGCTCGCGCGCACCTTCAGCCCGGCGACCGGGCGCACCGTGATGCTTGCGATCGACCACGGCTATTTCCAGGGCCCGACGACCGGGCTTGAACGCGTTGACCTGTCGATCGTGCCGCTCTTGCCCTATTGCGACGCGCTGTTCTGCACGCGCGGTATCCTGCGCTCGGTCATCCCGGCGGAGTCGACGAAGCCCATGGTGCTGCGCGCGAGCGGCGGGCCGAGCATCCTGAAGGAGCTCTCCGATGAGCAGATCGCCATGGACATGGAGGACGCGGTGCGTCTCAATGCGGCGGGCGTCGGCATCCAGGTGTTCATCGGCGGCGAGTTCGAGACGCGCTCGATCCACAACATGACCAAGCTGGTCGATGCCGGCCTGCGCTATGGCATGCCGGTCATGGGCGTGACCGCGGTCGGCAAGGACATGGTGCGTAACGCGCAGTATTTCCGCCTGGCCTGCCGCATGATCGCCGAGCTCGGCGCGCAATATGTGAAGACGTATTTCGTCGAGGACGGCTTCGAGACCGTCACCGCCTCCTGCCCGGTGCCGATCGTGATGGCGGGCGGCAAGAAGCTCCCCGAGCTCGACGCCCTGACCATGGCCTATAATGCCGTCCAGCAGGGCGCGGCCGGGGTCGACATGGGCCGCAACATCTTCCAGGCCGATGCGCCCAAGGCGATGATCGCCGCGGTCTCAGCCGTGGTCCATCAGGACCTGAAACCCGCCGAGGCGCTCGACATGTACAATTCGCTAAAGTCGCAAGGGTGAGCTGCGCCCGCTGATTGCGCGCGCGCTGGCAAGTCATTCCGGACAGACCTATCCTCCCCCGTCGAAGACGGGGGAGGATGAATTCGTAGATCGGCTGCCACGCCGTGCGATCGTTATTCCTTGTGGGCCGCGTGCCAGCCGACGACGGCATCGGTCACCGAGTCGGTCGAGGTGAAATAGGGCTTGAGGTCGAGCAGCGGTGTGCCGTCGATACAGTCAAGCCCGATGACGGTGAGTCGCGTGCCTTCGATCGAAAGGAGCTTTACGACGCTTGCAGCAATCGGGTTCGGCCGAACCGGCGAGCGCAGCGCGAAGGTGCCGCGCGGCTCGTTGTGGTGGCGCGGGACCTGGATGACGAGGTCGCGCCGTGCCTCATGCATCCAATACAGCGCCAGGAGATGCGTGCAGGTCTCGACGCCTGTGAGCGCCCGCGCATAACGGGCATCAAGCTCGATTGTGCAGACCGCCGTCGATTCACGGGCGTTCCTTGGGCAATCTTGCCGCTGCATCCATGGCGTGCGAAGGCGGCCGATGAAGAAGACGCCGGCATCGAAACCATCCGGCAGCTCGGTTGTAACCTCGCCTGGGCGAACATCGGATGGTTGAGCCGGGCGGTCCTGTGTGTCGGTCATGGAAAGGCCGTTCGTGCTTGTTGATTGTTTCCGACTTTTTTAGAGCATGATCCGAAAAACTGGCAGACTTTTCGGACAAGATCATGCGACAAAACAAAGAGAAAGAGAGTCCAACCGATTCAATCTAAAGCTGCAGCATCCCAAAAACTGCGAAGACCAAGCGCGAGGTGCTGATCTGCATGTTCGCAGGTCGCATGTCGCTTGCCAAGAAGCTCTTAACGGCATAAACATATCTTTATGTCGCATCGACGGATTAAGATAGGCCCATAGAACGGATCTGTTCAGCGGGATGTAGCTTTGCCCTGCTCCTACTGAAAAGACATGATTTTTCTCCGTCTTGATCGAGGTTGGTGCTAGTGATGCGGCACCAACGCTTGGGCTCGTCTCATTGTGTTGGTGCCGCATCACAAAGTAACGGATTAGCTAGTGTTCCGGGCCGACGGTCCGGGATTGGA
>JANQIP010000179.1 GCA_028282095.1 Xanthobacteraceae bacterium | reverse complement strand
TCCTCCCCCGCGAGCGGGGGAGGTCGGCGAGCGGTGCAGGCAAGCTTGCGCAGCCTGCGCAGGCTTGGCTGCGTGCTCGCCGGGAGGGGGCATTGGCGGTGAGGGAGATCGAGCGGATGGGCCCTTCCCCCCTTCACCCGCCGCGCTGCGCGCGTCGACCTCTCCCCGCAAGCGGGGAGAGGTGTTGGCGGGTCCTGACCCGTTAGAGCATGATCCCGAAAAGCCTACGAACTTTTCGGGATCATGTTTTTTTTCCGCAACCGGTTAGTTCAGGAGCTGCGGCGGCGGGTCGGGGGCGAGGTCGGCGTCGGTAATGGCGATCGGGCTCGCCTGGTGGTGGATCATCCGCCAGGCCCCGTCGATCCGCCGGAACCAGTTGGTTGCCGCAAGCACGACGGCCTCGTCGGCGGTGCCGATGATCTCGATACACATGACACGGCCTTCGTCTTGGAAGATCATCGCAGTATCCTCGCGATGCTCGATCCGTTCCCGGTTCGGATTGCCCAATATGTTGCGGTAGGATTTGAGCACCGGCCGCCGTCCGATAAGGACGGGCCATCCGGGGTGAATGCACGAGACATCGTCATCCGCCCAGACCCGGCCCATGGCGGCGGAGTCCCCATGCGCGAAGGCACGGTAGTAGGCGGCATTGGCGGCGAGAATGGCGTCGACGTCTTTCATGTCGCGTCAGGTGCAGCAATTGCCGCCCGGAATCAATCGGGAAAACCGGCACGGCGAACAGGTTGACGTCCCGGCTGTGCCGGAATCGATAGCGTCGAGGATTAGAGCATGATCCGGAAAAACTGGCAGACTTTTCGGACAAGATCATGCGACCAAACGAAGAGAAAGAGAGCGCGATTGATTCAAGGAGAAGCCATCGCGCTCTCGTCCGAACGGCAGATGCACCCTTTCAGAGCGTACCCCATCGCCGGCCGGTGCCGGCGCGCCGCGCCATGATCTTGTCGATACGACGGTCGTCGAGATCGACGATCTCGAAACGCCAGCCCATCGCATCGAAAGCCTCGCCGATTTGCGGCAGACGGCCGACCTGGGCCAGCGCGAATCCCGCCGCCGTCTGGTAGCTGCGGCCTTGCGGAATGGCGATGCCGAGGAGTTCCGCCATCTCGTCGACCGGCATGCCCCCGGAAATCAGCCATGATCCGTCGGCACGTTGCACCGCGTCTTCCGGAACGCCTTCGTCGGTGCGGAATGCCCCGACAATCGCTTCCAAAATATCGGCATTGGTGACGACGCCTTCGAAATGCCCGTACTCGTCATGAATCAGCGCCATGTGGATCGGCGAGGTCTTGATCATCTGCACGACGTCGAGTGCATCCGCGGTGTCCGGAATGACGGGGGCCTCCCGAATCAGCGAGCGAATGTCGGGATGCTCGCCGCGCATGAAGGCGTCGAGCAGATCCTTGGCCTGGACCACACCTAGCACCTCCTCGGGCGTTCCATCATAGGCCGGCAGGCGCGAATGGACGCTGTCGTCGATGGTGCGGCGGATGACATCCGGAGCATCAGCAAGATTGATCATGTCGACATCGGTGCGCGGGGTCATGACGGCCCGCACCGGCCGGTCGCCGAGCCGCATCACGCCGGCGATCATGGTGCGCTCCTCCGGCTCGATCACGCCGGCAGTCTCGGCCTCGGCGATCAGCGCTCTGATCTCTTCGTCGGTCACCCGCTCTTCTTTTTTCGCCGGTTCCGGAAAGGCACGCAGCACGAGGCGGCCGGACCGGTCGAGAATCCACACGAAGGGAGAGGCGAGCTTTGCGAGTATCGTCATGGCGGGCGCGACCCGGATGGCGACCCCTTCCGGATTACGCAGCGCGATCTGCTTGGGAACGAGTTCGCCGATGATCAGCGAGCCGTAGGTGATCAACGCAACGACGAGGCCGACGCCCGTGGCGTTGGCGATTCCCGACGAAAGGCCGAACCCCTGGAGCCAGTCGGCAAGCCGTACCCCCAGTGTAGCGCCGGAAAATGCGCCCGACAAAACCCCGACCAGCGTGATTCCAACCTGGACCGTGGAGAGAAACTTGCCGGGATCGGCGGCGAGCGCCAGGGCGCGGCGGGCCCCGATAGTCTGACGGTCCGCCAATGCCTGCAGCCGCACGCGGCGCGAGGACACCACGGCAAGCTCCGCCATCGCCAGCAGGCCGTTGATGACGATCAAGGTGACGACGATCGCGATTTCGACGTAGACCATTGCGCAACTATAAGGGCCGAACCCCTCTTGTGACGGTTGTCGACTTCGTTAATTGTGACCGGTGAGGCTGGTCAGCGCGATCATTAGATCAAGGCTCGTATGGGATGACGCTCCTGTGGGCAAGCGCCATGATCCACTCAGAATGCGCTGGAACCACGCTGGAGGTGCGATGCCGCTCCACAGATCTGCCGCTTCTTTGTGACAAATCAAATATCGTCGACGGTCGGGCTCCGTTCCTCTCTGTCGCAGCAGCAGGACGCGAGCGGTGATGGACTGATGAGTCTTGTGCTAGCCAGCTCCGACCTTTCTCCATATATGCACAGGGTAACGGTGCAAGGCACGATCACGGCATGAGCGCGCTCGCCAACCATCGATTTGTCAAAATGAACGGCCTCGGCAATGCCATCGTGGTCGTCGATTTGCGCGGGACGGGCGGTAGCGCGCGGGCGCTCGGCAGCGGCGAGGCGCGGGCCGCCGCCGGCGCAGGCGGCGCACCGTGCGACCAACTCATGGTTCTGCACCCGCCGCGAACGCCGGGCACGGACGCTTTCGTACGCATCTACAACAGTGACGGCTCGCAGGCCGGCGCCTGCGGCAATGGCATGCGCTGCGTCGCCGACCTCCTGTTCGAAGAGGTCGGCAGGCGGGCGCTGACTTTCGAGACCACGGCCGGGCTGGTGAATTGCTGGCCGGGCTTGACGCCGCGGGTTGCAACCGTCGACATGGGAACACCGCGCTTGGGTTGGCGCGACATTCCGCTCACCGAGGAATTCCGCGATACCCGCGCGATCGAACTGCAGATCGGGCCGATCGACAATCCCATCCTGCATTCCCCGTCGGCCGTCAGCATGGGCAATCCTCATGCGGTGTTCTGGGTCGACGACGTTACCGCCTATGACCTTGCCAAAATCGGCCCGCTCCTGGAGAACCATCCGATCTTTCCCGAACGGGCCAATATCTCGCTTGCGGCCGTGGCCTCGCCGGCGCATCTGATCGTGCGCACCTGGGAGCGTGGTGCCGGTTTGACGAAAGCCTGTGGCTCGGCCGCCTGCGCGGCCGCCGTGTGCGCGGTACGCACGCGGCGGACGGGTCGAACGGTTACGGTCACGCTGCCGGGCGGCGATCTTACGATCGAGTGGCGCCCGCGCGACGATCATGTATTGATGACCGGCCCAGTGGAGTATGAGTATGAGGGCTGGTTCGAACCGGCGCTGTTCGCCGGCGCCGATGTCGCATGAGCACGTCACCCTCCCGCCCCCGAACATGAGCGTGAGCATGAAGCGATGACCGTCGCGATGCAAACTTTCGGCTGCCGCCTGAACGCCTCGGAGTCCGAGGTGATCCGCGGGCATGCGACGGCGTCCGGCATCAACGATGTGGTCGTCGTGAACACCTGCGCCGTCACCGCCGAAGCGGTACGCCAGGCTCGCCAGGCGATCCGCAAGACCAAGCGCGACAATCCCGAGCTGGGCGTCGTCGTGACCGGCTGCGCGGCGCAGATCGAACCGCAGACCTTTCTCGCCATGCCCGAGGTCGACAGCGTCCTCGGCAATCGCGAGAAGCTCTCGGCCGACGCCTGGGCGGATGCCGCGCGCGCGCTCAAGAACGGCACTCCCGACGGCGAGTGCAAGGCCACGGCCGCCGTCGGCGACATCATGGCGGAGCGCGATGCCCCCGCCGCCGCGATCGAGGCGATGGAGGGGCGCACGCGCGCCTTCGTCCAGGTGCAGAACGGGTGCGATCACCGCTGCACCTTCTGCGTCATTCCTTTTGGCCGCGGCCATTCGCGCTTCGTGCCCCCCGACGACGTGGTGGCGCAGGTGCGCCGGCTCGTCGAGAATGGTTATCGCGAGGTGGTGCTCACGGGCGTTGACCTGACGAGTTACGGCGCCAACCTTGCCGGCGCGCCGCGGCTGGGCGCGCTTGTCAAGCAGCTCCTTGCGCAAGTGCCGGAGCTTGAGCGCCTGCGCCTGTCCTCGATCGACAGCGTCGAGGCCGACCACGACCTGCTCGATGCGTTCGCGAACGAGCCGCGCTTGATGCCGCATCTGCATCTGTCGCTGCAGGCGGGCGACGACCTTATTCTCAAGCGGATGAAGCGGCGGCATCTGCGCACTGACGCGATTGCGTTTTGCGAGACGGTGCGCCGGCTGCGCCCGGATGTCGCGTTCGGCGCCGATCTCATTGCCGGCTTTCCCACCGAGACGGAGGACATGTTCGCGCGATCGCTCGGTCTCGTCGATGAATGCGGTCTTTCGTTCCTGCACGTCTTTCCGTTTTCGCCGCGGCCGGGAACGCCGGCCGCGCGGATGCCGCAGGTTCCGCGCGAAACCGTCAAGGACCGCGCCCGCCGCCTGCGCGAGAAGGGCGCGTCGGCTCTGTCTGCCCATCTCGGCGCTACGGTCGGCAAGACGCGTCTCGTCCTCGTCGAGACGAGCACGACCGGTCGCACCGAGCAGTTCACCGAAATGCGGCTGAATGCGGCATCCTCGCCCGGAACGATTGTCGATGCGCTCGCTATCGGGCATGACGGGCGCCGGCTGATCGCCGCGTAGTTCCATAAAAAGAAGATCGGAGCGTCGCAAATGACGAGCGAATCGATAAGCCCCCTCGTCGTGCCGGATGAACGCTTCGCGAAGACGATTCACCTGAATCTCGCCGATGTCAGTGCCTTTGCGCGGCTTGCCGGCGATGATAATCCGCTGCACCATGACGCCGATTACGCTGCGCAGACGCGGTTCAAGCGCCCGCTCGCCTGCGGCGGGCAGCTAGCGGCGCAGATGATGGGCTTCCTCGCTTCCCATTACTCCGCGCGCGGCAATGTGGTCGGGCATGACGTCAAGTTCCGCCTGCATCTTCCGGTGCTTGCCGACGACACGATCGAGCTCGCCTGGCAAGTGGAAGAGATCACGCCGGCACCACACCTCAAGGGCGACGTGGTGGTGCTGCGCGGTCAGATCCGCAACTCGGCGGGCAAGCTTGCGCTCAGCGCCAAGGCCCGCGTGCTCGTTGGCGAGCGCCTGTGAGCCTCATCCGCTCGGCGGAGCAATCGGCTCGGGCTCGACCTTGTCTTGCCGCCGCCAGACGGTGGCAAGAAGTGACCCCGAGATATTGTGCCACAGGCTGAACAAGGCGCCGGGCAGCGCGGCAATCGGATTGAAGTGAAGGGTTGCGAGGGCCACAGCCAGTCCCGAATTCTGCATGCCGACTTCGAAACAGATCGCCTTACGCTTTGGCATCGAGAGGCCAGCGAGCCTGGCAAGCGCGTAGCCGAGCGCCAGGCCGAGCAGATTATGTGCGATGACCGCGCCGATGAGCGCGCCGCCAACAGTCTGAAACCTGTCCCAATTCACGCCGATAACAAAAGCGATGATAAGCATGATCGCCAATACCGAGATAAGCGGCAGGACCGGCCGGAAAGGTTCGATGCGCCGTCGGAAGAAGATATTAAGCGCCTGACCGAGGGCGACGGGAATGATGATGATCTTGAGGATCGAAACGAGGAGCGCCGAGGCGTCGACATCGACAGCCGTGCCGATCAGCCAGAGCGTGAGGATCGGCGTTAACAGCGGCGCGAGGAAAGTTGACACAGACGTAATGGAAACCGAAAGCGCGACATCCCCACGTGCGAGCAGGGTGATCACGTTGGACGCCGTTCCGCCCGGCGCAGTTCCGACGAGCACCATGCCGACGGTGAGATCGATCGGCAGCTGAAAAGCCAGCGCGACGATGAGCGCCAGCGGCCCCATGATGGCGAACTGTGCGGCGACCCCGCCGAGAACTTCCCATGGGCGGACCAGAACGTCTCGCAGGTCTTTCGGCTCGAGCATCGCGCCGACGCCGAACATGACAATGCCGATCATAAGGGCGATGTTCGGACCGACCCAGTTGAACAAGTCCGGGAACGCAACGCCTAGGGCAGCCGCGATGAGCAGCCAGAACGCAAAATATGTCCCGGCGATTGCGGAAATCGCGTTCAATATGGATTGCGCTACGCTAGGCAAGCTTCGATCCGTGGTTTTGATTGATGAGCATGTGATGATCCCGACAGATGCGCGAGTGGGATGGGACGCGTGCACAAGACGAGCGAGAACGCGTTATCGTGGCTCAGTAATGGCTCAGATGTCGAACATAACCAAAAGGCGGACTTTGCGCCCCGCTAGGTGGGCTGATATCGCCTCTTTGTACATCTGAACAATGGACACAAGAGCGCAATCCATTCAGCTTGAATCGATCGCGCTCCATTTTCCTTTGTTTGATCGCAGCTCTTGTGTTTGATCGCATGATCTTGTCCGAAAAGTCTGCATCTTTTGGGATCATGCTCGGGCAAACGGGTGTTTCGGAATCCCGTGATAACTCAGCCTCCCCCGCTGCGCGGGGGAGGCTGAATAGCGACCCGCTCGTTCTCACGGACGACAGAACGGCTTTGCCGCGCGATCGTTTCTCCTCGAAACAATCGCGCTCTGTTATACTATTTCCGACTGATTAGTTCGGTGACGCACCATGCCGTGGCTTGAGGACCTTACTCCCTCCCCCGCGCCGAACGCGGGTGCTCCCGCGTTCGGCTCTGTTTTGATTGGCCCAAGTCGGGAACACCCGACTTGGGCTGGGGGAGGGTTGGGGAGGGGGTAACTTCATCCGTGACAGAGGCCGTCCTGTGGACCCCCTCCCGGCGAGCACGCAGCCAAGCCTGCGCAGGCTTGCCTACGCCGCTCGCCGACCTCCCCCTTTCAGGGGGAGGTAACAAGACTTAAATCCGAAGCAATCACTCGGAAAGCGTATTACTCCTTGTTTCTTCGCATGATCTTGTCCAAAAAGTCTGCCAACTTTTCGGGATCATGCTCCAGCCGAGGGGCGTCAGCCCGCGATCTGCCGCTGCTCGGCGGCGCGCTTTGCCTTGATCGCCGCAAGAACTTTTTCCGCCGTGGCCGGAAGCGAGTGAACGCGCACACCCACCGCGTCATGAATCGCATTCAGAATAGCGGCCGCGGTCGGCACCGAAGTGGGCTCGCCCACGCCTTTCGCCCCGAAAGGTCCGGTCGGATCGGTATTGCTGACGATGCTGACATCGATGTCGGGAACATCGAGCGACGTCGGCATGATGTAATTGGTGAGGTTGGGATTAACCTGCCGACCCTTATCGTCGAACAGGATCTCCTCCTGCAGCGCATAGCCGATACCCATGGCGATGCCGCCCTCGACCTGGCCTTCGACCAGCATCGGATTGATGGCGGTGCCACAGTCATGGGCGGCGACGATACGAACGATCTCGACCTCGCCGGTTTCGTCGTCGACGTCGACTTCGGCAATCTGCGTCGCGTACACATAAGTGCTGAACGGCTGGCCTTGTCCGGTTTCTGGATCCATCGCCACGGTCGGCGGATTCCAGGACGCAGTGCCGATCGGAGGCTGGCCGAGCTTGGTCTGTGCGTGCCCGGCAATGTCTGCGATATCGACGCAACGCTGCGGATAGCCTTTGACCTGGATCTTGCGGTCTTTCGCCTCAAGCTGGCCGGGCTTGACCCTGAGCAGGTCGGCCGCCGCTTCAAACAGGATGGTCCTTGCATTCTCCGCCGCCAACCGGACGGCATTGCCGGTCACGTAAGTCGTGCGGCTGGCGATCGCGCCGGTGTCCATCGGGGTGGCGTCGGTATCGGCCGACACGACATGAACATCGTCGGTGGCGATGCCGAGCGCTTGCGCCGCGATCTGTGCGAGCACCGTCAGCGCGCCTTGTCCGGTTTCGACCGTGCCGGTCAAGAGCGTTGCGGTTCCGTCCTCGTTCACCTTTACCGTTGCCGCGCTCGGATTGGCCGCGACCGTGAATCCGATCGGGTACCACATGCAGCCGATGCCGCGCCCGCGTCGCTTCATGGCGTCCGTGCCTCCCATCCGAAACGCTCGGCAGCTTTGGCGAGCGATTCTTTGACCACCACGCTGTGCAGCACCTGCCCGGTCGGACTGATGGCGCCTTCATCAAAGGCATTGCGCAACCGGATTTCGAGCGGATCGATGTCGAGCGCGCGGGCGATATCGTCCATCTGCGATTCGTAGGCAAAGCACACCTGCGGCGCGCCGAAGCCGCGCATGGCGCCGGTCATGGTCTTGTTCGTGTAGACCGCAAACGCCTCGACCAGCAGGTTCTCGACTTTGTAAGGACCGCTGGAGAGAATGCAGGCCTTGCCAAGCGTGGTCTCGCTCCACGAGCAATAGGCGCCGCCGTCAAGCACGAGCCGGATCTTCCGCGCAAGGATGCGGCCCTCTTTGGTGACGCCTGTCTTGTAATCCATGATGAAGGGATGCCGGGTCGTCGTTGCGAGGAACTCCTCCTCGCGACTATAGGTGCCTTTGACCGGCCGCCCGGTCTTCTTCGACAACAGCGCCAGCACCGGCTCCTGCGTGATCTCGTTCTTGCCGCCGAAATTTCCGCCGACAATGGTGCCGGCAATGCGGATGCGGCTCATCGGCATCTTAAGGGTGCGGGCAATATCGGCGCGACCCAGCGTGATGCGCCCGAGCGTCGACCAGATGGTGACACGGCCGTTGGCATCCCAATCGGCAATCGCCGCATGCGGCTCGAGCGGCACATGCTCGACCATCTGGGTGCGGAACGTTTCCTCGAAGATACGATAGGAGTCGGCGAATCCCTTCTCGATATCGCCCTTGCGGATGGTCTTGCTGGTGTAGATGTTACTGCCGTCCTCGTGCACCCGGACGGCATCGTCACGCATTGCCTCGATGGGATCGAACACGGCGGGCAGCGGTTCGTACTCGACGACGATGCGCTCGACTGCCTCCTCCGCGATCTGCTCGGTGACCGCCGCGACGGCGGCAACACCATCACCCGCATGGAACACGCGATCCTGGGCGAGGACCGGCTGATCCTGATAGGACGGGCCGAACGAGTTCACCGGGATTTCGCTTCCCGTCAGCACGGCCATGACGCCGGGCATCGCCTCGGCTGCGCTGGTATCGATGCGCACAATGCGCGCGGCGGCTATGCCGGCGCGCTTGATCCTGGCGAAGAGCATGCCGGGAAAACTGAAATCGGCGATGTATTTCAACTGGCCGAGACCCTGCAGCCGGTTGTCCGGACGGGTTGCGCGCTGGCCGACGGCATTGGTCTGCTCGCGCGCCTCCGGCGCACGAACGTCGATCGGGTATTGCTCGCGCGGCGCAATCGCCGGCAGCCGCAGGTCCTCGTCGGCCCGGCGCAAATCCTCCGGCGTCTTCGCCTCGACGCGGTCGGCTTCCTGCAGCTTCACTCGTTCGTTCATCGGCTGATCATCCTGCTGCTGATCTCTGGCTCGCCCCGCAATATGCGCGCCGCATTCTGCACGGCTTCGATCATCTTGGTATAGCCCGTGCACCGGCAGAGGTTGCCCGCAAGCGCGTCGCGAATCTCGTACACATCGGGATCAGGATTCTCGTCGAGCAGCGCTTTCGCCGACAGGATCACACCGGGACCGCAGAATCCGCATTGCAGCGCCCCGCTTTCTTCGAAGGCCTGCTGAAGCGGGTGGAACACTTGTCGATTCGCCAATCCCTCGATGGTGATGATGTCCCGGCCCTCGGCCTGAACGGCAAGCATGAGGCAAGCGTTGACGGCCGCGCCGTCAACGATCACCGTGCACGCGCCGCAATCGCCGACATCGCAGCCGAGCTTGGCGCCGGTGAGCTGAAAATTGTCGCGCAGAAGCTGCAACAATGTCGTCTCGCTCGGCACCGAGGCTTTGCGCAGTTCGCCGTTGACGGTGATTGCTATGTCGGTCACGCGATCATCTCCGCTTGCTCTATCTCGGTGCCTGCACAGGCCTGTCGCAAGGCGCGCGCCACCAAAACTGCGATCAGGTCCCGTCGATAGTCGGCGCTCGCGCGGAAATCGCTGATCGGCTTTGCTTCCTGCGCCGCGATCCGACCCGTTTCGCTCAAGTTCTGCTCGGACGGCGCGCGGCCGGCGAGATAGGCCTCGGCCGCTTGCGCCCTGATCACCGTCGGCGCAACTGCGCCAAGCGCGATCGTGGGTTCCCAAACTTTGCCGCCGTTCAAGCGGCAGCCGGCGGCGACATTGACGAGCGCAAGCGCCTGCCCCTTACGTAAGCCGAACTTCAAGAAAACAAGAGGCTTTCCGAGGTTGTGCTTCGGAATAACAATATCAACGAGGATTTCAGTCGGCGCCAGGCTCGTTTTGCGCGGGCCAACAAACAATTCAGCCAGAGGTAGCCGGCGCAAACCTTCCGGTCCTCGTATCGTGACACCCGCATCCAATGCGAGCAACGCCGGGCCGCTGTCCATCGACGGCACACAGGTCATGAGATTGCCGCCGATCGTGCCGAGATTGCGGGTTTGTACGGCGCCAATCGAATGAGCGGCATCGATCAGCGCCGGGGCCGATTCCCGGATCACGGGCGAGCGCATGATATCCGTGTGCGTCACCCGGGCGCCGATGGCGAGCCCTTCCCCGGTAAGGGTGATCGCGTTCAGATCCTCCGCGCGCGAAATGTCGACAATGACATCCCACGGTTTGGATCCGTGCTTGAGGTCGACAAGAAGGTCGGTTCCGCCTGCCAGGATCACGGCGCGCGGCGCATGCTCGCACAGGAGGGAAACCGCGTGCTCCGAGTCCTTTGCGACGTATACTTGGAAAGGTCGCACTTCTTCGCCCCTGCACTCTGAGCTGTCGGCTGCACCAAGGCGCGATTGTTTCAGATTGAATCAAACGCGCCCTTTCTTTCTTAGTTTGATCGCATGATCGGATCCGGGAATTTCGCCAATCGTACGTCTCCCAACTGCTCAGCGATCATACTCCAAAGATACAGTTGGTTCTGCGCTGGCGACCACCGAGCCGACCGCGACTAGTGTTCCGACTCTAACGGTCCGATCCGGACCGTCAGCCCGGAACACTAGCTATTTTGATCCTTTGTGATGCGACACCAACACAATGAGACGAGCTCAAGCGTTGGTGCCGCATCACTAGTTCAAATACCACGCTGGTCTGCTACACCAATATTGTGGCCGGGGCGTGCGGCCTATTGCGACACGCCCCGGTCAGTTGTCAGCGTGCGACCGACGGATGGTGCAGGCCCGGACGGTTGTAGCCCGAGATCGCTTCTTCCATGTGCTCCATCAGCGTGAACACGATCGGGCCGTCGGGGCCGACCAGCACATTCTCCTCGAGCCGAACGGTCTGCTCCAGCTCGGGATGGCCCGCAAAGGTCTCGATCGCGAAATACATGTTCTCCTTGATCTCGGCCGGATGCGCGAGCGAATAGGCGCGCGACATCCACATGCCTTCGTAGAGCGTGATCCCGATCGAGTGGGCGAACTGCTGCAAGGTCACGGTGCCGTATTTGTCGTCGTCATATTCCGGGAACCGGGAGACGACATCGGCGGTGGTCTTGCCCGGCTTCAATCCTTCCATTCCGGCATACATGGAGTCGTAGACCTCGCGGTAAAGATCGATCTCCTTTTGCGTCAGCTTGCCGGCGCATTTGAAGCAGCGCACAAAGTCGATGAAGTAGCCGCTCGGCCCCACCGCATTGATATCGACGATGATGAGATCGCCTTGACGGATGATTTTGTCGGTGGCCCAACGACGATACGGGCTGGTGTTCCCGCCGGACGCGACAATAATGTCGTAGATGATCTCACAGCCGCGGCTGAGCATGAATTCGTGCACCTTCGCTTCGATCTCGCGCTCGGTCACGCCGGGCTTCAGCCACTCATATTTGATCTTCCACATCGCCGCATCGCCGATCGTGGACGCGAGCTTCAACAATTCGACCTCGTCAATCGTCTTGATGACGCGCGCGGCCGACATCGCCGGCCAGCCATTCACGATTTTCAGCCCGGCCTTCTGGAAGGCGTCGAGCGAGGGCATGTCGAGATTGTCGATGCCGATCTTCTCCTTTTCGACGCCGTTCTCGCGCAGCACGTCGACGACGCTGGCGACCATCTTGTCCGCCATCATCGGCACCGCGCCTTCCGCCCATTGCCAGGTCATCGCCGGACGGATGCCCTCGCGCCGCCCGCTGCCCGATTTGCCCGGCTCCACCAGCCAGGGCAGATCGATGCGCGCGCAATGCAGGTCCGAGCCCGCCGTTTCGAACAGCACCGGCTCGCCGCCGCGCGGCAACACGGCGTAGCGGATATTGATGTTGTATTTCCAGTTGCCTTGGTAGGAGCCGGTTATATAGCGGATGTTGGCGCCGGCAAACAAGACCAGCGCGCCGAGATCGAACACTTCCATCTGTTGGCGCGCCCGCTCGAGCCGCTGACGACGCAGCCGGTCATAGTCGATCCGGTATTGCCAATCGACGCCCGGGCTCGCATGGACCCGCCGCGGCAGCAAATGATGCGGTTTACCCAGAAAGCTATGATCCAGCTCGTAACCCATTGGGGTCTCCTTGTTTGAGCGCTTGCGAAAAAGCGAAATTCCGCACGGGCACTGTTGGCTCTCTGCCGTCGAACATCGTCGGCGTCACCGCGTTGACGCACCAAGACGGCGAACAGTGCCCGGTTTCTCGTCTCACCGACCTCGCGCCGGTGCCGGCTCGAGCGCGACGGTTTCTCTTTGAATCAATCGCGCTCTGTCTCTCTTTGTTTGGTCGCATGATCTTGTCCGAAAAGTCTGCCAGTTTTTCGGGATCATGCTTCTCTTTGTTTGGTCGCATGATCTTGTCCGAAAA
>JANQIP010000100.1 GCA_028282095.1 Xanthobacteraceae bacterium | reverse complement strand
ATCTCGACCTCCCGAATCAATCCTGATCCGTGCGATCGAATCACACCAGCCGCCCAACCGAAACCACAACAGAGTCAGAACTTCCAATGGCTGGTATTATATCGCATTTTCTGCGGCGAACCGGTTCCCACTTCGCCTGAAAATGCTTGAATAGGCGAAGGTCGACATTATCGGCCATAGCTCAACCCCAGCATTGAAACGATTTCAGCTTATCACAAATCCAGCACCAACGCGCCGGCTCTTTCCAGGCACTCCTTGACGCGCACGAGCGCATCAACTCGCGTGCGCTAGCAACGCCGCCTGTTGCTCGGCGATCTCCCGCAGGCGGTCGCATCCGAAGTCGACGTCCTCGTCACCGTCTGTTCCCCAGTAGATCGAGTGGCCGAAGCTATCGACCCGAACGTTCTTGAACTCCTCCGGATCTCTGATCGGTGCAAAGAGCTCGCCGTCGGTGATGATCCCACGCAAATCGACAATACCCTCGTATCCGTCGTTCCAAACAAGCTTGAGCACGCCGTACAGAACCGGCTCCACCGACACGATGCGCAGGATGTCGGTCATACGATTTTCTCCGGTCTCTGTTTTGCCAGCACTGCATCCCATGCCCGCATCAAAGCCTCGCGTCGCGGCCCAGCCCAAGCCTTCATGATTGCCAGCTTGGCAGGGGGCAGGCTTCCTCTCCGAACGGCCAAGGATTCGATATCGATCTGAGCACGATACTCAGCATATACAGCATGAAAATGCGCAGGCGGATGTTCGCGTGCAAAGAACTGTATTTTTATACCCTCGACGATCGCCACCGTCGGCATCCGCACACGCTCTCACAAATCCAGCACCAAACGCGCCGGGTCTTCCAGGCACTCCTTGACGCGCACGAGGAAGGTCACCGCGTCGCGGCCGTCGACGATGCGGTGATCGTAGGTGAGCGCCAGATACATCATCGGGCGCGCCTCAATCTTGCCGTCCACCACGACCGGCCGGTCCTGCACCTTGTGCATGCCGAGAATGCCGGACTGCGGCGCGTTGAGAATGGGCGTCGACATCAGCGAGCCGTACACGCCGCCATTCGAGATGGTGAAAGTGCCGCCCTGCATTTCTTCGATCTTGAGCTCGCCGTCGCGCGCGCGCCGGCCCATATCAACGACCTCCTTCTCGATTTCGGCGAGCGTCTTGTCCTGGCAATCGCGCACGACCGGCACCACCAGGCCGCGTTCGGACCCGACCGCAACGCCGATGTGATAGTAGTTCTTGTAGACGATGTCGGTGCCGTCGATCTCGGAATTCACCGCGGGAATCTCACGCAAGGCCTGCACGCAGGCGCGCACGAAGAAACCCATGAAGCCGAGCTTGATGCCGTGCTTTTTCTCGAACAGGTCGCGATACTGATTGCGTAGGGCCATCACCGTGCTCATGTCGACCTCGTTGAAGGTCGTGAGCATGGCCGCGGTGTTCTGTGCGTCCTTCAGGCGGCGGGCAATGGTTTGGCGAAGGCGGGTCATGCGCACGCGTTCTTCGCACGTGGCATCATCGGGCGGTGACGGCGCCCGAAGCTGTAGCGCCGCCGCGGGCTGGGCAATCGGCATGGGCTCGGCGGCAGCGCGTTCGATCTCGGCCAGCATATCGCCTTTGGTCACCCGTCCGTCCTTGCCGGTGCCCTCGATCGTTGCAACATCGATCCCGGATTCGGCGCCCAGGCGTCGGACCGATGGAGCGATCGCAGGTTCGGCCTTCTTCGCGGGCGCAGCGGGCTTCGCCGCAGCAGCCGCGGGCTGCCGTTCCGGCACCGGCGCGCGTTGCTCTCCGGGCCCGGCGCCGATCGGTTTTCCCGTGCCCGTCTTTTGGTCCGGCCGACGGGTTGAAGTTGGCGCAGATTTGTCCGCGGCAGCACCAACCGCGCCTTCGGTGATCTCGCCCAGGAGCGCGCCGACCGCGACCGTCTCCCCGTCATGCACCGCGACCGCCGACAATACGCCGCCGGCCGGGGCCGGCACCTCGATCGTGACCTTATCGGTCTCCAGTTCGACCAGCGGCTCATCGACCTTCACCGACTCGCCCGGTTTCTTGAACCAACGGCCGATCGTGGCCTCCGTCACCGATTCGCCGAGGGTCGGAACGCGGATTTCAATCATGTCCTTTGTCCAGCAAACAGCGCAAACGCCCAGAGCGGCTTCCGTTTTGGCCAAATCGGAACTCGCTCTGCTTCGGAAAATGCTCTAGCCAAGCGCGTCATCGAGCAGGACCTTGAGCTGCGCGAGATGCTTCGACATCAGGCCGGTCGCCGGCGCCGCCGCGGGCGGGCGGCCAACATAGCGGGGCCGCGGATGGTCCGCCCCGATCTGATTGAGCACCCAGCGAATATAGGGATCGACGAAGGTCCACGCGCCCATATTGCGCGGTTCCTCCTGGCACCACACCATCTCGGCCGTCTTGAAACGGGTCAGGCGGTTGAGCAGCTCCTTGGCGGGGAACGGATAGAGCTGCTCGGCCCGCAGCAGGTAGATGTCGTCGATGCCGCGTTTTTCACGCTCCTCGTATAGGTCGTAATAGACCTTCCCCGTGCACAGCACGACGCGGCGAATTTTCTCTGGCTCCACCAAACGGATCGCGCCCTCGCCCGCCTGTTCTGCATCGTCGGGCAGCAAGCGGTGGAAGGCGGTGTTCGGCCCCATATCCGCCAGCCTCGAGACCACGCGTTTGTGGCGCAACAGGCTTTTTGGCGTCATCAGCACCAGCGGCTTGCGGAAGTTGCGCTTGAGCTGGCGGCGCAGAATGTGAAAGAAATTCGCGGGCGTCGAGCAATAGGCGACCTGCATATTGTCCTCGGCGCAGAGCTGCAGGTAGCGCTCGAGCCGCGCCGAGGAATGCTCCGGCCCCTGGCCCTCATAGCCGTGCGGCAGAAGCAGCACGAGGCCTGACAAGCGCAGCCACTTGCGTTCGGCCGAGGATACGAACTGGTCGATCACGACCTGGGCGCCGTTGGCGAAGTCGCCGAACTGGGCTTCCCACAGAACAAGCGCGTCAGGCTCGGAGAGCGAATAGCCGTACTCGAAGCCGAGCACCGCCTCTTCCGAGAGCATGGAGTTGATCACCTCGAAGCGCGCCTGGTCGGGCTGCACATAGTTGAACGGCGTCAGCCGGTTTTCGTTCTCCTGGTCGATCAGAACCGCGTGGCGCTGCGAGAAGGTGCCGCGCTCGCAGTCCTGGCCGGACAGGCGAACCCGATGGCCCTCGATCAGCAGCGAGCAGTAGGCCAGCGCTTCGGCGGTCGACCAGTCGATTCCTTCACCGGTCTCGATCGCCTTGCGGCGCTGGTCGAGGAAGCGGCGGATGGTGCGGTGGAGATGGAAAGACTCCGGAACCGCGGTGATCTTCTCTCCGATCTCCTTGAGCGTCTCGACGGCAACGCCGGTCACGCCGCGGCGCGGAGCTTCCGAGGGTTCCGCCGTCTTGAGCTTCGCCCAGCGGCCGTCGAGCCAGTCGGCCCGGTTCGACTTGTAGCTTTGGCCCGCCTCGAACTCGGCGTCGAGCCGGGCACGCCACTCCGCCTTCATCGCCTCCACTTCGCTCTCGGTGACGACCTCCTCCTCGATGAGTTTCTTTGCGTAGATCTGCAGCGTCGTCGGATGCGCGCGGATCTTCTTGTACATCACCGGCTGGGTGAATGCGGGCTCGTCACCTTCGTTGTGTCCGAAGCGCCGGTAGCAGAACATGTCGATGACGACCGGCTTCTGGAATTTCTGCCGGAACTCGGTCGCGACCTTGGCGGCGAACACCACCGCTTCGGGATCGTCGCCATTGGCGTGGAAGATCGGCGCCTCGATCATTTTGGCAACGTCGGAGGGATATCGCGACGAGCGGCTGTAGCGCGGATAGGTGGTGAAGCCGATCTGATTGTTGACGATGAAATGCACCGAGCCGCCGGTGCGGTGCCCGCGCAAGCCCGACAGGCCGAAGCATTCGGCGATCACGCCCTGGCCGGCGAAAGCGGCATCGCCCGAGATCAGCAGCGGGATCACACAGGTGCGGTCCTCCGTCGTGCAGCCGTGATGATCCTGCTTGGCGCGGGTCTTGCCGAGCACGACGGGATTGACGATCTCAAGGTGCGAGGGGTTCGCGGTCAGCGAGAGGTGCACGCTGTTGCCGTCGAACTCGCGATCGGACGAGGCGCCGAGATGGTATTTCACGTCGCCGGAGCCCTCGACGTCATCCGGCGTGAAGGAGCCGCCCTTGAACTCGTGAAAGATCGCGCGCTGCGGCTTCGCCATGACCTGCGCCAGCACGTTGAGCCGTCCGCGATGGGCCATGCCGACCGCGATCTCCTTCACCCCGAGCGCGCCGCCGCGCTTGATGATCTGCTCGAGCGCCGGGATCATCGACTCCGCCCCGTCGAGCCCGAAGCGCTTGGTGCCGGTGAATTTCACGTCGCAGAAGGTCTCGAAGCCCTCCGCCTCGATCAGCTTGTTGAGGATCGCGCGCTTGCCGTTGCGGGTGAAGCTGATCTCCTTGTCCGGCCCCTCGATGCGCTCTTGCACCCAGCCCTTCTGCACCGGGTCGGAAATGTGCATGAACTCAACGCCCAGCGTTTGCGAATAGGTGCGCTTGAGAATGGCGACGATCTCTCGCAGCGTCGCGAATTGCAGCCCCAGAACGTTGTCGAGGAAGATGCGGCGGTCGAAATCGGCTTCGGTGAAGCCGTAGCTGCGCGGATCGAGTTCAGGATGCGCCCTGGGCGGCTCAATCCCGAGCGGGTCGAGATTGGCGGCGAGATGACCGCGAACGCGATAGGAGCGAATCACCATCAAAGCGCGGATCGAATCGCGGGTCGCCTGCTGCAAGTCGGCCCAGGTCAATTCAGTCGCGGCGCTGTGCGCGCTCGCCCGAATCCGCTCGGTGAGCCGCGCTTCGACCTCGTCCCAATCCTCCTCGGCGATCCGGACCGGGCCTTCGCTTGGGATCGGCCAGTGCGCCTCCCGCCACGAGGCGCCGCGCGCGCTGCGGGTGACATCCGCGGGATTGTCCTTGAGGCTGGCGAAGAAGGACTGCCACTCTTGTCCGACCGCGTTGGGGTCGGCCTCGTATCGGGCGTAGAGGTCCTCGATATAGGCGGCGTTGCCGCCGTAGAGAAAAGAGGTCAGTGCGAAAGCAGCGTTCGCGTCTTGGCGGGACATGAACTCATTCCTGGACTTGCGGGATCGGAGGCACGGATGAGGCCGCACGTCTGCGATACCGCTTGAGTCCTTAATTTATGTCGCCCAGCCCGCCGTCACAATCTTTTCGGCAAATGGACCCCCCGGCCCACTCGGATCGGCTCGGGGACAACCAAAACCGGCGCTCTTGCCTACTCCCGCTCGCGATCTGCCATTGGCGACAAAAAAGAGCACGATTGCTTCAAGTTGAACCAATCGTGCTCCGTTACTCTTTGTTTTATCGAATGATCTTCCCGAAAAACCTGCCAACTTTTCGGGATCGAGCTCTTGCTCTTCTCGCGCTCAACCCTTGAGCACCTCGATCAGCGTGCTGCCGAGCCGCGCGGGCGAGGGCGAGACATGCACCCCGCAGGCTTCCAAGGTGGCGATCTTGGAGGCGGCGTCGCCCTTGCCGCCGGCAATGATGGCCCCCGCATGGCCCATGCGCCGGCCGGGCGGCGCCGTGCGTCCGGCTATGAAGCCGACGACCGGCTTCTTGCGGCCGCGCTTGGCTTCGTCCTTGAGGAACTCGGCGGCCTCCTCTTCTTCGGAACCGCCGATCTCGCCGATCATGATGATCGATTCCGTCTTGTCGTCGGCGAGAAACAGGTCGAGCACGTCGATGAAGTTCATGCCCTTCACCGGGTCGCCGCCGAGCCCCACCGCGGTCGTCTGCCCGAGCCCGACCTGCGTCGTTTGGAACACTGCCTCGTAAGTCAGCGTGCCGGAGCGCGACACGATGCCCACACTGCCGGGCTTGAAGATGCCACCCGGCATGATTCCGATCTTGCATTCACCGGCGGTCAGCACGCCCGGGCAGTTCGGTCCGACCAGTCGCGACTTCGAGCCGCGCAGCGCGCGATTGACCCGGACCATGTCGAGCACCGGAATGCCCTCGGTGATGCATACGATCAGCGGAATCTCGGCTTCGATCGCCTCGCAGATGGCGTCGGCCGCGCCGGGCGGTGGCACATAGACGACGGTCGCATCGGCGCCGGTCTTCTCGCGCGCATCGGCGACCGTATCGAACACGGGAAGGTTCAGGTGAAACGTGCCGCCTTTGCCCGGCGAGGTGCCGCCAACCATGTTCGTACCGTAGGCGATCGCATGCTCGGAATGGAATGTGCCATTCTTGCCAGTGAAGCCCTGGCACATCACTTTGGTGTTCTTGTCGATCAGGATGGACATGCAACTACCTCTGACGGTCAGCGGATTGGCGGAAACGGTTTTCGACGGAAAGGCTCACTTTACCCGGCGAGGCTCGGAGAAAGCCGAACGCCGCGCTCATTGTCGTTGCCGCGTCGAAAAGCCGGCCGTGAGCGTCGGCCGGCCCATCGAAGACGCGCCAACGGCTAGCCACCCCGCACTGCTTTGACGATCTTCTGCGCGGCGTCGTCGAGATCGTCGGCCGACACGACGTTGAGACCCGAATCGGCGATGATCTTCTTGCCGAGATCGACATTGGTGCCTTCCAGCCGGACCACGAGGGGAACCGACAGGCCGACTTCCTTCACGGCCTCGACGACGCCGCCCGCAATCACGTCGCAGCGCATGATGCCGCCGAATATGTTGATCAGGATGCCCTTCACATTGGGATCGGAGCTGAGAATCTTGAACGCTGCGGTCACCTTGTCCTTGCTGGCGCCGCCGCCGACATCGAGGAAGTTCGCCGGCGCCTCGCCGTAGAGCTTGATGATGTCCATGGTGGCCATGGCTAGGCCGGCGCCATTCACCATGCAGCCGATGGTGCCGTCGAGCGCGATATAGTTGAGGTCGAATTTCGAGGCCTCGACCTCCTTGTCATCCTCCTCGGTGAGGTCGCGCAACGCGACGACGTCGGGATGGCGATAGAGCGCATTGCCCTCGAAGCCTATCTTGGCGTCCAGGCAGATGAGCTGGCCGTCCTTGGTCACCACCAACGGGTTGATCTCAAGCATGGTCATATCTTTGGCGACGAACGCGTTGTAGAGCTTGGTCACCAGGTTTTCGGCCTGCTTGGCAAGGTCGCCGGTCAGCCGTAGCGCGCTTGCCACGCGCCGGCCGTGATGCGGCATCACCCCGGTCGCCGGGTCGACCTCGACGGTGACGATCTTCTCGGGCGTCTCCTTGGCGACATGCTCGATGTCCATGCCGCCCTCTGTCGAGACGACGAAGGCGATGCGCGAGGTCGTGCGATCGACCAGCACTGAAAGGTAGAACTCACGGTCGATCGAGGAGCCTTCCTCGACATAGATGCGATGAACCTCCTTGCCGCGCGGGCCGGTCTGGTGGGTGACGAGCACCGAGCCCAACAGGCGCTTGGCCTCGACCTCGACGTCCTCGACCGCGCGCACGACCTTCACGCCGCCGGCCTTGCCGCGACCGCCGGCGTGAATCTGGGCCTTGACGACATAGACCGGCCCTTCGAGCTGTTGCGCCGCGTTCACCGCCTCCTCGGTGGAGAACGCAGCGATCCCGCGCGTCGTCGGCACTCCAAATTCCCGCAGCACGGCCTTGGCCTGATATTCGTGGATATTCATGCAGAACTCCCGCTCGCGGCCATATGCGCTAGGCCGCTGATTTGCGCACAACCCTTCATGCAGGCCGGATCTGACCCAATCAGCCCGACTGCGCGCGGACCCCAACCGTCAGTCTTGATCTGCTCACGCCGCAAGGTCGGGAGCGATCTTCTTGCACGCGTCGATCAAACCACGCACGGCCTGCGCCGAATTGTCGAAAGCCGAACGCTCGGCGCCGCTCAGTTCGATCTCCACGACCCGCTCGACGCCCTTGGCGCCGATCACGACCGGGACGCCCACATAGAGGTCCTTCATCCCATACTCGCCATTGAGACAGGCAGCGCAAGGGAGAACCCGCTTCTTGTCCTTAAGGAAGCTCTCGGCCATCGCAACGCCGGAGGCGGCGGGGGCATAGAAGGCCGACCCGCTCTTTAGGAGCCCGACGATCTCGGCGCCGCCATTGCGGGTGCGCTCGACGATTGCGTCAAGGCGCGCCTGGGTGGTCCAGCCCATATTGACAAGGTCGGGGAGCGGGATCCCGGCAACCGCCGAATAGCGTACGAGCGGAACCATGGTGTCGCCGTGGCCGCCGAGCACGAAGGCGGTCACATCCTCGACCGAGACGTTGAACTCATCGGCGAGGAAATAGCGGAACCGGGCCGAGTCGAGCACGCCCGCCATGCCCACCACCATCGGCTTGGGCAGGCCGGAATATTTCTGCAGCGCCCACACCATCGCGTCGAGCGGATTGGTGATGCAGATGACGAAGGCGTTGGGCGCGTATTTGCGGATGCCGGATCCGACCTGCTCCATCACCTTGAGATTGACCCCGAGCAGGTCATCGCGGCTCATTCCCGGCTTGCGTGGCACCCCGGCGGTGACGATGCAGATGTTCGCGCCTTCGATGGCCTCGTATGAATTGGCGCCGGCATAGCGGGCATCAAAGTCGTTGACCGGAGAAGACTGGGCGATGTCGAGGGACTTGCCCTGCGGGATGCCCTCCATAATGTCGAACAAAACAACGTCGCCGAGCTCTTTCAGCCCGATGAGATGCGCCAGCGTGCCACCGATCTGGCCAGCGCCGATCAAAGCAATTTTGGGACGTGCCATTCAGGGAAAGTCCTCAAGCCGAGAAACAGCGGGGGGCGCCCGCGTGTTACCGTTTTCGGACGGCCCGTTCAAGTCGCGTCACCGACTGCATTCATAAAAAAGCAAGCGCAAGAACTGCACAGACTATAAGAATGACGCGGGTTCCATAGCCGATTGCGGCCTTGCGGATCAGCGTTCGCGCTGCTTGTCCTTCAGTGATCGCTGCAGCGCACCGGTTTCGACCTGCGGCTCGAGCGCGTCGGACGGACCGGAGCCGGCTCGATGGTCAGGTCTCCGCAATGCCGGAGGCGGCGCGTTGGCCGTGCGGCAAAGCGAGATAGGCTTCCGAGGCCATTTCGGCGAGGCGCGAGGCCGTCCGCTTGAACTCATGCGCCTCATAGCCATCGGTACCCTGATAGAGCTGCTCCGGCTCGGAATCGGCGGAAGCGATCAGTTCGACTCCATAATCGTAAAGGGCATCGATCAAGGTGATGAAACGCTTGGCCTCGTTGCGCTGCTCGGCCCCGATCACCGGGATATGGTCGACGACCAGCGTGTGGAACTCCTGCGCGATGCGCAGATAGTCGCCGGACCCGAGCGGCTGTCCGCACAACTCGTGAAAGCTGAAGCGGGCCGCGCCCATCGCCGCCCGCGGCACGCGCAGTTTGCGGCCTTTGATCACCAGCTCGTGGCCGCGGCTCTCATGCCCATGCGTCAGCCGATGCCAACTCTCATCGAGCGCCGCCTTGGCCGCTTTGTCGGCCGGCACATGCCATACTTTGACGCCGATGAGCTTTCCCTGCCTGAAATCCGTGCGCGCATCCAAGCGGACCACCTCCATGTGATCTTTCAGGAGCTGGATGAACGGCAGGAACAGCGCGCGATTGAGTCCGTCCTTGTAAAGGTCGTCCGGCGCGACATTGGAGGTCGCGACCACGACGACGCCGGCAGCGAGCAGTTGCGTGAACAGCCGTCCGAGGATCATGGCGTCGGCGATGTCGGTGACGTGAAACTCGTCGAAGCACAGCACCGAGGCCTGTGCAGCGAGGTCGGCAGCCGTGAGCGCGATCGGGTCCTTCCCCACGATCTCGCCAGCCTTGAGCTTGCGTCGATAGGCGTGGACGCGGTCGTGCACATCGCCCATGAATTCGTGGAAATGGGCGCGCCGCTTGCGTTTGGCGGACGAGGACGAGAAGAACAGGTCCATCAGCATGGTCTTGCCGCGTCCGACCTCGCCATGGACATAGAGGCCGCGCACAATGGGCTGCTGCTTTGCGTTGCGGCGCGGAATAAGGCGGCCGAAGACGGAGGATTTTCGCGAATTGTCGCGCGCCTCCAACCGATCCGCTAACGCGTCGAGCTGGGCGACGATGGCCTCTTGGGCGAGATCCTGCTCGATCTCCCCGGCGGCAATCTTGGCGGCGTACTGACCACGGACAGACAAGGGATTTTCCCACGGATGCTACTTTTAGGAGAAAAACCGAGTTGCAGAAACGACACGATCAGCTCGAAAGACGGTGAACCCGCGGTCCTCGATCGAACCCAAGCCGATCGAGTCGGGATTTTTCCCCAATTGAGCATTCCTCGGCGAAGCCGAAATCGGTTCGCCGCGAAGACGCAATCGCCAAAGGACCACCGAGGAAGTTCAGACTGCACTAAAACGGAAATCGGCTCCCAGGGTCAACCTTCTATTCCATAAGCACAATTGCCGAACATTTGGCGCGGCTCGGCGCCATGGCGCTGCGCCCTCCCGCGGATTCGGGCGCAACTCGCCCGCCACAAAGCGGCCATGAAGTGCTGCACGCGCGTGCGAAAGCACCCGGATTTGCCCTCCGCAGTAATCCTGATTGTGCGACGCAACGTCGCTCTTCGGTTGTCGCGGCGCCCAGCCCGTCATCGCATCTGGCTCGGACGGGCTGACGATTTTTTTCTATATATATCAAGATCTTAAGCGGGAAGAGGCCGGTTCCGGACACGCCTTTTTTACGTTTGGTTAACCGGCCATGCCGATCACGCAAAGCTAGGCTGCGCTTGGGAATCTTGCTCCCGCCGCATACTTGCTGCAATGCACGAAGGGAAAAGCAGGACGAATAAGGTCCGATCGGGGGGACACGCGCAGGAGACCGCAGAAACAGACGAAGGCAGAGCAGGAGATACCCCCGATGCACGAAGTCTTTGTCGAAGGCGGCCTTATCAGGAAGCTATGGAGCGTCGAGAGCGACGCCTATCGTGACCATCTGTTGCGACTTGATCCGGAATGCCGACGCAACCGATTCGGTGGTGTTATCGCCGACGACATGATTCGTACCTATGCGGCGACCATGCGCGCCAGCGACACGGTGGTGCACGGGTTCTTCGTCGACGGGACGCTGCGCGGCGCGGCCGACCTGCGCATCATCGGACCGCTGTCGCGGCGCGAGGCGGAAGCCGCGTTCAGCGTCGAGAGACGCTGGCAGAGCCTGGGAGTCGGAACGGCGCTACTTGAGCGGTGTCTGCTGGCGGCGCGCAATCGCGGCATGAAGCACCTGCATGTATGCTGCCTCGCGGACAATCAACGCATGCAGCAGCTTGCTCGAAAGTTCGCGGCCGAAGTGACCTTCGATTTCGGCACGGTGATGGGTAGGATGGAAAACCCGAACCCGACGCCGCTGTCGGTCATGCGCGAGATGGTCGTCGACAGCCACAGTCTCGCTGCGGCCTATGTCGACTTCCAATCGCGGCTGTTCAGGCCGTCGACCGCGGCTTTGGCGGCCAAGGCGCCGAGCGCGTCCTGAAAGCATGATCCCGGAAGTCGCAGACTTTCGGGATAGATCATTAGATCGAAACACGACAGAACGAGCGCGATCGATTCAATCGCGCTCCAAGTTCTTTTTCGGCGTCACCTCTGCTTAGGTACCGGCACCCGTCTCTCTGCCCTGGCAGGAGGCAGGCGTGCGGGCGCACGGCGCTGGCGCAGTAACGGGCCGGCCCCCCGGGGCCTTCCGGCAACGCGTTCTCACGATCCCTCAAACTCGCGAACATCGACGAAGCGGCCGGCAAGCGCGGCCGCCGCAGCCATCCCGGGAGAGACGAGGTGGGTGCGGCCCTTGTACCCCTGGCGACCCTCGAAATTGCGGTTCGAGGTGGAGGCGCAGCGCTCACCCGGCTCCAGCTTGTCCGGATTCATGGCAAGACACATCGAGCAGCCGGGCTCGCGCCACTCGAAGCCGGCGGCACGAAACACCGTGTCGAGCCCTTCCGCCTCGGCCTGCTCCTTCACAAGACCCGAACCGGGCACGATCATCGCCTTGACATCGGCATGCACGGAACGACCGTTCACGAGGCGAGCGACCTCGCGCAGATCCTCGATGCGAGAATTGGTGCAGGAGCCGATGAACACGCGGTCGATCGCAATGTCGGTGATCCTCTCGCCACCTGCGAGCCCCATATAGGAAAGCGCGGCTTCCGCTGCCTGACGCTTCTTCTGATCGGCGATCTCCGCGGGAACCGGCACCCGGCCGGTGACCGAGACCACTTGCTCGGGGCTGGTTCCCCAGGAGACGAGCGGTGGTAATTTCTCTGCATTGATTCTCACGACGTGGTCGAAATATGCGCCATCGTCCGAGCGCAACGTTTCCCAATGGCGCATCGCATGATCCCATGCCGCGCCCTTCGGCGCTTTCGGCCGGCCCTTGAGGAATTCGTAGGTCTTCTCGTCCGGCGCGATCATGCCGGCGCGCGCCCCTGCTTCGATCGACATGTTGCAGACGGTCATGCGCCCTTCCATCGAAAGCGCACGAATCGCCTCGCCGCCATATTCGATCGTGTGGCCGGTGCCGCCGGCCGTGCCGATCTCGCCGATCACGCCGAGGATGATGTCCTTGGCGGTGACGCCGGGATTGAGCCGGCCGTCCACGACGATCAGCATGTTCTTCGACTTGGTCTGGATCAGTGTCTGGGTCGCCAGCACGTGCTCGACTTCGGAGGTACCGATGCCGTAGGCGAGCGCGCCGAACGCGCCGTGCGTCGCGGTATGACTGTCGCCGCACACGATGGTCGTACCGGGCAGCGTGAAGCCCTGTTCGGGCCCGATCACATGGACGATGCCCTGCCGATTGTCTAACTCGTGAAGGTATTCGAGGCCGAAGAACGCTGCATTGTCCGCAAGCGCTGCGATCTGCGCGGCGCTTTCCGGATCCTCGTTGGGCTGCGAGCGGTCGGTCGTTGGCACATTGTGGTCGACGACGCACAGGGTCTTATGCGGCGCGCGCGGCTTGCGGCCGGCCATCCGCAATCCCTCGAATGCCTGCGGGCTCGTCACTTCGTGAACGAGATGGCGATCGATGTAGAGGAGACAGGTCCCGTTCTCGTTCTCATCGACGACATGATCGTCCCAGATCTTGTCATAGAGCGTGCGGGGTTTCGTCATCACCCATTGTCCTGTTACAGAAAGTGGATTGGCCAACCGCGCCGATGAATCTAATCAGTCGCGGGAGGGAGGGGAAGGCTAAGGACGCCGCAGGCGTCCGCTACAAGAACAGAGAGTGGTCATGACTCAGAGGATCATCCCCTATCTGACGGTGAAGGGTGCGGTCGATGCGATCGCCTTTTACGCCAAGGCATTCGGCGCGGTCGAAACCAAGCGGCAGCTGGCCGAGGACGGCAACCGCCTGATGCACGCTTCGATCGCCATCAATGGCGGGACGGTCATGCTGGCGGACGAATTTCCCGAGCGCGGTGGAACGCCGGCAGCAATGCCGGGCAAGACGAGCCCCGTCGCGGTTGCCATCACCCTCGATTCGGCCGGGGAAGTCGACGCCACCTTCGACCGCGCGATCGCTGCAGGCGCGAAGGGTCGCCGGTCGCCGACCGACATGTTCTGGGGCGGCCGGTTCGCGGTCGTCGAAGACCCGTTCGGCCATCGCTGGATGTTGTCGGCCCCGTTCGGGCAAAGCGCAGAGGGGACCTGAAGCCCTTTTTCTCAACTTAGGCTCCAGGAACCGTCACCGAAAGGGCGAAGAGTGTAGAAACGCCTTCCGATACGAGCGATTTTCAGGAGACTCAACCGATGTGGACTCACGGCAGCTTCTACTGGAACGAGTTGATGACCCGCGACGTCGAACGCTCCGCGGCATTCTATGGCGACATACTGGGCTGGACCTTCGAGACCATGCCCATGCCGGAAGGCGGTAACTACTGGGTGGCGAAGGTGGGCGACGGACCGGTCGGCGGGCTTTTTCCGATGCAGGGTCCCGAGTTCGAGGGCATGCCCGACCATTGGTTCTCTTACATTGCGGTCGACGACGTCGATGCACGGGTCGGCGGCGTCCGTGGCGCTGGCGGCGAAGTCATCCGCGAGCCCTTCGACGTCGCCGGGGTTGGCCGGATCGCCATCATTAAGGATGCGACCGGGGCCGCGGTCGGCTGGATGACGCCGGTTCCGATGGAGGACGAGAAGGCCTCCTGAACGTCTACTCCGCCGCAGCTTCGGCCGGCTCGGCGGCGGCGGCGGCCCGCCCTGCCCCGCCCTTGGCCCCGCCGCGATCGGTGCGCTCGGTGATGCGGGCCGATTTCCCGCGCCGGGAGCGCAGGTAATAGAGCTTGGCGCGCCGTACCTTGCCGCGCCGCACCACCTTGATCGAATCGATCATCGGCGAATAGAGTGGAAACACGCGTTCGACACCCTCGCCATACGAGATCTTCCGCACAGTGAAATTCTCGTTGAGGCCGCTACCGGCGCGCGCGATGCAGACACCCTCATAGGCCTGCACGCGGGTACGGTCGCCCTCGACCACCCGGACTTTGACCGTGACCGTGTCGCCCGGCCCGAAATCGGGGATCTTTTTACGGGCAAGCTTGTCAATCTGCTCTTTTTCGAGCTGTTCGATCAGGTTCATGACACGACTCCAGCGCTGCGCCAGGCGCAGGAAGCGCCGGTCTCATCGGATCAATGCGGGTTCGCGTCGCTATACGCGATCGGTAAAGGTTTGTCATCCTTTCGTCGCCTTTGCCGCGTTTCCGGCGAGATGCGCCGCCCATAGATCGGGCCGGCGCAGACGGGTGAGCCGCTCGGCCTCGGCCTGCCGCCAGGTGGCAACCTTGCCGTGATCGCCGGACAAGAGCACGTCTGGGATCGCCTTCCCTTCCCACGCCTTCGGCCGGGTGTATTGCGGATATTCGAGCAGGCTCCGAGCGAAGCTCTCCTCGGCGCTCGACGCCGCCTTGCCCATGACGCCGGGAATGAGTCGCACGCAAGCATCGATCACCACAATCGCGGCGGGTTCGCCGCCCGATAGGACATAGTCACCGATCGACACTTCTTCCAGGTTGCGCGCGGCGATCACCCGCTCGTCCACGCCCTCGAAACGCCCGCACACCACGACGATACCGGGCCCGGCCGCAAGCTGCGCCACGCGCGCCTGCGTCAGCGGCAGCCCGCGCGGGCTCATCAGCAGCCGCGGCCTCGCATCGCATGCGTGCGCGTCGATCGCACGGGCGAGCACGTCCGGCTTCATCACCATGCCGGGCCCGCCGCCTGCCGGCGTGTCGTCAACGATCCGATGCTTGTCGGGTGCAAAGGCGCGCAAATCGACCGGCTCGAGCGCCCAAAGGTTCTTGGCTTGCGCCTTGCCGGCAAGGCTGGCGCCGAGCGGGCCGGGAAACATCTCCGGAAAGATGGTGATGACGGTCGCACGCCACATGGCAGCAGCCTGCTCGTGTTCCGACTCTGACGGTCCGATCCCGGATCGTCAGAGTCGGAACACTAGCTAACTCGGTCCTTCTTGATGCGGCACCAACACGATGAGACGAGCCCAAGCGTTGGTGCCGCATCACTAGTTTCCGTTCATTCCCGCCAAGCGGGAATCCCGCTTGGCGGTGCAACTGGTTCCCCGCTTTCGCGGGGACGAACGGACTTCGGAGCGCGATCGACCCAAAATTCAGCCATCGCGCTCTCTTCATCTTTATCTGTCGCATGATCTTGTCCGAAAAGTCTGCCAACTTTTCGGGATCATGCTCATCGTTTGTCGCATGATCTTGTCCGAAAAGTCTGCCAACTTTTCGGGATCATGCGTCCTGATTGAGCGGTCGCATTTTCTGCGGCGAACCGGTTCCCACTTCGCCGGAAAATGCTTCAGCCCGCAATGGCGTCGGCGATGGCGACCGTACGGCGCGCCATTTCGGCGTGCAGGCGCTCGACCATGCGGCCCTCGATCTGCACCACGCCCTTGTCCCTGTTCTCCGGCAGGTCGAATGCTTCGATGATCCGGCGCGCGAGCGCGACCTCGTCGACGCGCGGCGAGTAGGCAAGATTGCATGGCTCGATCTGTTTGGGATGGATCAGCGTCTTGCCCTCGAAACCGAGATCGCGCCCTTCCGCGCATTCGCGCACGAAGCCGTCCATGTCCTGGAAGTTGTTGTAGACCCCGTCGATGATGTCGATCTCATAAGTGTGGGCGGAGAGGACGCAGTTGGCGAGCCAGCCGATCATCGGCATCCGGCCGGGCACCAGGCGCACCCGGGTCTCCTTGGCAAGATCGTTGGTGCCCATGACGAAACAGGCGAGCCGGGTATCGGGATTGCGGACAGTCGCCGCAAGCTCACGAATGTTGAAGATCGCGAGCGCCGTCTCGATCATGGCCCAGACGCGGATCTTCTCATCGGCCTGCGCATCGATCAGCCGTTGACCGACGATTTCCAGCCTTTGCGGCGTCGACACTTTCGGCACCAGGATCCCGTCGGGGCGGGCCTCGATCGCCGCACCGATATCTTCATTGTACCAAGGCGTGCCGATGCCATTGATGCGGATGATCACCTCACGCCGCCCGAATCCTCCCGCCTTGACCGCATCGGCCACCTGCCGGCGCGCCTCCCCCTTGGCATCGGGCGCAACTGAATCTTCGAGATCGAGAATGATGGCATCGGCCGGCAGGGTCTTCGCCTTTTCGAGGGCACGGATATTCGATCCCGGCATGTACAAGACACTCCGGCGCGGACGGATGGTCATGTCAAACAGCTCCGAACGACAGTGTTCTTGTTCTCCTCGCGGGTGCGAGAAGGTTGACCCCCATACCTAGAGCGTTTTCGAGCGAAGTGGAATCCGGTTCGCCGCAGAAAACGCGGCGAGGAAAAAGGAGCATGATCCCGAAAAGCCGGCAGACTTTTCGGACAAGATCATACGACGAAATAAAGAGAGACGGAGCGCGATCGGCTCAACCTGAAGCCATCGCGCTCTAAGTGTTTCGCGCGCTGAGGTTGCCAGCGTCGCGCCGGACCCGGCGTGCACCTACCCTCAGTTCGGCAGCTTGGCGGCTTTCGCGCTCGGCGGGAATGCCGGGTTGAGCTGGACACCCCGCAAGAGGTCGAGCGCGAGATTGAGCGCCTTGTCGTCCTTGGCCTCCGGCGGAATGTAGGACTGCGATCCGCCCTTTTCCTCGCCTTCGCCCCTGAGGTGTCCGCGCAGCGACGACTCGCCTCGCATCTCGGTGGAGCGCGCCTTCACCTCCTCCGGCACATCCTGAAGACTCTCGATGTCGGGCACGATGCCCTTGGCCTGGATCGAGCGCCCCGCCGGCGTGTAATAGCGCGCGGTGGTGAGTCGCAGCGCCCCATTGCCGCCGCCGAGCGGAATGATGGTCTGCACCGATCCTTTGCCGAAGGAGCGAGTCCCGATCAGGGTCGCGCGCTTGTGATCCTGCAGGGCGCCAGCGACAATCTCGGAAGCGGAGGCCGAGCCGCCATTGATCAGTATGATCACCGGCTTGCCCTTGGTCAGATCACCCCGCCGGGCGCTGAAGCGCTGGGTCTCGTCCGGATCGCGGCCGCGGGTGGAAACGATCTCACCGCGGTTGAGGAAGGCGTCTGACACTGCGATCGCCTGATCGAGCAGCCCACCCGGATTGTTGCGCAGATCGAGGACATAGCCGCGCATCTTGTCGGACGGGATCTGTTTGGTGAGCGAGGCGATGGCCCGCTTCAGGTATTCCGTGGTCTGCTCGTTGAACTGGGTGATGCGCAGATAGCCGACATCCGTTCCTTCGACGCGTGAGCGCACCGAACGCACGCGGATGATGTCGCGCGTGATCGACACCCTGATCGGATTTTGCGCGCCCTTGCGCATGATGCGTAGCTTGATCTTGGTATTGACCGGCCCACGCATCTTCTCGACGGCTTGGTTGAGGGTCATGCCCCGCACCGCCTCGCCATCGAGATGCGTGATCATGTCGTTCGCAAGAATCCCGGCCTTGGCGGCCGGCGTGTCGTCGATCGGCGCGACAACCTTGACAAGGCCGTCCTCCATCGTGACCTCGATACCGAGGCCGCCGAACTCGCCGCGGGTCTGCACCTGCATGTCGCGGAAGCTCTTCGGGTCGAGATAGCTCGAATGCGGATCGAGCCCGTTGAGCATTCCGTTGATCGCCGCTTCGACCAGCTTCGCATCGTCCGGTTGTTCGACATAGTGCTTGCGCACCCGTTCGAAAATGCCGCCGAACAGATCGAGCTGCCGGTAGATATCCGCCGGGCGCGACTTGGCCATGGCGTCGGTCAGCGACGTCGGTTGGACCACGATCAGGGCCACCGCGGCGCCAACCACGGCTCCGAGCAGCATCAGTGCAGTCTTACGCATCATCCGCGGACCTTCTCGCTGGTGTTTTTCGCCCACCATGGGGACGGATCGACGGGCAGGCCGTCTTTCCGAAATTCGACATAGAGAACCGGTTGCGAAGCGCTGGTTCTGAAGCCCTTTTCGTTCTGTTTGCCGCTTCCCATCACGCCGACGGGTTCGCCGGTCAGAACGAACTGGCCAAGATCTACAGATATTCGATCCATACCGGCCAACAAGACATGATAGCCGCCGCCCGCATTGAGGATCAAGAGTTGACCATAGGAGCGATAGGGTGCGGCGTAGACGACCCAACCATCACAGGGCGCCGTGACCTGGGCGCCGGGGCGGGTTGCGATCGACACACCTTTGTCGGTGCTGCCGAGACGGTCGCGCGTGCCGAATTTACGGGTGCGGGTGCCGTTGACCGGCAGCGGTAGCATGCCCTTGGCGGACGCAAAGGCGACGCCCGGCGTCAGCCTTCCCGGGTCCTTGAAAGCGGTGAGATTGGGGTTGGTCTTCATCTCGCCGGCGCGGGCCGCGCGCGCGCGCGCATCGAGGCTGCTTTCCAAGCGGGCGATCAAATCCTTGAGATTGTCGGCCTGGAGCGCGAGCTGCATGGCGCGCCGCCGGGCCGATTCCAGCTCGGTCTCCACCTCACCCAGTCGCTTGCGGCGTTCCTTGATCAGAAGGCTCATGCGCGTGCGCTGTTCCGACAGGTTGGCAAGGTCGGCGGCGCGCTTGGCGCGTTCGGCCGCCGCCTCCCGCCGCACCCGGACGAGGTCGGCAAGATCGGCGGCGAGCGCTTCGGCCTCGCCGCGCAGCTCGGGGATGACGGCGCCGAGCAGGATGGCCGTGCGGACCGACTGCAGCGCATCCTCCGGTCGCACAATCAGGGCGGGTGGAGGGTTACGGCCGACGCGCTGCAGAGCGGCAAGGACCTGCGCGATCACCTCGCGCCGTGATTCGAGCGATCCGTTGATTCCGCGCTCGGCGCTTTCCAGCAAATCCAACCGGTTCTCGATCGCCGTGATTTCCTGCTCGGTGGTGCGAATGCGTGCCGCGCTATCGATCATCGCTTTGTTGAGCTTGCGCCGGTCCGCACCCAGCCGGTCGATTTCGGCGCGAAGTTTCTTCTCGTTCTCGGCGGCGCGCTTCTGCTCGGCGCGTACCGATTCGAGCTCCTTGTCGTGTTGCTTGATCGTCTCGAGCGCCGAGGGGGCGCGCGGCTCCGCCGGCCGCTGGGACTGCGCATGCCCTGGCACGGCAGAGGCGAAGGCGAACGCCAAAGTCACGGCCGGTAGCGAAGTGAAACGGGATCGTGTCATTCACACAGCGCCATTCGGCTCAGCGCGGCCATCGATCGCGCGCATTTAGAGCGTTTTCAGGCAAAGTGGTAACCGGTTCGCCGCGGAAAACGCGATCAACAAAGAACAGTCGATTGGGGCAGCTTCACGTCGCTCTGCGCATTTACCGCCGCTGATTTCTTGGCCGCAGGGCTCTGCCCCAGCCGACCCCGACCGGCAGCGCGAACGATAAGACCGTCACGCCCGGTGATAGGGGTGCCCCGACAGGATCGTCGCGGCGCGGTAAAGCTGCTCCAGCAGCATAATACGCACGAACTGGTGCGGCCAGGTCGCGGCGCCGAAGGACAGGGCGAAATCGGCCCGGCGCTTGACCTCCGGACCTAGACCGTCCGCCCCGCCGATCGCGAAGGCGACCGCCTGGCGGCCGGAGTCACGCCAAGCCCTGATCTCGCCGGCAATGGACCCGCTATCGAGGTTCTCGCCTTGCGAATCAAGCACGACGGTGATGGCGCCATCGGGAATCACATTGGCGAAGGCGATCGCCTCTTCCATCAGCCGGCGTCCGAGATCCTGGGCGCGGCTGTCCTTGATCTCGACGAACTCGACGTCGGTCAGGCCGATGCCGCGGCCGGCCTTCTGCAGCCGGTCGAGATAGCGCTCCGCGAGCTCGCGCTCCGGCCCATTCTTGACACGCCCGACGGCGGCAATGAGAAGGCGCATCTCACCACATACTCGTGCTAGCGCATGATCTTGTCCGAACAGTCGGAAGACTTCTCGGATAAGCTCATGCGACCAAAAAACAAAAGGAAATAGAGCGCGACCGATCGACCCTGAAGGAATCGTGCTCTCACCTTGTCTTTCTCCCCCTTAAGGAAAGGCCTTGCGATTGCCCCGGCGCGGATACCCCGCCTAATGACAAGAAATACGAGAAATAATGAAAGATCAGTGGATAAACTGCAACAGGCTCCACTCAGACGGCAGAGCACCCGTGCGGCCGTCGGCGGACAGATTCAGGCGAGCAAAAATGGCCGGCCGGAAATCGGCTGCGATCTCGTTACCATGAGACGGTAATGTCGGCAGCGGGCAAGCGTCGCCGCGAGGTCGGAAACGTAGAGCGCGATTGCTTCAGGTTGAGTCAATCGCGCCCTTTTTTCTTTCTTGTTTGTTTCGACTTTTCGGGACTTTGCGTTTTTGCTGGTCGCACTTTCTACGGCGAACCGGTTCCCACTTCGCCCGAAAATTCTCTAGCTCGCTTGCCGCTCGGCCGCCTCGCGGCCGGCCCACATCTTCTCAAGATTGTAGAAGGCGCGGACCTCCGGGCGAAAGACGTGGACGATGACGTCGCCGGCATCGATCAGGACCCAGTCGCATTGCGGCATCCCTTCGATACGCACCGATAGGCCGGCCTTGCGCAGGTCCTCGACGACGCGATCGGCGACCGATCCGACATGACGATTCGATCGCCCCGACGCCACGACCATATAGTCGGCGAACGAAGACTTACCCCGCACGTCGATGGAAAGGATGTCCTCGGCCTTAACATCGTCGAGGCGCGCGAGGACAAGGCGAAGCGTCTCTTCAGCGTCAGGACGCACTTTCGAGACGGGTTCGGGCGCGCACCGGGCGCTCGCCCGCAGGAGTGCCGAAGGGTTCAGGGGTCCTACCTTTCGCTTGACGGCCCGGCGTGCCCATGCCCGGGCCTCAACAACGTCACCTGTCGTACGACTTCGCGCTTGAGATTGGTGTTTGGGATTAACGAATTCAACCGCATCCTGTTCCGCCATGCAGCTTTCTTTCACGCGCAGGCTCATGCTCCGGCGGATCGGCCGCGACCGCGTATTTCTCCGCCGGTTCTTCCTGAGCGCTGGTTCCGCCGTCCGAATGCACCGGGCCGCCTCCATCCGCCACCGACCGATGCGGCACGCGCTTGCCGCCGCACGGATCGGGCTCAACCTTCGCCGGCTGCACATCTGAATCTGCGCTGCTTGGATGATAGGTTTGTGACTGCCGCTGCGCCCGCAGCGCAGTCGACGATAAAGGCGACTTCAAGCCGTGTAGAAACACCCAGGCGGGCGGTTTGCGGGTCGGCAATGCGAGTGCGCTTGATTCGGCGATGCGGGCAAAGCCAAGCGCCTGGCCGGCCGCGCTGGCGCTCGCATAAAGGCTCGGACCAAGCCGGTCCACCACCGCGATCGGCACGAGGTCGGCGATGCCGCGCCAGTTGTTCCAGCGGTGGAAGCTGCGCAGATTGTCCGCGCCCATGATCCAGACGAAATGCACGCCCGGACAACGCGTCACTAGGTAGCGAATGGTATCATAGGTATAGCGCGCGCCGATCGCCGCTTCGAGCCCGGTGACCTCGATGCGCGGATGGTTCGCGAGCGCGCGGGCGGCCGCGATTCGCTCCGCCAGCGGCGCAAGATCGACGGTCGACTTCAGCGGATTGCCGGGGGTGACGAGCCACCACACCCGGTCAAGGCTGAGCCGGCGCATCGCCAGCAGACAGGCGCCGAGATGGGCCTCATGCGGCGGATCGAAGGTCCCGCCGAACAGGCCGATTCGCATGCCCCGCCGATGCGGCGGGATCCGGCGGTCGCGGGCGCCAAGCCCAGCTTCATCCCTTGCCGGGACCAGCCGGCCAGCTTGATACGCGCTTGACATCAATGTTCTGAAATCCCTTCGGCGCGCCGGCAACCACGGCGAGGCGCGGCTACGGCCGAGTCCGCTATGGGCGAACCTGACCCGACCCGCGCACGCGGTACTTGAACGTGGTCAACTGATCGATGCCGACCGGACCGCGGGCATGCAGCCGGCCGGTGGCAATGCCGATTTCCGCACCGAAGCCGAACTCGCCGCCATCGGCGAACTGGGTCGAGGCGTTATGCAGCACGATTGCCGAATCGACCTCGCGCAGGAACGTCTCGGCCGCGGCGGGATCGGCGGTCACGATCGCTTCGGTATGGTGCGAGCCATAACGCTCGATATGGGCGATCGCTTCGCCGACCCCATCCACCACTTTGGCAGAGATGATGGCGTCGAGATATTCGGTTGCCCAGTCCTCCTCGGTCGCGGGCTTGACGCGTGAGTCCGCCGCCTGTGCCGCCGCATCACCGCGCACCTCGCATCCGGCATCGAGCAGCACGCCCAGCAGCGGCGCCAGCAGCCGTGGTGCCGCCGCGCGATCGACGAGCAGTGTCTCGGCAGCGCCGCAGATGCCGGTGCGCCGCATCTTGGCGTTGAGCACGACCGCTTTGGCCATGGCGACGTCGGCTTCCCCGTCGACATAGACGTGGCAATTGCCGTCGAGATGCGCGAATACCGGCACGCGCGCCTCGTCCTGGACACGGGCGACGAGGTCCTTGCCGCCGCGCGGCACGATGACGTCGATCGCATTGTCGAGGCCTGCCAGCATCAGCCCGACGGCAGCACGGTCACGGGTTGGAACGAGCTGGACCACATCCTCCGGCAGCCCGGCCGAGCCGATCGCATCGCGCAATGCGCTATGAATCGCGCGCGCCGAGCGGAAACTGTTCGAACCTCCCCGCAGGATGACGGCATTGCCGGCCTTGAGGCAGAGCGCGGCGGCGTCGGCCGTTACGTTAGGGCGGCTCTCATAGATGACACCGATGACGCCGAGCGGCACCCGCACCCGCTCGATCCGCATGCCGTTCGGCCGGTCCCAGGCATCGATCAGCGTACCGACCGGGTCTTTCAGGCCGGCGATCGCGGCGACGCCTTCGGCCATCGCCGCGATACGCTGTTCATTGAGCGTCAGCCGGTCGAGGAAGGCGGCCGTCGCCCCGCGGCTGCGGGTCTCCGCAAGGTCCTCGGCATTGGCCGCCAGAATGTCGGGCGTCGCAGCGCGGATCGCCTGCGCCATCGCGTTCAGCGCCTCATCCTTGTCGGAGGTCGAGGCGAGCGCGATCGTGCGTGCGGCGGCACGCGCCCCGCGGCCGAGATTGCGCATCACGGCTGGCAGGTCACCGCGGGTTTCTACGGTCTTCAGTGTGAGGCTCATCGCCGACATTCCCCTGTCATGACCCCTTCCTAGCATGTCGCCGGACGTGCCGCGAGGCTCTGACCGGCCACTTATGCGAGCAGGCCTAACGGTTCCCGTTAGCGCGCGATTGCATAAGGTTGAATCAATCGCGCTCTACCTGTTTGCTTGGTCGCATGACCTCATCGGAAAAGTCTGCCAACTTTTCGGGATCATGCTCTAAGTTCCAAGGGCGGCGGTTGACCCCGGCGGGCCGCGTCCATTAGGCAGTGCCGCGTTGACCGCGCGAGACTGCCATGGACGCCGTTTTCCTGCCCAGCCCCGATCTCATCGCGGTCTTCACCGCGGCCTCGCTCGCTCTGATCTTCACGCCTGGGCCGGACATGACCTTCTTCCTCGGGCAGACGCTCGCGGCCGGGCGTGCAATGGGCTTTGCCGCGATGCTCGGCGCGTTTGCGGGGTTGCTGATCCACTCGATGCTGGCCGCGTTCGGCCTCTCGGCGGTGCTCGCCGCCTCGGCAAGCGCCTTCGTCGTCGTGAAAGTCGCGGGTGCCGCCTATCTCCTTTGGCTTGCGCTACAGGCGATCCGCCACGGCTCCGCCCTGACCCTCGACCGCGATGCGACGAAAACGGGCTCGCTCGGCCAAGCGTTCGGTAAGGGACTCGTGATCAATTTGCTCAATCCGAAGATCGTGATGTTCTTCGTGACCTTCCTGCCACAATTCGTTACCGCCTCCGACCCGCATGCCGCCGCGAAACTCCTGTTCCTCGGCCTCTACTTCATTGTGCTCGGGATACCCTGTTGCGCGCTGCTGATCGCTGCCGCCAGCCGCTTCACCGCGGCGATCCGTCGCTCCCCCCGGTTGATGCGGGCGGTCGATTATGTGCTCGCCAGCGTGCTGGGTGCCTTCGCCGCACGCCTGCTGTTCAGCCGGGCGAGTTGACTCACTCCGTCATGGCCATGGCGCGCAGCGCCAAACGCTCGCGGGCGGAGAGCTTTTCCGTCGTGCTCTTGAGCTGACCGCAGGCGGCGAGGATGTCGCGGCCGCGCGGTGTGCGCACCGGCGAGGAATAGCCGGCCTTGAACACATATTCGGAGAAGCGCTCGATCTGGTCCCAATCGGAGCAGTCGTAACGCGTGCCCGGCCATGGATTGAACGGGATCAGATTGATCTTGGCCGGAATGCCTTTGATGAGCTTGATCAGCGCCTTGGCGTCGGCGAGCTGGTCGTTGACGCCCTTGAGCATGACATATTCGAAGGTGATGCGCTTGGCATTGGTAAGGCCCGGATAGTTGCGGCAGGCCTCCATAAGGTCGGCGATCGGGTATTTCCGGTTGAGCGGCACCAGTTCGTTTCTCACCGCATCCGTCACGGCATGCAGCGACACCGCCAGCATGCAGCCGATCTCGGCACCGACGCGCCCAATCAGCGGCACGACGCCCGAGGTCGACAGTGTGACGCGGCGTTTGGAAAGCGCGAGGCCCTCATTGTCGGCAACGATCAGGAGCGCGTCACGCACCGCTTCGAAATTGTAAAGCGGCTCGCCCATTCCCATCATCACCACATTGCTGACGAGGCGGCTCGCCTCGCTCGGAACGCGCGCGCCCACCCCCGGCGCGGCCGGGCGGCTCGATGCGGCCTCGCCGGGCGGGCCGGGCTTCCGCGGCCAGTCGCCCAGCCGGTCGCGCGCGATCATCACCTGGCCGACGATCTCGCCTGCGGTGAGGTTGCGCACCAGCCGCTGCGTTCCCGTATGGCAGAACGAGCAGTTGAGCGTGCAGCCCACCTGGCTCGAAATGCACAGGGTGCCGCGGTCGGTCTCCGGGATGTAGACGCATTCGACATCGTGCGGGCGTTCGCCCTCGTGCTCGCCGGGCAGCCGCAGCAGCCATTTACGGGTGCCGTCGGCGGAGATCTGCTCGGCGACGATTTCGGGGCGCGCGAGCGTATAATGGCTGCCGAGCGCGGTACGCAGCTCCTTTGACATGCTGGTCATCGCATCGAAGCAGTCGGCGCCGCGCACATAGAGCCAGTGCCAGAGCTGCTGCACCCGCATGCGCTGCTGCGCCGGCGGCACGCCGATGCGCGCACACACCGCGCCGAGCTCGGCGCGCGACAGGCCGATCAGCGAGGGCTTGGCCGGCGGCACATAGCGCTCGAGCGGCGTCTTCTCCAGGATGGCGGGAGTGGACGCGCCCGGTGCTGCACAATCATGCAAGGTGGTCATCGGCATACGGTCGGCTGCGAACACAAGGACTGCCGGCCTTCCCCATTCAGCATCGGCTGAAGGACAAGCGCCACACCTGCCTTACCATATGGCAAGCCGCGAGCAGCAACGTCGATCTCGCGCGGCGGCCACGTGCCTCGACCGTCTCGATCCGCTATTCGCGCGCCAGCTTCAGTTCCGGCACTCCTGCGCCACGCGGTCGAGTGCCTTCGATACTCCCTTGAGCGAGTAAACATCGAAGGTCTTGGCGCCGCGGGCGGAGAAGCCCTTGACCGTCATTTGCATGCCCTTGCGCATCGACTCGATAAGGCGCGGCTCCTCGGCGGCGTTCTTCACCCAGCCTCCGTCCGCCTGCGTGTGCACGGCGAAATTCGCGCCGCTGATCTCCACGGAAGCGTCCCTGTTGGGGCTGGTCGGATATCCGAACATCACCGAGACCTCGTCCTTGACCTGATCGGCCGGTCGCGAGGAGACGAACAAATAGGCCGGGTCGCGTTTGCGATTCGGCGGTTCGGTCCACGCCTTCACCGGCTTGGCGAGTGCAAAGCAGACCTTTTTTCCACCGGGGTTCGCGGAATAGACCCCCCAGTCGCCATACTGCCCGACGAGCCGCGGCTCGCTTGTGCCCTCCGTCGCTGGCGGCCTGGCGGGAACTTGGGCGAGTTGCTGCAACGGCGGCTGCGGCTTTGCTGCAGGTGCCTGCGCCGTTCGCGCGGGTTGTGACGGTTGAGCCGGCCCGTGAGTAAGCGCGATCGCCCCCGCCGGCGCGGCAAGGCTGAGTGCGGCGACGGCCAGGATCGGCCGCACCGGCATGAGCCTCCAATTGCTCCAATGGTTCGTCATCAGGCCTCCTCGAAGTCTTCCGGCGAAGTGGACATCGGCCCGCCACGAAAGACGCGACCACCAAGGGCCACTTCAAGCGAATCGCGCTTCCACCTTACGGAGCATACATGTTCCGTCGGTGGCGAGGCTTGTCACTCCCTCCCCCTGAAGGGGATCGTCGGGTGCGGGCCCCGGGCCCACGCTGCGCGATTGGCACCCTTCGAATCTCCCGCTCGGGACAACGTAACGCAACGCAAACGAAAATCACGCGCCGACGCGCCCTGTATCCACTCATTCCAGATGACCAAATTATGGATTCCCGGCAGTTTAGCCGAATCGGCCACAACGACAATGAGCGACCCTGATCTGCGTGGAAAACGTCAGCGTCAATGCGTCAGTTCGTCGAGTGTGCGCCGGGCGGCGGCGTGGTGTTTTGGGGAAACATGCGCGGCGACCATCCGGACGACGGTCGCGAGCACCGCGGCATCCTCGGTGTAGCCGAGCACCGGTATCACGTCCGGGATCGCATCGAACGGAAGCACGAAATAGGCAAGCGCGCTCAATAGCGACACCTGGACATGGCGCGGCGTATTACGATCGAATGCACAGTAATACCCGGCGAGCAGGTCCTCGGCGAAAGGAAGCTTCGCCGCGACCCGCTTGACCTTCGGCCAGAAGCCGCGGCGCACGACATCTTCGTCGCGACGGGCTTGCGCCTCGTCGCCTAGCCCGAAGTCGGTCGCATCCGCATATCGATCGCTCATGGCGGCTCTCCGCATCCGCAAGCGCAAAACGCACGAAGACCCCGTCGATCTTATCAGTTAAGCGCGGGCGGGGCGGGTGCAAGTCGTCGCGGGCAGGGCCGCGTCCCCTCAGGCGCCGGCGATCCGGTCCATCGCCCCGGCCAGCGCGATATCGCGCAGCGTAAGGCCACCTGCATCGTGGGTCGAGAGCGTGACCTCGACCGTCTTGTAGACATTGAACCATTCGGGGTGGTGGTCGAGCTTCTCGGCGACGAGCGCGACCCGCGTCATGAACCCGAAGGCCGCGTTGAAATCGGCAAAGACGAAGGTCTTGGCGATGGCGTCGCGACCTTCGACTTCGCGCCAGCCCTTGAGCTTGGCGAGCGCCTCTTGCCGCTGGTCGCCAATCAGCTTCTCCACCATTTTTGCGCTCTCCCGCTTGTAGTGCTGCAAGTCTAAGATGCGCCGCAAGCGTTGCGCGAAACGGCGTATGGGCGCTGCCTGCTGGCGGGCGCTGCTTGGCGTTCATATCTGAGTTTGGTTCGTTTCGTCCATTTCCCGCGTGTCGCGGAGGCGATGGGATGAGTTGGTCGGTCAGTATCGGTTCAATCGCAGGTACGGCGGTTCGAATTCACATCACCTTCGTCCTGTTCCTGGTGTGGATTTTCGTCGCAAGCTGGGTGGCGGGCGGTCCGCAGGCCGCCTGGAACGCTCTTGCCTTCCTTATTCTGCTGTTCGCCTGCGTGCTCGCACATGAGTTCGGCCACGTTTTCGCGGCGCGCGCCTTCGGGGTCGCCACGCCCGACGTGACCTTGCTGCCGATCGGCGGCGTCGCCCGGCTCGAGCGCATCCCGGAAGCGCCCGGGGAGGAACTGCTGATCGCGATCGCGGGTCCCTTGGTGAATGTCGCGATCGCCTTCCTTCTCGTTGTCTTTTTCGGCGCGAATCTGTCGCTGCAGCATCTTGCGACGGTCGAAAGCCATCAGGTGGCAATGATCGACCGCTTGGCGATTGTGAATCTCTTCATCGTCGCGTTCAACCTGATCCCGGCCTTCCCGATGGACGGCGGGCGGATGCTGCGGGCGCTGCTCGCAATAAGGCTCGGCCATGTGCGCGCGACCAAGGTGGCGGCGGCGATCGGTCAATGGGCGGCCTTCCTGCTCGGCTTCCTCGGCCTGTTCACCAACCCGCTGCTGATTCTCATCGCGGTCTTCGTGTATCTCGCCGCCTCCTCGGAGGCCCACCTCGTGGCGGTCCGCGCGATGTCGCGCGACGTGCCGGTGAGCGAGGCGATGATCACCCAATATGCGACGCTGTCGCCGAACACGCATATCGATTCGGCGATCGCGACCTTGCTGCACACGAGCCAGGCGGTGTTTCCGGTCGTGGACGATCGCCAGCGCCTGTTGGGCGTGGTCATGCGCGACGACATGATCGGCGCGCTCAAAAAGCTCGGCCCTGATGCCCGGGTCAGCGAGGCGATGACGGCCGAAATTCCGACCATCAGCTATCGCGGTCGGCTGGAAGAGGCGTTCCGCCTCATCCAGGAAAAGTCCATGCCGGCGGTCGGCGTCGTCGACCCGGCGGACCGGCTGGTCGGCCTCGTCACCGCGGAGACCTTCGGCGAAATGCTGATGGTGCGCGATGCCCTGCCGCGCGACCCGCAGATCGGCCCATGGAGCCGCCCGGCCGGCATGCGGACCACCGAGCCGGGACCATCGGGCCCGGTGCGGCACGGATAGCAGGCGCCGCGCGGATTCCCGGCCCATGCCTTCATCATTGCGTCATTGCCTCGTCCCGGTTGACGACTATATTCCGCGCACTGTTCTGCGGGCCGCAACACGCATGATCCCGAGAAGCCGGCAGGCTTTTCGGACAGGACCATGCGAGCGAACACGGCCCGCTTTCTGTTTCTGGGAAAGCGCATGAAGCTCCGCAATGTCGCGATCATTGCCCATGTCGACCATGGCAAGACCACGCTGGTCGACCGGCTCCTGCAGCAGTCGGGCGCGTTCCGCGAGAACCAGCGCGTGGCCGAGCGCGCGATGGATTCCAACGATCTCGAACGCGAGCGCGGTATCACCATCCTCGCCAAGGTGACTTCGGTGGTCTGGAACGATGTGCGCATCAACATCGTCGACACGCCCGGCCATGCCGATTTCGGCGGCGAGGTCGAGCGCATCCTCAACATGGTCGACGGGGCGATCGTGCTGGTCGACGCGGCCGAAGGCCCGCTGCCGCAGACCAAATTCGTCGTCTCGAAAGCGCTGAAGGTCGGCCTCAAGCCAATCGTCGCGATCAACAAGATCGATCGCGCCGATGCGCGGCCCGAGGTGGTCGCCGGAGAAGTGTTCGATCTGTTCGCCGCGCTCGATGCGAGCGAGGAGCAGCTCGATTTTCCAGTGCTGTATGGATCGGCCAAGGAAGGCTGGATGGCCGCGAGCGTTGACGGACCGAAGACCTCCATGGCGCCGCTGTTCGATCTTGTCCTGTCCCATGTCGCCCCGCCGCAGGTCGAGGAGGGGCCGTTCCGCATGCTCGGCACGATCCTTGAGGCCAACCCGTATCTCGGCCGGCTGGTCACCGGGCGGATCACGTCCGGCGCGATCAGGCCGAACCAGCCGGCCAAAGTGCTCGACCGCGCCGGCGCGCTCATCGAGCAGGGCCGCGTCTCCAAAGTGCTTGCCTTTCGCGGGCTCGAGCGCCAGCCGATCGACGAGGCACTCGCCGGCGATATCGTGTCGATTGCCGGCCTGCCGCAGGCCACCGTCGCGCACACGATCTGCGCGCCGGAGGTAACAGTGCCGCTTCCCGCGCAGCCGATCGATCCGCCGACTTTGTCGATGACCTTCCGCATCAATGACTCCCCGCTCGCCGGCACCGAGGGCGACAAGGTGCAGAGCCGCGTCATCCGCGACCGGCTGTTTCGCGAGGCGCAGGGCAATGTCGCGCTGCGCATCAGCGATTCGCGCGAGAAGGACGCGATGGAGGTCGCCGGCCGCGGCGAACTCCAGCTCGGCATTCTGATCGAGACGATGCGGCGCGAGGGTTTCGAGCTGTCGGTGTCGCGGCCGACGGTGCTGTTCGAGCGCGACGGCGAAACCGGGGCGCTGCTCGAGCCGATCGAGGAGGTGGTGATCGATGTCGACGAGGAGCATTCCGGCGTCGTCGTCCAGAAGGTCTCCGAGCGGAAAGGCGAGATGGTCGAGATGCGCCCTTCCGGTGGCGGGCGCGTGCGGCTCGTCTTCCATGCGCCTACGCGCGGGCTGATCGGCTATCAGGGCGAGCTTCTCACCGACAGCCGCGGCACCGCGGTGATGAACCGGCTGTTCCACGGCTACGCCCAGCACAAGGGCGACATCCAGGGCCGCCGCACCGGCGTGCTTCTCTCGACTGATAGGGGCGAGGCGGTCGCCTATGCGCTATGGAACCTGGAGGACCGCGGGCCGATGATGATCGAGCCCGGCTGGCGCGTCTATCAGGGGATGATCGTCGGCGAGCACACCCGCGAGAACGACCTCGAAGTGAATGTGCTCAAGGGCAAGAAGCTCACCAATATCCGCACCCATGCCAAGGACGAGGCGGTGCGCTTAACGCCGCCGCTGCGCATGACGCTGGAAAAGGCGCTCGCCTATATTGCCGACGACGAATTGGTCGAGGTGACGCCGAAATCGGTCCGCCTGCGCAAGAAGATTCTCGATCCCAACGACCGCAAGAAAGAAGAGCGCCGCCGCGAAGTCGCCGAGGCGTGATCGCAAGAAATATGCCTTCTCCCCGCGAGCGGGGAGAAGGTGGCGAGCGGCTATTGCCGCGAGCCGGATGAGGGGCGCTTCTCCTTGCTCGTGGGCTGCTGGCCCCTCACCCGCCGCGCTTCGCGCGTCGACCTCTCCCCGCAAGCGGGGAGAGGTATTATTGCGGATAGTTTTTCGGGGTCACGCCCTTTGTTTGGCCGCATGATCTTGTACGAAAAGTCTGCCAGCTTTTGGGATCATGCTCTAGCTCCCTCCCCCGCGCCGAACGCGGGTGTTCCTGTGTTCGGCTCGGTTTCGAGTGGCCCAAGTCGGGAACACCCGACTTGGGCTGGGGGAGGGTTGGTGAGGGGGCGAATTTCGGCCGAGACGAAGTCCGACTATATCTGACCGGCGTGCGGCCGGTCAGCGGAAGAACAAGCGCGGCTTCTCGGCTTCGGCTTTTTTGGGGGCCGCTTTCGGGGCCGCCCCGGAATTGCCCTGCTTGCCCTTTCCTGGCTCGGGTCCCGGATCGTCGGGCACCCGCGATAGCGGAGCCACCGGCTGCGCGGGTTTGGGGGCTTCCCCCTTCTTCGGTGTGGCACTCTGTCGCGGCGGCGGCGGTGGCGGCGGGGCGGCTGCAGGCTTGGCGGCTGCAAGTTCCAATGTTTGGGCAGGCGCAGCCGCAACCTTTTGGGGTGCCTTCGCAGGTTCAGGGGCTTTCGCGGATTGAGGCGCTTTCGCTGGTTCGGGCGCTTTTGCAGGTTGAGGCGCTTTCGCAGGCTCGGCCGCCTTGGCAGCCTGCGGCGCGGCGCTTGGGGCGCTCGGCGTGCTCGGGGCGCTGGTGGCAGCCGGCTCGGCCGCCAGTTTCGTCTCAAGCTGCTTCTGCAGCGCCGAGGATACACGCGCATATTCGATCAGCGGGCCCGGCGGGCCGAGATCGGCGACCGGGGCCCGCCATTCGAATGCATCGAGCCGGCCGGTTGTCGGAGAGATCGGCATCCAGATGTCGGACACTACCCCGTCGGCGGTCCAGGCCGGATCGCGCGTGGCGGTCAATGCGCGCACCATCCATTCACGCGAGCGGCCGACATCGCCGCTCTCCTTTTCCTCGATCTCGGCCATGAGCGCCGCGACGCGCTGGGTCGGGTTCTCAAGGAGCGGACGCAGCCGCTCGCGTGCCGTGCCGAACTCCTGCGCGTCGATCGCAGCCCGGGCGACCGCGATGGCGCTTTCCGGATTGTTCGGAGCCTGCCGTGCCAGGGTCCGCATGCGGCTGAGCCGCTCGCGGCTCGACAGGCGCGGGCGGATATTGGCATAGACCTCGGCGAGGTCGGGGTGCGGATTGACCCGCCATGCCGCCTCGATGACCCGCGAGGCCTTGCGCAGCCGGCCTTCTTTGGTGAGGAGCTGGCCGGCGAGTGCTGCCGCCGGCACCAGTCCGGGGGACAGTTTCAGCGCCTGCAGCGCCAGATCAATCGCCCCGCCGCTGTTCTTCTCGCTTTCCGACAGCGCCCGTCCGGTGAGCAGCACCGCGCGCTGGCGCCTGTAGACGTCCTTCGCCACCAGGCCGTTGTTCATATTGCTCTCGAGCAAAGCCAGCGCGCCGACCCAATTGCCGTCGACGCAAGAATACTGCAGGGCCGCTTCGGCCGCCCAGGGCAACGCCGGCTCGACCGCGGCCGCTTCCTCGGCGCAGGCGCGGGCGGCACCCGCATCGCCTCGGCGTTGGGCCTCGATGAACAGGCCGTGCAACCCCAAAAGCTTGGTGTCATTGCGCTCGGCCATGGCGCGGAACGTTCGCTCCGCTTCGATGCCGTCCCCGGCAAGCTGCGCTGTTTGCGCTCCAAGCAGGAGCGCAAGCGGCTCGTTCGGCGTGAGCCGGCGGGCCTCGTGGGCAAGACGCCGCGCCGCCGGCGCGTCGCCCGCGCCGATCGCGACGATGCCGCGCGAGACGGCGCTATAGGCCCGGTTGACGCGACGACCCGACCGCGCCGCAAAAAACGCGGCGGGCACACGAATGATCCCGCGGATGATCGACCAGACCAGGATGGCCGCGGCGACGACAAGCACCGCGGCAATGACGCCAACCATCACGGAGGTTTCGACCTGATAGCCGAGCCACGTAACGGAAATATCGCCGGGACGATCGGCGAGCCAAACCGTACCGATAGCAAGAACGGTAACGCCGATGAAAAATAGAAGGACGCGTATCATTGTTTCTCGGTCCTATGGATTGGCGGCGAGCGCGGCAAGCGCTGCGGCTTCGAGGTTTTGCGCGGCAGCGATGGCAGCCGCGCGCGCCTCGGCTTTCTTGATCCACGGCTCGGCCGGAGCACGCGCCGTTTCGGGTAGTTCGCGGATTTCGGCCAGCGCGCCGGCAATATCGGCCCGTTTCGCTTTGGCTTCGATCCGGCTGACGACGGCCACAACATCTTGGCCCGGTGCCCCGCCCACGGGCCGGAAGCGCACCAACCGCTCGGCCTGCGCTTGCAGGCGATCGATATAGCTGGCGTCGCGCGAAAGCCCGCTGCCTGCCGGCATCATGTCCGGAGCCAGCTTCGCGAGTTCGCGCCCCAGCGCCGCCGCGCTCGGAACGCCGGAGGCGGCGAAGGCCTCGAGCGGCGCGATCTGCTGCGCATCGGCTCCCAGCGCCTTTGCCGCCTTGAGTTCGCCGGCAAAGGCCGTGCCTCTCTCGACGGCGTCACGCAGTCCCGCAGTCACAACCGTCAGAGCGGCGCGATCGTCGACCACTCCCCCCCCGGTGCGCGGTTGCGGGTTCTGCTGCAGTGACGTCAAAGCCTTTTGCAGCGTTCCGACGCGATCGCTCAACATTCCGAACTCGGCCTTGGTGACCTCCGGTGGCTTTGGTGCGACCACGGCCGCCGGCGCTTCGCCATCGGCTGCGCCACGTTCGCTCACCGCCTGCAGCGCCGACTCCGTTTCGCCGGCACGGCGGTCGAGACGAACGAGCTGATCGGTCAGCGATTTGGCAACGGCTTCCAGCGCGGTCAGACGATTGGCCAGCGCCGGATCGGGCGCCGCTTGCGCGGATTTCGCCACGTCGGCAATGCCGGCCTCCAACTTCGCGAGTCGCTCGGCGAGCTTGGTCGCATCCTGCGATTCCGCCGCCAACTGCCCGCCCGCGGCGCTCAGGTCGCGCACCGCGAGCTCGACTGCCCCCACGCGCGCCAAGAGGACGTTCGTCGCACCTTCGTCGAGTCTATTCGATAACCAGGCATAGCCGGCGACCGCTACAAGCGCACCGCCGACCAGGCCTGAAACAAGCAGCGCTACCCATGGGGTGCGCGGAGCTGCCGTTTCCATCTCCCCCTCCTTCGAAGTATGTGCGGAGGACGGGGCTGCCGCTGGCGCGCCATCCGCCAATTCCGCTGTTTCGGCGGCGGCAGCGGGTGCTGCCTCGCCGCTCGTTCCGTTTGTGTTGGTTCCCGCCGCGAGCCGCGCCTCGCCCAATTCGACCTCGGGCGCCGACGCATCCTTTGCCGGCTCCTCCGGCTCTGCCGGCACAGCCTGCGTCCGCGTCTCGTCGTCCGCTGGCGTTTGCAACGGATCGGACGAAACCTCGCTTGCGTGGGAATCGTCTGCCGGCTCTGCCGGCGCAGCCTGCGTCCGCGTCTCGTCGTCCGCTGGTGTTTGCGACGGCTCGGATGAAATCTCGCTTGCGTGGGATTCGGCCGCGGTCGGCTCTCGGCTCTGGTGTTCACCATCGGCCGATTTGTCTTCCGGGCGCTGCTCGTCGTTGACCATCGCCGGCTCCCGAATCTGATCTGAGTATACTCCTACGGAAATACTGCGCCAGCGTCGCCGCGGCAACCGTCATGAACAAATGAGTGGTTCAAAGATCGAGCAATTCGAACAAAGCGTGTTGATCCGGCCGGCGGGCGATCGCAACATGATCGGCGCCGGCCGCGCGAAGCGGAGCCGCGATCTCAGCCGATAGACAGAAGTGCTTGAGCGCCAAGCTTTGCTCACGCAATCCCTCCGCGGCAGCGGCGGCCAGAAAGGTCTCCGCCGTGCGCTTGGAATAATGCAGGACGCCATCGATACGCTTATCGGCGATCACGACTCGCAACGGTTCGGGAAGCCGCTTTGCTGCGACCGCGCGATAGATCGGCACCGTGCGCGCGGTGATGCCGTATTCGGCGAGCAGACCTTCCAGATCGCCGGCGCGATCCTCGCCGGCGAGATACAGAACGGGGTGCACGCGGTCGCCGAGCCGCGCAACGATCAGGCCGGCAAGCGCGGCGACATCGCCATAGGCCGACTGGACCTGCTCGAAGGTCGCGGCATGGGCCGCCTCCTCAGTCCGCGCGCCGACGGTGTAGACCGGGACGTGCAGGAGCTCTGCCCTCGCCGGATGGGCCGCGATGGCATTGACGGCATTAGCGCTGGTGAAGGCGACCGCCGCCCATGGCCCGTTGCCGATCGGCGCGTCAGCGATCGTCTCGATATGAAGAAGCGGCGCCGTCAGCGCCTCGTGCCCGCGCGCGCGCAGGGACCGCGCGGTTCGCTCGCCGTCGGGCTCCGGGCGGGTGACAAGGAGGCGCATGGCTCAAGCGAAAAACCCCGGTCCGCCGCGTTGCTTGAGTTCATCGCCGGCATCGCGGCCCAACGCGGCCGCTTCGCTCGCAGCGCCCGCGCGCGTGGTTTCATGCGCAACGCTGCCGTCGGGCTTCACGATAAGGCCGCGCAAAGTCAAGGCGCCATTCGAAAATCGTGCGTGACCGGCGATCGGCGTCCGGCATGACCCGTCGAGCGCGGCGAGGAACGCACGCTCGGCGGTGAGCGCGGCCGTGGTGTCGGCATCGTCGAGCGCGGCCACGAGTTCACATGTGCGGGCATCGTCCGCACGGGTCTCGATTGCGATCGCACCCTGCCCGACGGCCGGCGGAAACTCGTCGATGGAGAAGATCGCGGTCGCAACGTCGGCAAGGCCGAGCCGCCTCAGTCCGGCAAGCGCCAGCATGGTGGCGTCGATCTCCTCGGCATCGAGCTTGCGCAGGCGCGTTTGGACGTTTCCGCGCAAGCTCACCACCTGCAGGTCCGGGCGCAGCCGGCGAACCATCGCCTGCCGGCGCAAGGAGGCGGTGCCGACGATCGCGCCGCTCGGCAGGGCCGAGAGGTCCGCGGCCTTGCGGCTGATAAAGACATCGCGCACGTCCTCACGCTTGAGAAACGCGGTCGCCGCCAAGCCCAGCGGAAGCGCCGTCTCCATGTCCTTTGCCGAGTGAACGGCAAGGTCGACGGCATTGTCGAACAGCGCCTGCTCGATCTCCTTGGTAAAGAGGCCCTTGCCGCCGACCTCGGCGAGCGGCCGGTCCTGGATCATGTCGCCGGAGGTGCGGATCACGCAGATCTCGATCGCGGCGGGATCGACGCTATGGGCTTCCGCGAGCCGCGCGCGCACCTCATGCGCCTGCGCGAGCGCAAGCGGACTGCCGCGCGTTCCGATGCGGAGTAAAGGAGTGCTGGAGGATTGCACCATGCGACCTCGCAATGCTACGGCGTCGTTATAAGGGCGCCTCGCGCCTTGGCAATGAATAAACGGGGCGGGTATTGCACCGCCAGCGACAATGATCGTTCTCGGCATCGAGACCACCTGCGACGAGACGGCCACGGCGGTGGTGGAGCGCCAGCCGGACGGGCACGGGCGTATTCTCGCCGATGTCGTGCTCTCGCAGATTGCGGAGCATGCGAAGTTCGGCGGTGTCGTGCCGGAAATCGCCGCGCGCGCCCATGTGGAGGCGCTCGATCTGCTGATCGCACAGGCGATGCGCGAGGCGAGCTGCGAGTTCGCGCGGCTCGATGGGATCGCAGCGGCGGCCGGCCCGGGACTGATGGGGGGGCTGATCGTCGGGCTGACGACGGCAAAGGCGATCGCGCTCGTGCATGAAAAGCCGTTGATCGCCGTCAACCATCTCGAGGCGCACGCGCTGACCGCGCGCCTTACCCACGATACGCCGTTTCCCTATTGCCTGTTTCTGGCCTCCGGCGGACACACGCAGGTCGTGGCGGTGCTTGGGGTCGGCGATTATGTGCGGCTCGGAACGACGCTCGACGACGCGATCGGCGAGGCCTTCGACAAGACCGCAAAAGTGCTCGGCCTCGGCTATCCCGGCGGCCCGGAGGTGGAACTATACGCCGCGGAGGGCGATCCTTCCCGGTTCGCGCTGCCGCGGCCGATGGCGGGCCGCGAGGGCGCCGATTTCTCCCTCTCGGGACTCAAGACCGCGCTTCGGCTCGAAGCAAAGAAAATCGCGCCTTTATCGGAAACCGATGTATGCGACCTGTGCGCCTCGTTCCAGCAGGCGGTCGCCGAGATGGTGATCGATCGCCTTTATTCCGGACTGGGACTGTTCCGCGAACGGTTCGGCGCGCCGACCGCGCTCGTCGCCGCCGGAGGCGTCGCCGCCAATCAAGCGATCCGCGGGCTGCTGCATCATATTGCGACGGAATGCGAAACGGAGCTCGTGCTGCCGCCGGCCGAGTTGTGCACCGATAATGGGGCGATGATCGCCTGGGCGGGAGCCGAGCGCCTCGCCCATGGGCTGATCGATTCGCTTGACGCCGGCCCGCGCGCGCGCTGGCCGCTCGATCGCGTGAGCAAGCCGGCTGCGCTCGCCGCCGAAGCGCCGCCCGCCTGATGCCGGGCGCCGGCGTGAGGCTCGATCGTATCGCCGTGGTGGGCGCTGGCGGCTGGGGCGCGGCGCTCGCCAATGTCGCCGCGCGCGCCGGACGCCCCGTCACGCTGATTGCGCGCGATGAACAAGCCGCAGCCGATATCGGCCGACGGGGCGAAAGCCCGCACCTGCCGGGAGTCAAGCTCGACCCGCGCATCGCGATCGCAACCGGGGCACCGGCGGCGGCATCCGCCGACGCCGTGCTGCTGGTGGTCCCGGCCCAGGCGCTGCGCATGGTCGCAACGGCGCTCGCCCCGGCGATCCGGCCGGGTACGCCGGTTGTCGCCTGCGCCAAGGGGATCGAGCGCGGCACCCGCGCCTTCATGACGGAGGTGATCGAGGCCTGCATCACTGAGGCGATCCCGGCGATCCTGTCGGGCCCGAGCTTTGCCGGCGACGTCGCGCGCGGCTTGCCGACCGCGGTGACGCTCGCCGCGAGCGACGCCGGCATCGCTGAAGCGCTGGTGCAGGCGCTCGGCACCCAGACCTTCCGCCCCTATCATTCGACCGATCGGCGCGGCGTCGAGATCGGCGGCGCGGCAAAGAACGTGCTCGCGATCGCAGCCGGGATCGTCGCCGGCCGCCGGCTCGGCGCAAGCGCGGCAGCCGCGCTGACGACGCGCGGCTTTGCCGAGCTGATCCGCTTCGGCAGAGCCTTCGGCGCTCGCGCGGAGACGCTCACCGGACTGTCGGGCCTCGGCGACCTCATCCTGAGCTGCTCGACCCGGCAGTCGCGCAATTTCTCGCTCGGTGTTGCCACCGGCGAGGGCGCGTCTTTGGCGGATGCGGCGCGCGCGGGGCTGGCCGAAGGCGTGTTCACCGCCTCCGTCCTGGTCGAAATGGCAAGACAGGCGAATGTCGATATGCCGATTGCCGGGGCGGTCGACGCCGTGCTCGAAGGGCGGCTGAGCGTCGATGAGGCGATGGAGGCGCTCCTCGCGCGTCCCTTCAAGGCCGAGAGCTGACGCTGTTTGCTCAGACCTGCCGACGGATTCGATGCGCGGCCGTCTTATCGGTGGTCGATCTTACCGATAGGTCCAGCGGCAGCGCATTTGTGGGGTGAGAACATCGCCCGCCACCCGGCGCTCGATCACATACCAGGAATCGCATTGACGCACGAGGCGGCGACCGGGCCTGACAACGATCCGGGCCGGCGCCCGCGGCGCCTGAGCATTCTGATTGCGATCGAACGAACGGCCCGATTGCGCCGCGGCGGTATTTAAGGTCACGCCGGCCAGGCAGACGATCCCAAGCGCAAGCGCGATCGCATAACCAATGATCCTTAGCCGCATCGGCTGACCTCCCGATCGTCGGTTGCACCGTCGCGCATCGACAGAACCTCGTCAACGATCGAAACCAACCTCCCGCGAAAGACCAAAGCGGGGCCTGCGGCGATGATGTCGCGGGAGCGGCAACCCGCTTGGCCGCGGCGCGTTACTTCCGTAAGAACAGCCCCATGTCCGACTCGCCTCCCGCCGATCCGCTCGCCTGGCGGCCGCGTAAGCCTCCCTCGCTTGAGGAAATGGAGGCGGGCGCCGCCGAGATCTTCCGGCGGCTCCCGGACAAGTTCCGCGCAATGTGCGAAGGGGTCGTCATCCAGGTCGACGATTTTCCGACCGACGAGGTGCTGGACTTATTGGGCCTCGACAGCGAGTTCGACCTGCTCGGCTTCTTTCAAGGTGTCGGGCTGCCGTTCCGGTCCGAGAGCGCGTCCATGCAGATGCCCAACATGATCTGGCTCTATCGCCGGCCCATCCTCGATTACTGGGCGGAGCGCGACGACACGCTCGGCGCCGTCATCGCCCATGTGCTGGTGCATGAGATCGGACATCATTTCGGCCTCTCCGATGCCGACATGGCGGCGATCGAGGCGCAGGCCGACAAGGGCGGCGGAGCGTGAGAGCGATGCCAAGCGAGCAAGCAAGCCGTTTCTGGGACATGCTGCGGGCGATGCCCAAGGATGACACCCCCTCGATCGAGCAGCGCCGGCAGGGCGATGCGCATGCCGAGGATCTGTGCAGCGAACCTCAAGGGGTGAGTTTCACGCCCGCGCCTGAGGTCAAGGGCTTATGGGCAACGCCGGAGGCAGCGCGTCCGGGTGCGGCGATCCTTCACTTCCACGGCGGCGGCTATGTGCAGGGTGCCCCGATCGCGCGACGTAAGACCGCGGGGCATCTCGCACTGGCGGCGCGGGCGCGCGCGCTCCTTCCGACCTACCGGTTGGCGCCGGAACATCCCTTTCCCGCCGCGCTCGAGGACGCAGTGGCGGCCTATCAGTGGCTGCTCGGCAACGGGGCCGAGGCCGGACGGGTGGTGATCAGCGGCGATTCGGCGGGCGGCGGACTTGCGCTGGCGACCGTCCTTGCGCTGCGCGAGCGCGGCCTTGCGCTTCCGGCCGGCATCGTCGCGATCTCGCTTTGGGGCGATATGACGTGCAGCGGCGAGAGCATGAAGCTCCGTGTGCACACCGACATGTCGTGCAACACCGACGGTCTGATGGAGTTGGTCGGGCTCTATCTGCGCGGCCACGATCCGCGCGACCCGCAGGTCTCGCCGGTTTTCGCCGATTTTTCCGGCTTTCCACCGATCCTCTGCGTGGTCGGCAGCGAAGAAACGCTGCTCGATGACTCGGTGCGCATCGTGCGCGCAGCCGGCTTGGCGAGAGTCGACGCGACACTCTATATCGGCGCCGGCATGCAACATGTTTGGCCGATTTTCTATGGCGCGTTCCCGGAGGCCGACGCCGCCATTGAGATGATGGGCGATTGGATCAGGGCGCGCACGGCGTGATCAGCCGTCCACTCAAGGCCAATGAGCCGATTTTCGGCAGGCTTGACCGGCGTGAGGCCACTTGCCAAGTGGAGGGGGCCTGCACGAGTACGTAGAGCATGATCCCGAAAAGTTGGAAGACTTTTCGGACAAGATCATGCGACAAGACAAAGAGGAACAGAGCGCGGTTGAATCAACACAAAGCAATCGCGCTCTAGGAGCCGGCCGATGGACAAGTTCACAACGCTCGAAGGCGTCGCCGCGCCGCTGAGGACGATCAATGTCGATACCGACATGATCATCCCCAAACAGTATCTGAAGACGATCAAGCGCACCGGCCTCGGCCGCGGCCTGTTCGCCGAGAAGCGCTATCACGACGACGGCGGCGAGCACCCGGATTTTGTCCTCAACCAGCCGGCCTATCGGAACGCGACGATTCTGGTCGCGGGCGACAATTTCGGCTGTGGCTCCTCGCGCGAGCACGCCCCTTGGGCACTGCTCGATTACGGCATCCGCTGCGTGATCTCGACCTCGTTCGGCGACATTTTCTACAATAACTGCTTCAAGAACGGCATTCTGCCGATCAAGGTCTCGCACGAAAACCTCGAAAAGCTGTTCGACGATGTCGAGCGTGGGGCGAATGCGACGCTGACCATCGACCTTGAGGCGCAGGAAGTCCACGGGCCGGATGGCGATGTCATCCGTTTCGAGATCGACCCGCACCGCAAGCACTGCCTGCTGCACGGGCTCGACGATATCGGCCTGACGCTGGAGAAGGCGTTGAAGATCGCGGCCTTCGAGGAAACCGCGAAACTCAACCGGCCCTGGCACGAATAAGCAGTCGCGCAGGCTCAACGCCATAGGCGACTGGCCGCTCGTCCCCGCGCAAAGCGGGGACCCAGGATTTCCGAGAGAGAGAGAACTGGGTTCCCGCGTTCGCGGGAATGAACGGAGCGTTTACCGGAACGCGTCGGGTGGCGGGTCGATGACGATGCGTCCGCCGGCAATGTCGACCACCGGCACGACGGCCTCGGTGAACGGCAGCAGCACGGTGTCGCCGCCCGCGTTCGGTTTCACCTCGATGAGATCGCCGGCGCCGAAATTCTGGATGGCGACCACCTTGCCGAGCGTTGCGCCCTGCCCGTCCACGACCGCAAGGCCGACCAGATCCACGTGGTAATACTCATCGGCCGCTTCGGGCTCCGGCAGTCGCTCGCGCGGCACATAGAGATCGACATGATTGAGCCGTTCGGCTGCCGTGCGGTCGCCGACGCCCTTGAGGCGTGCGAGGAAGAACCCCCTGCCCGGCCGCAGCGCTTCGATCTCGAAGCACTCGCCCGTCTCGCTTTCGAGCGGGCCGTAATCGGCGATCGCCCCCGGATCGGCGGTGAACGACCAGAGCCTGACCTCGCCGCGGGCGCCATGCGCCGCGCCGATGCGCGCAAGGAGCACGCGCTTCGGGCTCAAGCTTGAATACTCCGGAGTGCACTTGCTCGCGGTTGAGTCAATCGCGCCGCGTTTCTCTTTATTCGATCGCATGATCTTGTCCGAAAAGTCTGCCAGGCTTTCGGGATCATGCTCTTTGTTCGATCGCATCATCTTGTCCGAAAAGTCTGCCAGTTTTTCGGGATCATGCGCCAGTTTCCGTTCATTCCCGCGCAAGCGGGAATCCAGCTCTCTTGAATGCTCCTGGTTCCCCGCTTTCGGGGGACGAACGGACTAGCTAAGCGGACGGGGCTTCGCCTTGGGCGGCGGCCTCGGCGCGTGCCTTGCGCTCCTTGCGCGGAACCGCCTTTTCCGGATTGTTGCGTGGCTCGCGCTTGCGGATGCCCGCCTCGTCAAGGAATCGCAGGACGCGGTCGGAAGGCGTCGCACCCTTGGCGAGCCAGGCCTTCGTCTTGTCGAGATCGAGTCGCAGCCGCTCGGTCTTTTCCTTCGGCAAGAGCGGATTGAAATAGCCGAGCCGCTCGATGAAACGCCCGTCCCGTGGGCTGCGCGAGTCCGCGACCACGATGTGATAGAAGGGCCGCTTTTTGGTGCCGGCGCGGGCGAGCCGCATTTTCAGTGACATTTACAGTCCTTTCTCAGCGCTAACGTTCAAGCTCTGCACCGCGGTGGAGCCCGCATAATCGTTACCTTCCTGGTGCGACACGTCGCCCGTCACTTCTTCTTTCCGCCCGGCATACCCGGGAACGGCGGCAGGCCTTTGCCGCCCAGCCCCGGCAACCCGCCGGGCCCACCGGCCCCCCCGGGAAACTTGGGCGGCAGGCCGGGAAGGCCCGTTGGCAGTCCCGGCGGCGAGCCGGGCAGGGCGCCCGGCAATCCGCCGGGCATTTTCTCGGCGAGCTTTGCCATGTCCTCAGGGCTCGGCATGGCGCCGCCGAGCCCAAGCGCATTGGCAAGGCCCGCGAGCGGGCCGCGTTTCTTTCCGCCTCCCATCGCCTTCATCATGTCGGCCATGCCCCGGTGCATCTTGAGCAGCCGGTTGACCTCCTCGACCTTGGCGCCGGAGCCGGCGGCGACCCGCCGCTTGCGGCTTGCCTTGAGAACATCCGGGTTACGGCGTTCCTTCGGCGTCATCGAACTGATGATCGCGACCTGCCGCTTGAGCAGGCGGTCGTCGACATTGGCATTGGCGAGCTGGTTCTTCATCTTGCCGATGCCGGGCAGCAGCCCCATCAGGCCCGACATGCCGCCCATCTTCTGCATCTGTTCGAGCTGCTCGCGCATATCGTTGAGGTCGAACGCGCCCTTGCGCATCCGCTCGGCGGCGCGCGCGGCTTTCTCCGCGTCGATCGTCGCCGCCGCCTTCTCGACCAGCGTGACGATATCGCCCATGCCGAGGATGCGGTCGGCGATCCGCTCCGGATGAAAGTCCTCGAGCGCGTCGATCTTCTCGCCCACGCCCATCAGTTTGATCGGCTTGCCGGTGACCGTGCGCATCGACAGCGCGGCACCGCCGCGCCCGTCACCGTCGACGCGGGTGAGCACGATGCCGGTGAGGCCGACGCGCTCGTCGAAGGAACGGGCGAGATTGACCGCATCCTGGCCGGTCAACGCGTCGGCGACGAGCAGCACCTCGTGCGGGTTTGCCGCCTGCTTGACGTCGGCGACCTCGGTCATCATCGCTTCGTCGAGCGTGATGCGCCCGGCGGTGTCGAGCAGCACGACATCATAGCCGCCGAACTTACCCGCTTCGATCGCGCGCTTGGCGATCTGCACCGGCATCTGCCCTGCGACGATCGGCAACGTGTCGACCTCGACCTGCCGGCCGAGCACGGCGAGCTGCTCCATCGCCGCGGGCCGCCTGGTGTCGAGCGAGGCCATCAGCACTTTGCGCTTGGTCTGGTCGGTGAGGCGCCTTGCGATCTTCGCCGCGGTCGTGGTCTTGCCCGAGCCCTGCAGGCCGACCAGCATGATCGGCACCGGCGCCGCCGCATTGAGATCGATCGGATCGGCGCTCGCGCCCAGCGCCTCGATGAGCTGGTCGTGCACGATCTTGACGATCATCTGGCCCGGCGTCACCGATTTGATCACCTCGACGCCGACCGCGCGTTCCTTCAGCCGGTCGATGAAGGCGCGCACCACGTCGAGCGCGACATCGGCTTCGAGCAGGGCACGCCGCACCTCGCGCGCCGCGGCATCGACGTCGCCCGCGGTCAGCGCACCGCGCCGCGTCAACCGATCGAGAATGCCGGACAGCCGGTCCGAAAGGGCTTCAAACATGGTTCGCCTTCAATCGCTCCAAACAGTTTCGCGCCCGAGGGCGCATCGCGCTGTCGGGCGTTGACCTCCGGCCTCCAAAAGGACCGGTCGGCGGCATCACGTCACGGCTCGTGTCGAGAGCTGCGCAAATCTATCGGGCGGCCACGCCCCGGTCAACTTCAGCTATGACGATGTCTCCTGAAGCGTAACGTTGATTTGCCGATTGGTGAACGAGTCCTGCTGTCCGCGCGCGACCTTTGCACGCCTTGTCCCCATGGGGCGACTGACTAGCTTGGGGTCATCGCCCACTCTGATACGCCTTGGAAAGAACGCCATGCGGCCGACACGTCGAGCTTTGTTCATGTCGTTCACGGGGCTCGCGGCCTTGGTGCTGGCGGGCGCGACGGGCCGCGCCAAGCTCTCGCGCTATTATGATGGACCGGTCTCCGACCATTTCGACGGAATTTATTTCCGCGATCCGCATGGCGTGCCGCCGAAGAGCTTTGCCGATCTCGCCCGCTGGTGGAGCACCAAGGGGGGCGAGCCCTGGCCTGAATGGGCCCCGAGCCCTTATGTCGATCACCCGCCGGCGCGCGTCACCGGCAATACGGTTCGCATCAGCTATGTCGGCCATGCGAGCTTCCTCGTGCAGACGGCCGGGCTCAACCTTTTGATCGACCCCGTGTGGTCGGAGCGCGTTTCGCCGTTTGGGTTCGTCGGCCCCAAGCGCGTCAACGATCCCGGCATTCCTTTCGAGGCGCTGCCGCCAATCGACGCCGTGCTGGTCTCGCATGCCCATTACGACCACCTCGACGGCGCGACGCTGTCGCGGCTCGCGCAGGCCCATCGGCCGCGCGTGATCACGCCGCTCGGCAACGACACGATCATGCGCAGCCATTATCCGGCCATTGCGGCGGAGGCCTATGACTGGCACGACCGCGTCACGCTTAAGCCGGGCCTCGACGTCACGCTGGTGCCGCTGCGCCACTGGTCGGCGCGCGGCCTGTTTGATCGCAACAAGTCGTTATGGGCGGGCTTCGTGCTCGACACGCCGGGCGGACGCATCTTTCATGTCGCCGATTCCGGTTATGGCGACGGCTACCGCTTTCGCGAGGCGCGCGAGCGCTACGGCCCGTTCCGCCTGGCGATTCTGCCGATCGGGGCCTATGCGCCGCGCTGGTACATGCGCGACCAGCACATGGATCCGCGCGAGGCGGTGCAGGCTTTTTTCGATTGCGGCGCCGAGCTCGCGCTCGCCCACCATCACGGTACTTTCAAACTGACCGATGAGGCGATCGATGCGCCCGTGCAAGGCCTCCTTGCCGCCTGTCGCGACGCCGGAATCGGGCCCGACATCTTCCGCGCACTCAAGCCCGGTCAGGTCTGGAACCTGTGAGCGCAACGCTAGTGATGCGGCACCAACACGATGAGACGAGCCCAAGCGTTGGTTGCCGCATCACTAGCGCGTCTTAACGCGGTTGATACCTCAACGATCGATAAATCGGGGCGAGTGCCGCGATGATGCGTTGATTCCCAACGGTGCTGGAGTTGATCCGTGCCGCCCGGTAAGGCATGAGATTCAACTGTAGCAATCGCGCTTTCGTTCTCTTTGTTTTGTCGCATGATCTTGTCCGAAAAGTCTGCCAACTTTTCGGGATCATGCTCCAAGAGCCCCGACAGACCGCCATCGATGCCCGCCTCGCAGCATACCCATCGCAAATCCGACATCGAGATATCGCAAGCGGCGCGCAAGCGTCCGATCGTCGAGGTCGCGCGCGACAAGCTCGGCATCGCGCCGGAGAGCCTCGAGCCTTACGGCCACTACAAGGCGAAGGTCGCGCTCGACTATGTCCGCTCGCTGCAGAGCCGGCCCAATGGCAAGCTCATTCTCGTCTCGGCAATGACTCCAACCGCCGCGGGCGAGGGCAAGACCACGACCACGATCGGCGTTGCCGACGCGCTCAACCGGCTCGGCAAGCGGGCGATGCTCTGCCTGCGCGAGCCCAGCCTGGGCCCTGCCTTCGGCATGAAGGGCGGTGGTGCCGGCGGCGGCTACGCCCAGGTCGTGCCGATGGAAGACATCAACCTGCATTTCACCGGCGACTTCCACGCCATCACGGCCGCCCACAATCTCCTCGCGGCACTGATCGACAATCACATCTATTGGGGCAATCAGCTCGGCATCGACAGCCGCCGCGTGGTGTGGCGCCACGTCATGGACATGAACGACCGCACGCTGCGCGAGATCGTCTGCTCGCTCGGCGGCGTCGGGAACGGTTATCCGCGCGAGACCGGCTTCGACATCACCGTCGCCTCCGAGGTGATGGCGATCTTCTGTCTCGCGCGCGACCTTGCCGACCTCAAGGAACGGCTCGGCAATATCGTCGTCGGCTATACGCGCGAGCGCAGTCCAGTGCATGCGCGCGATCTCAACGCCCATGGCGCAATGGCGGCCCTGCTCAAGGAGGCGCTCGCCCCCAATCTGGTGCAGACGCTCGAAGGAACGCCGGCCTTCGTCCATGGCGGGCCGTTCGCCAACATCGCCCATGGTTGCAACTCGGTGCTCGCGACCACGACCGCGCTCAAGCTCTGCGACTACGTCGTCACCGAGGCCGGCTTCGGCGCCGATCTCGGCGGGGAGAAATTCCTCGACATCAAGTGCCGCAAGACCGGCCTTGCGCCCGATTGCGTCGTGCTGGTTGCCACCATACGCGCGCTCAAGCTGCATGGCGGGATGAAGAAGGATGATCTCAAATCCGAGAACCTCACCGCGGTCGAGGCGGGGCTCCCCAATTTGCGGCGCCATATCGAGAATGTCCGCAAGTTCGGCCTGGTGCCGGTCGTTGCGATCAACCGGTTCAGCGCCGATACGCCGGATGAGATCGAAATCGTGCGCAACGCCTGCGCGCGGTTCGGGGTCGCTGCGCCGGTTGCCGACCACTGGGCCAAAGGCGGCAAGGGCGCGCTCGAACTCGGGCAAGCGATCGTCAGGACGATCGATGCCGGCAAGAGCCGCTTCGAGCTGCTCTACCCCGACGACATGCCGCTTGAGGAGAAGATCCGCACCATCGCCCGCGAAATCTACCGGGCGAAGGACATTTCCGTCGAGAAGGGGGTGCACGACCAGCTCGCCGCCTTCGAGGCCATGGGCTACGGCAATCTGCCCGTGTGTATCGCCAAGACCCAGTACAGCTTCGCCACCAATCCCGATCTCAGGGGCACGCCGACCGACCATATCGTGCCGATCCGCGAGGTGCGGCTCGCCGCCGGGGCGGAGTTCGTCGTCGCCATCTGCGGGGACATTATGACCATGCCCGGCCTGCCGAAAACGCCGGCGGCGAGCGCGATCGATGTCGGGCCGGACGGCAAGATCACCGGGCTGTTCTAGAGTGCTCGCTTCTCCCGCCCTGCGGAGCGGACGCCGATCGCCACGGGCTCGACCGGGAGCGGTAAATCGTTGATGATAGAGCCTCAATGAGGTCAGACGTTCATCGCTCGGGCGGGGACCGCCGGCGTCCCCCCACGACCCCAAAGGGGCGCCAGGTCGATCCGCGCGCCCGCGACGAGGTCCGCGCGCTGCTTGCCGACCGCCCCCTCCGACAGGATTTGCTGATCGAATATCTGCATCTCCTGCAAGATCGCTTCAACCATCTCTCCGCCGCGCACCTCGTCGCGCTTGCAAGCGAAATGCGCCTGTCGCTCGCCGAGGTGTACGAGGTCGCAACTTTTTACGCGCATTTCGACGTCGTGAAGGAAAGGCCGCCGCCGCCGGTCACCGTGCGGGTTTGCGAGGGCATTGCGTGCGCGATGGCGGGTTCCGAGCACCTGCTTGACGAGCTTGCGAGTGAACTCGGCGGGCAGTTGCGCATCCGCCCGGCCCCCTGCATGGGCGCCTGCGACCGCGCGCCGACCTGCGCCGTCGGCCATGCGCAGGTGTTCAAAGCAAGCCTCGACAAGGTCTTCGTCGCTGTGGCCGCGGGCCGGCACGTCCACCCTCATCGCCCCGGCAAGGACTTTGCAACCTATCGCAGGGAGGGCGGCTATGCGCTGCTCGAGGCATGTCTCTCAGACCAACGCAGCCGCGAGGAGGTCATCGCCGCGGTGAGCGAAGCGCCGCTGCGCGGCCTTGGCGGCGCCGGCTTTCCCGCCGGGCGGAAGTGGGCGATCGTGCGCGCCGCCCCCGCGCCGCGCCTGATGTGCGTGAATGCCGACGAAGGCGAGCCCGGTACCTTCAAGGACCGCTACTACCTCGAGCACGACCCGCATCGCTTCCTCGAAGGCATGCTGATCGCGGCATGGGTCGTGGAGGCGACCGACATCTACATCTATCTGCGCGACGAATATCCCGAGCTCTATCTGATGCTGGGCGAGGAGCTGGCCCGGCTCGCAGCGATGGGCTTTTCCGCCCATGCGAGGGTTCATCTCCGCCGCGGCGCCGGCGCCTATATCTGCGGCGAAGAGTCGGCGATGATCGAATCGATCGAGGGCAAGCGTGGCCTGCCGCGCCACCGGCCTCCATACGTCGCCGAGGTCGGGTTGTTCGGCCGCCCGACGCTCGTGCAGAATGTCGAGACGCTCTACTGGGCGCGCGACATCATCGAGAAGGGCCCGGCCTGGTTTTCCGTGCAGGGGCGACGCGGCCATAACGGCCTGCGCGGCTTCTCGGTGTCCGGCCGCGTGAAGGCGCCGGGGGTGAAATTCGCCCCGGCCGGAATCACCGCACGCGAACTGATCGAAGAGTTTTCCGGGGGAATGGCGGAAGGCCACGCCTTCAAGGCCTATCTGCCGGGCGGCGCCTCCGGCGGCATCCTGCCCGCCGCCATGGCCGACCTGCCGCTCGACTTCGGCACGCTGGAGCCGCATGGCTGCTTCGTCGGCTCGCATGGCGTGGTGGTGCTGTCCGAGCACGACGACACCAAGGCGGTCGCGCTCAACCTGATGCGCTTCTTCGCCGATGAAAGCTGCGGCCAATGCACGCCCTGTCGGGTCGGGACCGAGAAGGCGGCGCAACTGATCGCGCAGGAGCAATGGGACGAAGCGCTGCTGACCGAGCTTTCGCAGACGATGCGCGATGCCTCGATCTGCGGCCTCGGTCAGGCCGCCCCCAATCCGCTACTCTGTGTGCTGCGCTATTTCCCCGAAGATTTAAATCGCCCGCTCGGGCACTGGTGAGTAGAGCATGATCCCGAAAAGCTGGCAGACTCTTCGGACAAGATCATGCGACCAAACAAAGAGCCTGGCCTCGAGTTAGCCGTAGGGTGGGCATGCGAAGCATGCCCACCGAAGCGGGTTCGCTGCCCCAATCGCGTGGGCACGGCGCGCCGCGAGCGCGCCTTTGCCCACCCTACATTTCTTCAAGGCGACCGTGCCGCGCTATGGCTGACGGATGTGACTCTCATCCTTCGAGACGCAAACGAGCATGCCCCGGAAAAACCGGCAGACTTTTCGGACAAGATCATGCGACAAAACAAAGACAAAGAGGGCGCGATCGATTCAACCTTAAGCCATCACGCTCTCGCCGCGGCGCTTTTCGACGACCGCAGACATCGCTCTTGGTGGGTGTGCGCATTCACGCCATGGGCGTCATGCCGAGCCGGGCGAGGAGTTGCATGTCGCGGTCGGGCTCGGGATTGGGCGTGGTGAGCAGTTTTGGCCCGTAGAAGATCGAGTTGGCGCCGGCAAGGAAGCAAAGCGCCTGCATCTCCGCGGTCATGTCCTCGCGCCCGGCCGACAGGCGGACCATCGAGGCCGGCATCGTGATGCGCGCGACCGCGATCGTGCGCACGAATTCGAACGGATCGATGGGCGCGGCCTCGGCAAGCGGCGTTCCCTCCACCTTAACCAGCAGATTGACCGGCACGGATTCGGGGTGCTTGGGAAGGTTCACCAGCGCCTCGACCATGCCGACGCGATCCTCCCGCGTCTCGCCCATGCCGACGATCCCGCCGCTGCACACATTGATGCCGGCTTCACGCACATGGTCGAGCGTGTCGAGCCGGTCCTGATAGGTGCGCGTCGTGATGATGTTCCCGTAGAATTCCGGCGAGGTGTCGAGATTGTGGTTGTAATAGTCGAGGCCCGAGCCCTTGAGGCGCTGCGCCTGTTCGCGCGTGAGCATGCCGAGCGTCATGCAGGTCTCAAGGCCGAGTTCGCGCACGCCTTCGACCATTTCGCAGATATCGTCGATATCGCGATCCTTGGGCGAGCGCCACGCCGCACCCATGCAAAAGCGGCTCGCGCCGGCGTCCTTGGCGACCTTCGCCTCGGCAAGCACGTCGGCGACCTGCATCAACTTCTCTGCTTTGACCGAGCCATGATGATGCGCGCTTTGCGGGCAGTAGCCGCAATCCTCGGCGCAGCCGCCGGTCTTGACCGAGAGCAGGGTCGAGATCTGCACTTCGCGCGGATCGAAATGCACCCTGTGGATGCGCTGGGCAGCGAAAATCAGATCGGGGAACGGCAGTTCGAACAGCGCGTGGATTTCCTCGCGCGTCCAGTCGTGGCGCACGGCGCCGGAAAGGTCGACGGCTACCGGGTCGGCGGCAGCGGCGGGGATCGGGGAAGCGGTTCTTTCGTCCATAAGCGCGGACCATGGCGGGGCCAGCAGGCAAAAGCAAGTGGGGCAAGCGCGGATGGCATATGCCAAATGCCGATCTGCTTGACGCGCCTTAAACGCTTCAAGCGCAACGCTGGTGAGCTACCCACTCTGGTGAGTTACTTATACAAGTATGGTTGCCGCGACTTGCGGTCGCTGCCCAAGGAGCAATCAGTCCGTCACCAGCTTTAGCCCCAAAATGCCGCAGATGATCAGGCCGACGCAGATGAGCCGCAGCGGATCGCTCGATTCCTGAAAGACGACGATGCCGTAGATCACGGTGCCGACCGCGCCGATTCCGGTCCACACCGCATAGGCGGTTCCCATCGGCAGCTCACGGATTGCGAAGGCCAGAAACACCATGCTGAACGCGATCGAGATCACGACGAACACGCTCGGCCATAGGCGCGAGAATCCGTCGGTGTATTTCAGGCCCACGGCCCAGCCGATCTCGAACAGGCCGGCAACGAATAAGTAAAGCCACGACATTCTCTGAGCCTCCGCGCTTGAAGCGGCTTTCCGACCAAGTTCTTTCTAAGATTGCAAGGCCGTCCCTGCCGCCATTAAGTCGGGCAAAAAACCTCGAACCCGTGGGCGCCGTCACAAGCGGAAAACCGTTTATCCTTGATCTGGGGCCGTTTTCCGGGTCATGTCGCGCGCTGTTTGTCTCTTTTGTGTCCAAGTGCAAGCCTTCATGCGAACCTATCTCGATTTTGAAAAACCAGTCGCCGAGCTCGAAGCCAAGGTGGAGGAGCTACGCGCGCTCGATCAGTCCGCCGGAAGCGTTGAGATCGGAGAAGAAATCGCGCGAATCGAGGCGAAAGCCGATGACGCGCTCCGCCAGCTCTATGGCAATCTCTCCCCTTGGCAAAAAGCGCAGGTCGCCCGTCATCCACAACGGCCGCACTGCCTCGACTATGTGACGGCCCTTGTCAGCGAGTTCACGCCGCTCGCCGGCGACCGCAAATTCGGAGAGGACGAGGCGGTCATCGCCGGCTTCGGCCGCTTCCGCGGGGAGAGCGTCTGTGTGCTCGGCCAGGAGAAGGGCGCGAACACCGAGAGCCGCATCAAGCACAATTTCGGGATGGCCCGGCCCGAGGGCTATCGCAAGGCGGCGCGGCTGATGGAACTGGCCGACCGCTTCAACTTGGCCGTCATCGCCATCGTCGACACCGCGGGCGCTTATCCCGGCATCGGTGCCGAGGAACGCGGCCAGGCCGAGGCGATCGCGCGCTCGACCGAGGCCTGCCTTCGTCTCGGCGTTCCCAATGTGGCTGTGGTCGTCGGCGAAGGCGGCTCGGGCGGCGCCATCGCGCTCGCAACGGCGAGCCGCGTGCTGATGCTGGAGCATGCGATCTATAGCGTCATCTCGCCGGAAGGGGCGGCCTCGATCCTGTGGCGCGACAGCGCCAAGGCTCAGGAGGCGGCCCAGAACATGAAGCTCACCGCCGATGACCTCCTGCGCTTCGGTGTGATCGACACGATCGTGCGCGAGCCGCCCGGCGGAGCGCATCGCGATCCCGCGGCAACGATCCTCGCGGCCGAAGAGGCGATCGCGACCGCCTTCGACGAGCTGCGCGGGCTCGATCGCGAGGCGGTGCGCCAGCAGCGGCGCGACAAATTCCTCGCCATAGGCCGCACGCTCGGCGCGTGAGCCTCGGCCACCGCCGCCAGTAGGGAGACGCCGACGTTCTTCCATCGGAGAGAACCCGCTCGGCAACCAAGTGATGATGTTTCCGGCGAGTTAATTCGGTGACGAACTGAGCCGTCGCTCGAAGCTCTTGCTCCCTCCCCCGCTTGCGGGGGAGGGTTGGGGAGGGGGCTACTTCGTCCGCGACAGAGGCCATCCTGTCGACCCCCTCCCGGCGAGCTTTGCTCGCCGACCTCCCCCTTTTAGGGGGAGGTAATAGGACTCAAGCCCGAAGCAATCCTCGGAAAACGAGTCCATCGCGGGATTCTACGTATTCAATACGGAATAATACCAATCCTCGGCCTGGAAAACCGCCAGTTCACCGCGAACGTGGCAATGAATTCAGGATTCACCATAGAATTCATGATAGAGGCACGATGATCGGGGCCGCCTTGCTTCGACCACATCTTAAGGATACCTATTTTTCTAACGGAGTGGGGATTCTGCAACGGGGGGGGGGTTCCAGTTTGAACCGCCAATCAGGTTTTGTCCGTACGCTTACAGCGTCGGCGGCAATCGCCATTGCGGTTGCGCTGGCCGGCTGTCAAACGAACCAGCTCGCACAGATTCCAAGCAAGGCGATGCAGCCGCTTTCGCGCGATATGATCGCCCGGCTCAGCCAGAAGAGCATGCCGGTCGAATCGCCGATCCTGGTGCGCGTCTTCAAGGAAGAATCGGAACTGGAAGTCTGGAAGCAGGACACGTCCGGCAGATTCGCGCTGCTCAAGACCTATCCGATCTGCCGCTGGTCGGGCAAACTCGGGCCCAAGCGCAAACAGGGCGACCGCCAGGCACCCGAGGGGTTCTATTCCGTCGGCCCCGGCCAGATGAACCCGAACTCGAAATACTATCTCGCCTTCAATCTCGGCTTTCCCAACGCCTTCGACAAAGCGCATGGCCGCACCGGCGCATTTCTAATGGTGCATGGCGACTGCTCGTCGAGCGGCTGCTACTCGATGACCGACAACCAGATGGCGGAAATCTACGCGCTCGGGCGCGAAGCGTTCCTGGGCGGACAGAATTCGTTCCAAGTGCAGGCGTTCCCGTTCCGGATGACCCCCGTCAACATGGCCAAGCACCGCAACAATCCGAACTTCGCGTTCTGGCGCATGCTCAAGCAGGGCAACGACCATTTCGAGGTGACACGGCTTGAGCCCAAGGTCGATGTGTGCGGCAAGCAGTACGTCTTCAACGCAACGCCGGTCTACGGCACCTTCAGACCGCGCATGGCCTGCCCGAATTATCGCATTCCGACGGCGATCGCCGCGGCCGTGCGGGAGAAGAGCGAGCGCGACCGGTACAATTTCGCAGCGCTCGTCAACAGGGGTATGCGGACCGTTGCCGTGAACACCGGCTCGGATGGCGGCATGCACCCGACCTTCGTCGCCAAGCTGCAGCCGGGAACATTCATCGACACCACCGGGCGCCCCGCCGCCTATGCCCGGCCCGGTTCCGGACTGCCGAAACTGGTGCGGCTGCCACGCCATCTCGACCCGGATTCGACCTCGGCGATCGGCGGCAGGCCGCGGCTGACCCAGGTCGCTTCCGCAGATCCTTCGCAGCCGATCCCAACGGCGCAACGCGAGACGTCGTCGGGGAATTTCTTCGCCAACATGTTCCGGTTCGGACGTCAGCCAGCCGAGTCCAACAAGCGGACGGCGGACACGGCGGCAACCAAGAGGCAAGCCGCGGCGCGAACCACGCGGTCCAGGTCGACGTCGGAAAGATATTCGGCGGCGCCGGTGCCTGCCGTGCGCCCCGCCCCGGCGAGGAGCGAGCCGACGCGGCACGTTGCCAGCGTACGCAACCCGTCAAGCTCTGATCAAAGCTCCGCCCTGCCCCGCGACGCCTCGGCTTTCGCGAAGGCGTCCACCCCCGCCCAGAGTGGCAATCCGCGGCCGGTCATGCCCGGCGCCCAGCCCGTGCTGGCCCCTGGCAGCTTCGAAAGCCGCTGGTACGGAATGCGCTGACGGCCCGCCCCCGGTCCGGCAACGCCGATCGCGCCGACCGCATGCCTGTCTGCATTGTCTGACGTGGCCGAGCGCTTCACGCGTCATCCCGGCGAATGCGGGTGGGCCGGGCTTGCGACAACGCGTTCTATTTTGGTGGCATCGGAATTTGCTCTAGTTGTCTTCTTGTGATCGCGTTTTCTGCGGCGAACCGCGAACCATTTCGCCCGAAAACACTCCAAAGCATGATCCTGGAAAATTGCAGACTTTGCGGATGGGATCGTGCGACAAAACGAAGAGAAAGAAAGCGTGATTGATTGACAATCGCGCTCGAAGAGCCCGCTTCGCGTATCATGTCGCACCTCCGCCTCGCTGATTGGCTTGCCCGCGCCCCCGCCTTTGCGCAGCTCGACCGCGCGGCGACCGACCTTGTCGCATCGGCTGCCCGGCGCGTCACGCTTCCTGCCGGCGCACGCGCCTTCGAGCCGGGACAGCCCTGCAGTGCGTTCCTAATTGTCACCGCAGGCCGGGTCCGGGTCCAGCTCACTGCCGAAAACGGACGCGAAGTCGTGCTCTACCGGATCGAGGCCGGCGAAAGCTGCGTGCTCACCACCTCGTGCATTCTCGGCTCGGAAACCTATGGCGCGGAAGCGATCTGCGAGACCGAGGTGGAGGCGGTCGCGCTGCCGACGCTGGCCTTCCGCGCCCTCATCGATTCCTCGGCAACCTTTCGCGAGGCCGTTCTTTCGGCCTATGCGGCGCGGGTCGCCGACCTCGTCCTCACCATCGAAGAGACGCAGTTCCAGCGGGTGGACGCGCGACTGGCGGCCCTGCTCGCCGACCGGGCCAAGGGTGGGGTCGTGAACGCGACCCATCAGGCGCTTGCCGTCGAGCTCGGCTCGGCGCGCGAGGTAGTAAGCCGCATCTTGAAGCGCTTCGAGCGCGCCGGCGCGATCGCGCTCTCCCGCGGCGCGATCGAGATCAAGAGCGAGCGCCGTCTTGCCGGCTTCGCTGCCGAAAGCTGACGGCAGGGCCCGGACCATGATTCCGCAAGTCGGCCAACCTTGCGGACAAGATCGTGCGCACTGACTCACCGGCCCGCGGACTATTACCTCTCCCCGCTTGCGGGGAGAGGTCGACGCGCGAAGCGCGGCGGGTGAGGGGGGTGCGGCGCTGCCAAAGCGCCTGCGATCGTTTTCAAGCAGACCCGTCGCGCTTGTGAACCAATCGTGCTCTTGCCGTTGCGGAAATGCCGCTCCGCGCAGGGATGATTTTGGCCGGTCCGTGATGTGGTCACAGACGCCGGGTGCATGGGTTTGCTTCGATGCGCAAAGCCGGTCGGTGGCGATCGGCGCAGTCGAAGGAATATGACCATGAATAAGAACATCGGCGGCGTCGACCGGACGCTGCGAATCGTCGTCGGCCTCCTGCTCCTGGCCTTCGCAGCCACCGGGGTGCCAGCGACCGGCTACAATTGGATCGGTTGGATCGGCGTCGTGCCGCTGCTGACCGCCTTCATCGGGTGGTGCCCCGCCTACACGCTGGTCGGCCTGTCCACCTGCCCCACGCAACACAAGGCGTGAGGTTTCGGCCGGACGGCCGCCCCGCGCGCCTCCCAGGTTCGTTTGAGACGTTAGGTGGGCATGCCAAGCATGCCCACCTAGAGCGCGATTGCTTCAGGTTGATTCAATCGCGCTCTCTTTTCTCTATGTTTGGTCGCATGATCTTGTCCGAAAAGTCTGCCAACTTTTCGGGATCATGCTTTGACGCGCCGCACGGGGTTGCCGGTCTCCTATTCCTCTCAAGCATCAATTGGCGTAGCTTTGCGTAACCTGAGATGAAGCCGGAAGAGCCTCGGTATGACGGCCCGCTCGTTCAATATCACCCTCTCGCCCGAACTCGCGGAGATGGTGAAGGAAAAGGTCGCGTCCGGCGCCTACGCGTCCGAAAGCGAGGTCCTAAACGCCGGATTGCGGGCACTGCAGTTGCAGGACACGGTGCTGGAGAATTGGCTTCGCACTGAGGGCGTCGCCCGTTACGACGCCTATCATGGCGAGGCTCAAGAGGGTCGCCCTGCGGACGAAGTCTTCGCCCGCCTGCGCGCGCATCACGCCAAGCGCACCAAGTGATGCATGACTTGGACGGTCGTCTTCAGCGACGCCGCCGTAGCCGATCTCGTCGCGATCTATGACTACATCGCCGAGCACGGCGGACACGAGGTCGCGCTGCGTTTCATCGAGCGGATCGAAACCTATTGCCTGGGTCTTTCAACTTTGCCCGAGCGCGGAACGCGGCGGGACGACTTGCGGCCCGGCCTTCGTACAGTCGGGTTCCGCCGCCGCGCCACGATTTTGTTTGAAGTCGATCATGAGTCGTCCGTGAAGATAGCTATTTTCAGGCCGAGGCCGGTTGCAGGCTGGCGGTGAGGGCGGCCAGCGTTCGGCGCAAAAAAAGCGTGAGCCACCGG
>JANQIP010000096.1 GCA_028282095.1 Xanthobacteraceae bacterium | reverse complement strand
GCAGCCTGCGCAGGCTTGGCTGCGTGCTCGCCGGGAGGGGGCATTGGCGGTGAGGGAGATCGAGCGGATCGGCCCTTCCCCCTCACCCGCCGCGCTTTGCGCGTCGACCTCTCCCCGCAAGCGGGGAGAGGTGATGGCTGGTCCTGACCGGTTAAAGCATGATCCCGAAAAGTTGGGAGACTTTTCGGGCAAGATCATGCGACCAAACAAGACAAAGAGAAGCTGCAACGCACAAGCGCTGTGCGCTTGCTTGCGGTGCTGGCTTGCGGCGAGCCGTCCGTTCCAGACGGTTTTTCTGTGCGTATGTCGGGATTTGAGAGAATGTGCGTTGATTTGTCTCATCCCGCCGATACCTGGTGTCAATTTTTCTTCCTGTCGACCCGACATGAAAGAGCGCCGGCGACAGCGCGGACACGCGCTTTTTTCGGAGGCGGTTGTCATGCGATTCTCGGTGCTGTCGGCGGTTGCCGGAGTCGTCGCGCTCGTCGGCGCGTCAGCCTTCGCGGCCGAGACGTCGAACGTCAAAGGCCTTTTTCTCATCACCGACTATCCGGCGATTTCGGCGCAGCCGGGCACGACTACCACCGTCGCGCTGAAGCTGCAGAATTACGGGCTCGCACCGGAACGCTACCAGCTCTCGATCGCCGGCGTGCCGGCCGGCTGGACGGCGACATTGCTGGGCGGCGGGCAGCCGATCGCCGCCGCGATGCCAGCGACCGACGAAAACGTGCCATTGCAGTTGCGCCTCGACATTCCCGCCGAGACGGCGACCGGCGCCGAAACGCTCACCGTCAATGCGGTAGGCGAGAAGGCGCGCGTCGGTCTGCCGATCACGGTCGCTCTGGCGAAGGAGCTGCCGGCCAAGCTCAAGCTTGAGCCCGCGCTTCCGGCACTGCGCGGCGGCGCCAAATCGACCTTCGACTATCAACTCGCCATCAAGAACGACAGCGGACGCAATCTGATCGTGAGCCTCGCCGCCACGGCCCCGCGCCACTTCGAGACCTCCTTCACGCAAGCCTATGGCAACCAGGAACTGTCCTCGATTCCCGTCGAGGCCGGCAGGTCGAAGGATGTCAAGCTCAGGGTGCGTCCGCCCGCGATGGCGAGTGCCGGCGGTTACCCCATCGTGGTGACCGCCTCCGCCGAGGATACGAAAGCGCAGGCCAAGCTCGACCTCGACATTGTCGGCGAGCCGCGGCTGCAATTGACGGGGCGTGAGGGACTGGTGAGCGCGCGGGCGGAGGGGGGCGTGCCAAGCTCGATCCCGATCGTCATTTCCAATGCCGGCGGTGCGGCGGCAAGCAATGTCGAGCTCTCCGGCAGCGGCCCGAGCGGCTGGACCATCGCCTTCGAGCCCAAGCTGGTCGAGAGCATCGCGCCGGGCAAGCAGCAGGAAGTGCAGGCGCTGATCACGCCGAGCGCCAAATCGCTCGCCGGCGACTACATGACCACGCTGCGCGCCTCGGCGCGCGGCGACGTCGTGTCCACCCAGTTCCGGGTGACGGTATCGACGTCGACGGTATGGGGTATCGTCGGCGCGGGCATCATCGCCGTGGCCTTGCTCATCATGGTCGGCGCCGTGGCAAGGTTCGGACGGCGATGACGGAGTTGGACGCGAACGGGCCGGTCATAGCGGCGTGGGATCTCACCAAGCGCTACGGCCCTGCCACCGCTGTCGGCGGCGTCAGCTTTGCCGTCGACAGGGGCGAGATCTTCGGCCTGCTCGGTCCGAACGGCGCCGGCAAGACCACCACCATCCTGATGATGCTGGGTCTTAGCGAGATATCGGGCGGCACGGTGCGCATCGTCGGACACAACCCGATGCGCGAGCCGCTCAAGGTCAAGCGTCGGGTCGGCTATCTCCCCGATTCGGTCGGCTTCTACGATCATCTGACCGCGGTGGAAAATCTCGGCTACACCGGCCGTCTGATGGGGCTTTCGGCCGACGAGCGGCGTCGGCGCATTCCCGAAGCACTGGCGCGCGTGCGCCTGTCGGAGGTCGCGAACAAACGGGTCGGTACATTTTCCCACGGCATGCGCCAGCGGCTCGGGCTCGCCGAGATCCTGGTCAAGGCGGCGGAGGTCGCCATTCTCGACGAGCCGACCTCCGGACTCGATCCGCAGGCGACGGCCGAGTTTTTGCAGATGATCGCGGAACTCAAGGACGAGGGGCTCACCGTCGTCCTGTCCTCGCACCTGCTCGATCAGGTTCAGCGCGTGTGCAGCCGCGTGGCGCTGTTCGAGCGAGGCAGCATCGTGCTGATGGGGACGGTCGACGAGCTTGCGCGCCAGGTGCTCGGCGCCGGCTTCGTCGTCGAGGTGGAGGCGGAGGTTGCGTCCGACAAGGACCTCGAAGCGCGGCTTGCGGCGGTGCCGGGCGTGACCGCCGTCAACCGGGTCGGGCGCGCGCAGTACAGCCTCACGGCCGATCGCGACGTGCGCCCGGAGGCGGCCCGCGCGGTCGTCGCTGCCGATGGGGCGCTGCACCGGCTGTCGGTTGATACGCCGAGCCTTGCGGCCATCTACACGCGGTTCTTCCAGAGCGCGGCGGATGGCGCTGCGGGTGCGCGCGATGCGGCGTGAAGGCTCGCCCTGGCAGGGGCTCGGCACGGTGATGCTGAAAGAGCTCGCCGACCACCTCTCGAGCGCGCGCATGCGCGTGCTCGAATGGCTCATCGTCCTGACCGCCGCCGCGGCGCTCTACGGCGCCATCGATCGCTTGCGCGATACCACCGCAGAAGATCCATTTCTCCTGCTCCGGCTGTTCACCGTCGACCGCGATCCCCTGCCATCCTTCGTCGCCACTCTCGGCTTTCTCGTTCCGCTGATGGCGATCGGGCTCGGCTTTGACGCCATCAATGGCGAGCACAGCCGGCGAACACTCTCGCGTATCCTTGCTCAGCCGATCTATCGCGATGCGCTGCTCGCCGGAAAATTCCTCGCCGGGCTTGCGACGCTGGCGATCAGCCTGTTGTGCCTGTGGCTGCTGGTGGTGGGGCTCGGCGTGTTGCTGTTGGGCGTGCCGCCCGGCGGCGAGGAGATCGTGCGCTCGCTTCTGTTCCTTGCATTCACGCTGGTCTATGCCGCGGTCTGGCTCGCGCTCGCGATGCTGTGCTCGATCCTGTTCCGCTCGGCGGCGACGGCGGCGCTGGTCGCGCTCGGCGTCTGGCTGTTCCTGAGCGTGCTGTGGCCGATGCTCGCCCCGGCGCTGGCCCAGATCATCGCGCCGCCCGATCTGCGCGCGCAGCTCCTTGGCATTCCGAACCTCGCAACGATCGAATGGCAACAGGCGCTGATGCGCTTCTCACCCAACCACCTTTACGGAGAGATCGTGCGGGCGGTTCTGTCACCCGCGACCCGCTCGCTCGGTCCGATCTTCCTTGAGCAGTTGCAAGGTGCGGTGTTGGGCGCTCCGCTGCCGCTCGCCCAGAGCCTGATGCTGGCTTGGCCGCAAATCGTCGCGTTGATCGCGACGACCATCGTCCTGTTCGTCGCCGGCTATGTCGTCTTTCAGCGCCAGGAAGTGCGCGCCTGAATGCCAATCTAAGACCTCTCCCCGCAAGCGGGGAGAAGGTAATGTGGGATCAGTGGCTCTATCGCAAAGTAGCGCGTAGGTGGGTTGGCGCCGAAGGCGCGTGACCCACCGCCGACATTACCGCTGTGCTTAGTGCTGGCCAATCTTATGGCGTGCACGTTTCCTTCTCCCCGCTTGCGGGGAGAAGGTGGCGAGCGGCGCTTGCCGCGAGCCGGATGAGGGGCTCTTGCTTCTCCGCAACGCCGATGCTGGCCCCTCACCCGCCGCGCTTCGCGCGTCGACCTCTCCCCGCAAGCGGGGAGAGGT
>JANQIP010000180.1 GCA_028282095.1 Xanthobacteraceae bacterium | reverse complement strand
GATTCGCTTTCCGAGTGATTGCTTCGGGCTTAAGGCCTGTTACCTCCCCCTGAAAGGGGGAGGTCGGCGAGCGGCGCAGGCAAGCGTGCGCAGCCTGCGCAGGCTTGGCTGCGTGCTCGCCGGGAGGGGGTCCACCGGACGGCCCCTGTCGCGGAAAAATTGCCCCCTCCCCAACCCTCCCCCAGCCCAAGTCGGGTGTTCCCGACTTGGGCCACTCAAAACAGAGCCGGACACGGGAACACCCGCGTTCGGCGCGGGGGAGGGAGAAAGGTCCTCAAGCCACAGCATGGTTCGTCACCGAACTAATCAGCCGGAAATAGTATGACTGATCCACAAATCGCCCTGCTGATGCTTGGGCTTTTCATCCTTATCGTTTTCCTGGGCTTCCCCATCGCTTTCACGCTCATGGCGATGGGGATCGGTTTTGGGTACTATGCCTATTTCGACCAGGGGCGGATGTGGCGTGCTTTCAACCGGCTGGACGAAACGGCGAGCTGGTGGGACAGCGCGACGCTCTGGTTCCAGGGTCTTCTGAACAACCGTATCTTCGATCTCTTCATCAACCAAACCTATACGGTGATGTCGAACGAGGTGCTCACGGCAGTGCCTCTGTTCCTCTTCATGGGCTACATCGTCGAGCGTGCCAATGTCGTCAGCCGCCTGTTCTCGTCACTGAACATCGCATCCAAGAGCATTCCCGGTTCGATGGGCGTCGCGGCGCTCATAACCTGTGCGCTCTTCGCCACGGCGACCGGCATCGTCGGTGCCGTGGTGACGCTGATGGGCCTGCTGGCGCTGCCGGCCATGCTGCGCGCCCGGTACAACACCTCGTTTGCGTCCGGCATCATCTGCGCGGGGGGCACGCTCGGAATTCTGATCCCACCGTCCATCATGCTGATCGTCTATGCGGCAGCATCGGGCGTTTCGATCGTCCGCCTTTATGCCGGGGCGCTATTGCCGGGTTTCCTGCTCGCCGGCCTCTATCTCGTCTATGTCGTCGGCCGCTCCGTCCTGCAGCCGAGCGCCGCGCCGCGACCCACGGACGATGAGGTGCCCAGCGTCGGGTTTTGGCCGCTCGTCCTTATGTTGCTCTCCTCGTTCTTTCCGCTCGCCTTTCTCATCATGGCGGTGCTTGGCTCGATCCTGTTCGGGCTTGCGACACCCACCGAAGCCGCGTCCGTCGGCGCGCTTGGCGGCATTTTGCTCGCGCTTGCCTACCGCGCGCTGACCTTCCAGCGATTGCGCGAGTCGGTCTATCTGACGCTGCGAACCACGGCCATGGTGTGCTGGCTGTTCGTCGGCTCCTACACGTTCTCCTCGGTGTTCTCTTATCTCGGCGGAGAGCAGCTCATCTCCGAGTTCGTCCGCGAGCTCGACATCACGCCGCTGCAGTTCCTGATCCTTGCGCAGCTCATCATCTTCCTGCTCGGCTGGCCGCTGGAGTGGTCGGAGATCATCATCATCTTTGTGCCGATCTTCCTGCCGCTGCTGGCGATTTTCGACATCGACCCGCTCTTCTTCGGCATTCTCGTGGCGCTCAACCTGCAGACCTCGTTCCTGACGCCCCCCATGGCGATGTCCGCCTACTACCTGAAAGGCATAGCGCCGCCGCAGGTTCAGCTCACGCAGATCTTCTCCGGCGTGCTGCCGTTTTTGTTCATGGTCTTTGTTTCCATGGCGATCGTGTACACCTTTCCGCAAATCGTATTCCGGCTTCCGGAGCTGTTCTATGGGCGTTGAGCCCGGACTTCTCGACGCCGGCGCCGTCGTCTTGCGCGAGCGACTGGCGACCGGCGCGCTATGCTGCGTCGAGCTCGCCGAGGCTTACCTCGCCCGCATCGAGGCGCGCGAGGAAGACGTGAAGGCCTGGGCCTGGCTCGATCCCGAGCACGTGCGAAAACAGGCGAGTGCGCTCGACGCCTACCGGGCAAGCGGGCGGCCTATCGGCGCGCTGCACGGCCTGCCGGTAGCCGTCAAGGACATTGTCGACACCGCCGGCATCCCGACCGCCAACGGCACGCCCATCGATGCGGGACGCGTTCCACATTCCGATGCCGGCGTCGTCGAGCGCCTGAAGGCGGCCGGTGCCCTCATCGTCGGCAAGACGGTGACGTGCGAGCTCGCCTATATGCACCCCAGCGCCACCACAAATCCCTTGAGCCCGGAGCATACGCCGGGTGGTTCGTCTGCCGGCTCGGCGGCAGCCGTCGCCGCGGGCATGGTGCCGCTTGCGCTCGGCACGCAGACGGCGGGCTCGGTCGTCCGGCCGGCCGCTTACTGCGGCGTCGTGGGCTTCAAGCCCACATTCGGCGCCATCGGCCGGCGCGGGGTGCTGGCCCAAGCGCCGAGCCTTGACACCGTGGGCGTTTTCGCCCGCGATCCCGAGGGTGCCGCGCTGTTTGCCGAGGCGCTGGTCGGGCACGACCCGCAGGACCGCGCGACCAGCCCGGCGCCGCATCCGCGGCTGCTTTCATGTGTGCAGGCCGGCGCCCCGGTCGAGCCGGCATTCGCGCTCGTTCGCACGCCCTATTGGGAGAAAGCCGATACCGAGATGCGCGAGGCGATCGAGGAGCTTGCCGACGCTCTCGGCGAGCGCTGCTTCGTTGTCGAGCTGCCCGAGCCGTTCGCGCAAGCCGATGCCGCGCGCCAGCGCATCCAGTTGGCGGAGCTCGCCAAGTGCTTCCATCACTATTGGCAGCATGGCCGCGAGCAACTGTCTCCGGCAATGACCGAGGCGATCGAGAAGGGCTTGGCGCTGCCGGCGCGCGACTATATCGCCGCGCTCGACTGGGTGGATGTGCTCAACGCCGCACTTGAGCAGATCTTCGAGCGGTGCGACGCCATCCTGACGCCGGCCGCTCCCGGTCCGCCACCGAAGCGGAATGCAGGCACGGGCGAGCCGGTCTTCAATGGCCTGTGGACGCTATGCCGAACACCGGCTCTGACGTTGCCGCTGTTCGAGGCGCGAAACGGCTTGCCAATGGGCGCGCAGCTTGTCGGGCGCCGCGGCGATGACGGCCGCCTCTTGCGTACCGGCCGCTGGCTGCTCGATTTCGTCGCGCGCACGCAGGAGAGCTAGCCATGCGCGACCGTGCGCTTTCGATCCTCGCCTTTCTCGTGCTCGTGGCCTTCATCGGCGTGCTGATTTGGAAGCTGCCGCGTCTCGATCTGGGTTTGGTGTCGGCCGTGACGGTGGGTCTTGCCGCCTACGACCTCTTCGCCCGCCGCCAGTCGTGAAGGCAAGACAACGCCCAACGTTGCCATGCCCCGGGATTCGGCGACAACGCGCTGCGCAGCGAGCGATTATGCGACGCGCCATCAGGTCTTTTTGATTTGCGTCAACATTGTTCGCGTTCCTCGATCCTAGCATCGGTACTTCGTACCAGTCTCGTCCGGTGCCGAGATCATTCCTCAAGGCGCGGGCCCTGAATCGATTTCGCATTGAACAGATTGAGTTGCGAGCCGGGATTTGTCCCTCGACAAAAAGCTGGTTTTCATAAAGGAGGTCGTCAAATGAGTCTTTACAGGGTCGTCCGCTTGATCGGCAGCAGCCCGAATTCCTGGGAAGACGCCGCGAAAGCAGCACTGGAAGAGGCCGCAAAGCACCTGGAGGACCTTCGAGTCGCCGAAGTTGAAGAACTCGATATCAGGATGCAGGACAACAAGGTCGTCGAGTATCGCGCCCGCGTTCGCGCATCCTTCCGGTATCATCCAGAAAAGCACACCTAGAGCATGATCCCGAAAAGTTGGCAGACTTTTCGGACAAGATCATGCGATAAAAAAACAAAGAGAAAGAGAGTACGATCGATTCGATCTGATACGCTTTCCGAGTGATTGCTTCGGGCTCGAGTCCTACTACCTCCCCCTGAAAGGGGGAGGTCGGCGAGCGAAGCTCGCCGGGAGGGGGTCGATGCGGCCTGCGACCCCTCCCCGGATTGCTCACGCAATCCGACCCTCCCCTTTCAGGGGAGGGTGAGAAATCTCCTCGGCCACGGCACCGAACTAATCAGCGGGAAATGGTATCATTTGAGCTCCGCCGGCCACGCCGAGAGAAGCTTGCCGATCCGCGCGGTGAACTTGCGAACCTTTGATGCGACCAGGTTCTCGGTCCCATAGAGCGTCAGCATCTCAAAGCGGCATTGCGGAGCGCAGGCACGGATGAGACCCGTCTTGATGACGCGCTTCACCGGCTGCCGCATGACGAAGTAATCAACCCACCACGGCGAGCCGAGCGATGTTATCACCAGCGCGCGCTGCAATTGGTGAAGACGGGGTTTTATGAGCCCGAGATCCTTGGCGTGATCAAAAGCGATACCCGGCCCCCAGGCCCGATCGAACCATCCCTTCAGCATCGCCGGCGGCCCGAACCACCAGGTCGGAAACACCAGGACCAGCCCCTCGGCCCATAACAGATTGTCCGCACTTGCCTGGACCGCACTCGAGTCATACAGCGCGCTGTAGTAGGTTCGGCGTTCGCCGCGCGTCAGCGCCGGAGCAAAATCGTCTTCGTAAAGGTTCTCGACGCGAAGGTCGTGACCGCGCGCCTTCAGAACCTCGATGACCGATTGGGCAAGCGTGCTGCACAGGCTCTCGGCCAGCGGATGCGCCACGACTAAGAGAACTTTCATCAAACGCCCTCAATCGGAATAGATTGAATAACGACCATTTTCGAAACCTGCCGAGGACCGTCGCCCCGCGCTGCCATATTGCGCAGAACCGGCCGTCGCCGTGAACACCTGCTCCAATCATTGTCACAACGGTTCGCCAGCCCGTGTCTTCTTTACATCCTTTGAATCATTTCAGCCACGAAAATCGGGCATCAACTCGCCGGTGAAGAGTGGCGGCGCTGCCTGCTCGTAAGCGTAGGCGATCTGGAACGCTTTCGCGTCGGCATAAGGCGCCGTGATGATCTGCATACCGATGGGCATCCGCTGCGAGGTGAGCCCGGCCGGCACCGCCACCACCGGGTGCCAGTTCAATATGTTCCACGGCAAGGTCAGCGATCCGATGAACAGCTGCGGCATCGTCTCACCCTCGATCGCGAAGCTCTGCACCGCGTGATCGTGATCGGCCGGCGTATGTGAGTCGTTGAGCGTCGACGTGATCAATGCATCGTAGCCGGCATTCCAGAGCTGGTCGGCGATGCGCGCATAAAGCGCTTTCATCCACACTTCGAATTCAAAAGCCTGCGGCCCCCTGAAATCGGCCTTTTTCAGCTTGCCGACAAACCAAGCCGCATACGGCGTCATGTCCTCTAACCGATCAAGGTAATTTGCCTCCAGAAATCCGCCCATGGATCCTGAAAGCAGGACCTTGGCAAACATATTGGACATGTCCTCAACGGTGATTCCGAGGTCGATCTCGACGAGATCGACGCGGGCGCCAAGGTCGCGCAGTCGTTGTGCTGCCGCATCGAGGCTCTTGCGCGTTTCCGTGCTGATCTTCACGAAGTTGAGGTTGGGCGAATAAGCGATCCGCATGCCGGCGATGCCGGCATAGTCGAGCGGCATTTCAATGCGCGACAGCGTTGCGGGTGCATGCGGTGTCTGGCCGGCCATGACATTTTGCATCATGGCCATATCGGCGAAGGTCCTTGCCATCGGGCCCGAACCTGAGAACAGCGCAAGCGGCAGTTCAGTCGAGATGCGGCCATAGGGTGGCTTGAAGCCGTAACCGCCATTGAAAGCCGACGGCAGCCGGATCGAGCCGCCCATGTCCGAGCCGGTGGCGATCGTGGTCACGCCGGCGGCAAGAGCCGCACCCGAGCCGCCCGACGAGCCGCCGACCCCGTATTTCAGATTCCACGGATTGCGCGTAACGCCCCAGAGACGCGAGAAGGTCAGACCGTGCACGTAGAACTCCGGTGCCGTCGTCTGCATATGGATGACGCATCCGGCAGCCTTGAGCTTGGCCGTGAGCTCGTCGGTGAAGTCCTTGCGCTTGTCTTTGTCGATGATCGATCCGCTGGTGACAATCATCCCCTTTTCGTGGTGCTCGTCTTTCAACGCGCATGTAATGCCCTCCAGCGGCCGGGCATTACCTTTCATCCACCGTGCCTCGGACTCCAGGGCCTCTTTGATAGCCTTGTCGAAATAGGTATAGGTGGTGCAATTGACCTTGCCGTTGACCGCCTCGTGACGCGCGATCTGCGCCTTGAGCACGTCTACCGGGGAGAGTTTGCGGCTGCGAAACAGCTCAAGCTGCAGGGAAGCCGGCATGTAGATCAATTCATCGGCTGCGAATGTCGCGCCTTGCGCCCGCGTCGGCGCAATCGCCGCCAGAGCCGCCGATGCCGACAGCCCGCCGACGACCTCGCGTCGATTGGGGCGTGCGATGGTGTGATCGGCGAGCTTGCGACCCATATCTCTCTCCTTCGGCGACTTGCTGAATGTGATGTCCCGACCAGTGCAGACGGCCGCGTCGCTGCTCGGTTCGGCGGTAGCGGACACGCAGGTCATCGCCGCCGCAACAAGGAGCACGGACGACGACAACACAGCAGTGCCCGCCCCCCGATCCTTATTGGATGAGATCGTGAGAACTGCAGGCGAATGCAAGCCGCGTGGGCTTTGGCCGAAAAAACAAGATTTGATGGAACTTCCGCGTTCGTCCGCCGGCCGTCGTGACCAGCTTGGTCAAATGCTACTCTGTCCGCACACGGCGTATGGCGTGCGCCCATGCGGCGATTTGGCGGCCGTTTCGCACCGTCGCGGGCGGACTTCAACATACAACCGCCAGGTTTCATTGTGTCTTGTGAAAAATCGCTCGCTCTTCACGCGGTTGACGCAATTGTGGTCAGATTGGGGGTGATTCGGTCGGACTGACCGCTCTTTTCGAGGATACTGCCATGCGCAAGATCATTGTTAGCGTATTGGTGCTTGCAGTGCTTGTTGTCGGCACTTTGTTTGCAATGCAACTTTTCTGGCCGGGATCGCAGCCAGGCCAGCGGCCCGCTCTGGCACCGGTGCCCGCGCTCGAACCGGTGACGCGCTCGTCGACGATCGTTGCGCCGGTTTCGGTTGCGCATTCGGCGATTCGAAACGCGCTCAATGCGCAAGCGCCAAAAAAACTCAAAGGTGAGCAAGACAAGCTCGATCTCCAGGCTCTGACCAACGCCAACGTCATCTGGACGGTCGATCGCGGCCCATTCTCGGTCGCCACCCGCAACGAGAGCCTGATGGTATCGGCGCCGCTCACCGGCACGGCGCGCCTTGCCGGACAGATATCTGAAATGACCGGTGACCTCGTGGGCGCGCTCGGTGGCCTTCTTGATCAGGGCATCGGCCAGAATCTGCGCCAGCTCACCGGACAGACCATTCGCCAGGAAGCGGGATTCACCGGCAACGTGATCGTGACATCGCGTCCGGCGCTTACCCCGAACTGGCGGATCGAGCCGAACCTCAGCGGCCAGGTCTCGATGGCGCGAGCCGCTTTGATGTTGGCCGGCATTCCGATCGAAGTGAGGGACCTGGTCAAGCCGGTGCTGGATCAATCCATCAGAGAGAAGACCGCCGAGTTCGAAGCGCAGCTTCGCAACAGCCCCATGCTCGAGCACGCGGTTCGCCGCGAATGGACCAAGCTCTGTCAGTCGATCCCGCTCAATCAGGCGGGAGACGAGTTTCCCGATCTGTGGCTTGAGGTCAAGCCGACACGCGCCTTTGCGGCGCAGCCGCGTCTGGCTCGCGCTGCTGTCGTTCTCAACATCGGCGTCCAGGCGGAGACACGCATCGTCCCCAGCGAGACCAAGCCCCAGTGCCCCTTCCCCCGTCAATTGGAGCTTGTCCGGGGCACCGAGAAGGGACGCGTCAGCATCGCGGTACCGATCGACATGCCGTTCACTCACATCAACAAGCTCCTTCAGGCCCAGCTCAGCGGCAAAGTGCTTCCGGAGAACCAGAGCGGCCCCGTCGCGATCACCGTGAAAAGCGCAGAGCTCGCCGCGTCGGGCGACCGACTGCTGATATCGCTGCGGGTCAAGGCCGAGGAGGGCAAGAGCTGGCTCGGCCTGACCGACGATGCCGACATCTATGTCTGGGGACGGCCGGTGCTGGATACCGAGCAGCAGACCCTTCGGCTCACCGACATGGAGGTCGACGTTCAATCGCAGGCGGCCTTCGGGTTGCTCGGAAAGGCTGCGCAAGCCACCCTGCCCCTTTTTAGGGACACTCTGGCTGAGATGGCCGTCATCGACCTCAAGCCATTCATCGCGGATGCCAAGACACAGATCGCCGCGGCCGTCAGCGAGTTCTCAAGGAAGGAGCCAGGCTTTCGCGTCGAAGCGGCCGCCACGGACGTCCGGCTGGTCGACATCGCGTTCGACGCAAAGACGCTGCGGGTCATTGCCGAGGTGAACGGAACGGCAAAGGTCGCCATTTCCTCGCTGAAGCTATAGCGAATGATCCCGAGAAGTTACCGACTTTTCAAACTATATCGCGCGAACTGATTGACTCACGCCCCAAAGGAAGCGCGAGTGATCCAAGCTGAAGCCGTCGCGATCTAACTTAACCTGGATCGATCGGGCGCGAACCGGCTCGGATGCGCGCCGTAACGGCACGCCAGGACAGGAGCCATCGGCCGAACAAGCCGAAGGCGAATGTAAAAACAACGACCGAGCCGAATTGCCAGACCAGCACCATGAAGGCGGCGTCCTGCGGATGGACCAGGCGGAGTCCGACATAGGCAAGCGCGCCTGCCGCCAGCGCGCCGAAACAAACCGTCAGGCGGGGCGTCAACGGCGCCCCGCGTCGTACCATCGCCACCATGGCGATGGCCGGAACGGCACCGATCATGGCGATCATCGGCAGGCAGACCGGGTCGGGGCGAAACCCCAATCCGTCCGGCCCGACAGCGAACCAATCTTGCCAGCATTGACGCCCGAGGCTGCCGGTCCAAACGAGCAGCGGTGCCGCCGGTAGCCACAGCACCCAGTTCGGCGCCCCGGGAACGACGGAAGAGAACGCGGCAAGCGCCGCACACCCGGCGGTCGCAAGCCCGGCAATGAGCTGCAGCGTGAAGGCCTGATCGGCAAGCTTTCCCGCGAGATCCGGGCGAACGCCCATGACGACGCTGAACGTGGCGACGACCGCCAGCGCCACCGTAAGCCATTGAAGCGCGCGCCGGCCGGGATTTGGCAGGCGGCGAACGGGCCGAGCATCTCGTGCCAAGGTTTCAATCAAAGTGGCCGTGTCGACCATGGCTACGCGTGCCTTCCCAGCAAGGCGCGGAGCGCTTTCATTCCCCGATGGGTGGCGACCTTGAGAGCCGCAACGCTCAGCCCGGTCGCCTGCGCGGCTTCGTTCAGCGACATCTCGTCCAGCTTGAGAAGCTCGATCGCTCGCCGCTGCGCGGGAGGCAGCTCGGCGACCGCGGCGTGAACGACCTTGTCGTCAACGGCATCCCAATCGCTGGTATCGGCCGCAACCTCGGCAAAGGCCGCTTCGAGCGAGTCGACGGCCACCTCATGGGTGTTGCGCCGAACCGATCGCCTCATCATGTCGGCGAGACGATGACGTTTGATCGCCATCAGCCAAGGCAAGAACGGACGAGCCGGATCATAAGTGTGACGGACGCTATGCATCGACAGAAGTACATCCTGCACGACGTCATCGGTTTCGGCCGCAAGCGGACCATAGAGACGCCGGGCGACCACCCGCCGCAGCCAAGGCGCGATCTCGCGGAGCAGACGCAGATAGGCATCTTTGTCGCCCTCCTGAGCCGCCGCCATCAAGCGGCTCCACTCGGGATTGGCGTCTCGGCCTTCCGGGGCGCCCATGCGTCCCGTCGCGGCCCCGTCCTCTGCCGGCGGCCATGCCTTGTCCACGGACCAGGCCTTGTCCATGCGGGCAGAAGACGGCCGCCGTCGAGGGCTCCGCGAGCGGTGCTCGCGGGCCCAGGAGGCTGAATGGCTCTCGCCGACTTGCCGCAAGGTGGTCATGTCCGCCTGCGCAGTCAATGTCGTCAAAGCCTCGGCGTCCTGCTGCCGCCTTGGATGCGATGACAATAGCCGACAGGAACATAGATCCACGCCCTTAGGTCGTTCGACTTCCGCGACGTGCGCGCGCATTCATTGTTTCCCGTCGAGGCACAATCGTTCTCGCCGGCGCGCGCGATCCCGTAGCATCTCTCCGCCTTGAATGCCGGAACCGGCTCCGGCTGGGGCACTTGTGCCGAAGCTGCCACCGGCGCGGCAACCGCCGTTGCGAGTGCAGAAGCGATGAGAACCCGTTTGTTCATCTTAACCTCCAAACCGTCGATAACGCCAACTCTGAAACGTTGATAACCTCGACGGTAACCTTTCCGATTGACAAGAAATGCGCAGACGGCCGAACGGTTCAGCCGAGCGCGCGGCTTTGCGCGATATGTTCGAAGCGCCCTGCAGTTTGCCCGACCCGTCCCGCGATGAGCACCGCGGCAAAGCCGAGCGTTGGAACGAACATGAAAGCCTTTGACGAGGACACCGTGTTCTCCTGACATGAGATGTGTGGCTGCTATTGCGCACTTGCGCTTGATTACGTGGCGCCTCGCCGTGGTGTTACGCGTACCGACGTCACAAGACTGTGTGCGGTCGGTTAGAAACCGTGAGAACCATCAGATCGCTCGCAGACGAAAACAAAGAGCGCGCTTCAAGCACCGCGTTGTTACGCGGCGCGATGGGTGGCAAACCGCTGTGAAGGCGGAAACGTTCCTGCGCAGCACTGCGGCAAAATCATGCGGGACTATGGCACGGCTCACTCCGTCGCCGAGGCGCAGAGGTAACTTTTCCCGGTTGAACAGCGAACAGGGACGAGGCGAAGCATGCGCGGCGTCCCGGCAGCGTGTGGCGTGCGGCTTGGCCTTGCGCCATCGGCTAGTGATGCGGCACCGACGCTTAAGCCCGTCTCATTGTGTTGGTGCCGCATCACAAAGCACCGAATTAGCTAGTGTTACGGGCTGACGGTCCGGGGTCGGACCGCCAGAGAAGGAAACGCTAGCGATGCGTTGCTGCGCGCGTTTTGCTGCGTTCGAGCGAGAGCATGATCCCGAAAAACTGGCAGACTTTTCGGACAAAACACAGAGCAAGCGAGCGCGATTGCTATTTCGTGAGCCGTTGCGCTCACCTTATCTTTGTTTTCTCGCACGATCCCGCGAAAGCCTGCCGGTTTTTCGGGATAATACTTTGGGCCAATGAGCGGCAATAACGGCGGAGACGGGGAGCGAAAGGGGCAGTCATGTGGCGAGTTCTCGGCGGGGCGCCGGCAATCGCGCTTGTTGCATTCGCATGGGGCATGACTGATATGCGGCAGGCTGCGGCAGTTCCCTTGGATTGGAAGGCCGAGTGGCCGCGCACCGACTTCGCCAAGCGCAGCGTACCCTTGTCCGAGATCAAATCGGGCGGCCCACCGAAGGACGGCATTCCGCCGATCGATGCGCCGCGCTTTGAGCGGCTCGCGAAAGGGGCAAGCTCCGGCTGGTCTTCCAGCATCGCCGACACGGAGCCGGTCATCTCGCTCGCCATTGACGGCGATGCTCGCGCCTATCCGCTGCGTGTTCTGATGTGGCACGAGATCGTCAACGACACGGTCGCAAGCAAGCCGGTCGCCGTCACCTATTGCCCGCTCTGCAATGCCGCCCTCGTCTTCGACCGCATCGTGGAGGGCCGCGTGCTGGATTTCGGCACCACGGGGAAGCTCCGCCACTCGGACCTCGTCATGTACGACCGGCAGACCGAGAGTTGGTGGCAGCAGTTCACCGGCGAGGCGATCATCGGCACAATGACCGGGCGGCAGCTTCGCCTGATTCCATCGCGGCTCGAATCGTTCGAGCGATTTCGGCAACGCTTCCCCAACGGACAGGTGCTCGCGCCGGCGAACCCGGAGGCGCGTAACTATGGCGCCAACCCTTATGTTGGATACGACGCCGCCGGACAGATGCCGTTCCTTTATGACGGCGCGCTACCGAAAGGCATCGCGCCGATGGAGCGGGTGGTGGCGGTCGAGACGGCGCCGGGACGCCACGAAGCGTGGTCGCTCGTGCTGTTGCGCCGAAAAGGTGTGATCGAGAAAGGCGACCTCACGCTCAGATGGGAGCCGGGCCAGACATCCGCACTTGACCGGCGCAGGATCGCCGCCGGGCGCGACATCGGAAATGTCGTCGTGCAGCGGCGCGCAAATGGTTCAACCCTCGACGTGCCTTATGACGTTACCTTTGCTTTCGCTTTCCACGCGTTTCGGCCGGACAGCCCGATCCATAAGGCCGCCGCGGGTTCAGGACTGAACTAGAGCATGATCCCCAAAAAGTTGCGGGCTTTTCAGACGAGATCATGCGACCAAACAAGACAGGTCAAGCCAGGCAATGACGGAGAGGAGATCACCTTCTCCCCGCGTGCGGGGAGAAGGTGGCGAGCGACTCTTGCCGCGAGCCGGATGAGGGGCCTTCATCGACTTCGCGTGGGGTTTGCCGCCCCTCACCCGCCGCGCTCCGCGCGTCGACCTCTCCCCGCAAGCGGCCGCAAGCGGGGAGAGGTAAGACTCCGCAGGTCGGTGAGCTGGAGCGTGATCCCGAGAAGTTGGCAGGCTTTTCGGACGAGATCCTGCGGCCAAACAAAGAGAAAGAGAGTGCGATCGGCTCGACGTGAAGCGATCGCATGCGCCGTCGGGGCCGGATTGGGCGGAGCCGCATTCGTCTGGGCTGCATTGGGCAAGAGCCGCGGATCGATGATCGCTAGGCGGACGTCTCGCGCGCCGAGGTCCGGCGTCGATGACACCACCACAATGCGTTGGTCGATGTGATGGCCGACCGTCGCGAATGCCCCGGCGGATGTACGTCGCGGGCGTCCTGGCGAAGATGATGGGATACAATAAGAAAAGGCGTGGCTAACGAAATGTCAGCCACGCCTTAGATAGCCGGCCGAGCACGGGGGGAGGGGGAATGGCGGCCGGTCAATTTGTCAACGTGCCTCTCGGTGAAAAGTTCCCCATTGCCGTAAAAAATTTTGATTTTTTCTACGCCATCTGCTTTTGAGCCGCAGCCGGGGTGGGGAGGGGCGGCAAATCCGGTCGGCTCGGTTCCGAGCGTTGCGAAGGAAACAACCGAACTTGCCGGAAAGTTCCTTCCATTGAACTCGTCATGCATCGTGGAATGATGTCGCCGAACAACGATGTTTGCAACGCCACCCTAAGACAACCAACGCGAGAACGGCGCCGACTTCGATCGAATCCTGACATTGTCTGAGATCAAAGCAGCAGCGTGACGCGGAAGACTATTGCCTACTGATCGGGCGAAAACGGAGTTGGCGGAATGAGCGCGGTCGGCGATCGGCTCGGCGGCTCGGGCTGCGACGGCGTCGCATGCCTTGGGTCGCCCGAGGTCCAAGCGCTCCTTGCGCTTGGAGCCGGTGTCGTCATCGCGCTCAGCCTGCTTGCAATCGTCATGTCGGTGCTGTGGCTCGCCTCGCGCCGGAGCGTTTTTTTGGGCCAGCATGGTGCGCTCCTTTGGGCCGCCGGGTATTTCGCAGTTCTCTCCTCGGCAGTTCACCTCGTCGACCTCGCCGGCGCGGATCTGTCCGGGCTCGTTTGGTGGACACTAGCCAAGATCGCGACAGCGATCCTGGGCGCTGTGATCGCTGTGCTTTTGGTGCGCGCGCTGGCACGACTGACGCGAAACCCGGGGCCCGCGGTTGCGGTCGCCGCTGCCGATACGGACGCCCCGTTGCGGCGCGAGGTCGCCGGGCATGAGACCACGCTGCGGGAGCTGGAAGCGACGCAGCGCGATCTCGAAACGCGGGTCGAGCAACGCACCCACGAGCTCAATCTGGTCAGGGCGCGGCTGGAGACCGCCCTGCGGGGCGCCTACGTGCACGCGTTCTCGCAGGACCGCGACCTGCATTACACCTGGGTCTACGATCCCGACGGCGGCGAAGGCGCTGACGAGATGCTCGGCCGGACCGATCGGGAGATCCTGCCGGCAGATGTCGCCGAGACCGTGATCGCCCTTAAGCGCCGCGTGATCGAGACCGGCCGGTCGGAAAGCTGCGAGGTCTGTGCGGTCAGTTCCCGCGGGCGGGCGCTCTATGCCCTGCATGTCGAGCCAGCATTCGGGGCCGACGGTGGCGTTGAAGGTCTCACCGGTGCCGCCATCGACATCTCACGCATGCGTTCGCTGGAGAGCGAGCAGCAGCGGCTCACCGACGAGTTGCGGGGCGCGCTGCACCGCTATGAGATCGCGCTGCGCGGCTCACATGTCACGCTGTTCAACCAGGATCGCGATCTGCGCTTCACCTGGATCAGCAATGCGCTGTTCGGGCGAACCGTCGACGAGATTGTCGGCCGCGTCGATGCGGAGCTCCTGCCGGCGGAGAGTCGGGAGCAGTTCGGCGCGCTCATGCGCGCGGCGCTTGCGAGCGGGCGCGCGCAGGGCGGCGAAGTGAGCATAAAGGAGGCCGACAAGACCCGCTGGTACGATCTCCATGTCGAGCCGCTCCCCGGCGACAATGGCAGCATTGCCGGCGTGACCTGCGCGCTGTTCGACATCACCGAGCGCAAGACCAGCGAAGGCCATTTGCGTCTCTTGATGCGCGAGTTGACCCACCGATCGAAGAACCTGCTTGCGGTGATTCAGTCCATGGCGCGCCAGACCGCCCGCAATGCCGGGACCATCGATGATTTCCTCGACGCCTTCGGCGACCGCCTGCAGGCGATCGCCACCTCGCATGATCTGCTGGTGCAGGAAGGCTGGTATGGCGCATCGCTGAACGACCTCACGCGCCGGCAGCTCGCCAAATACATCGATGGCACTGCCGATCGGGTCGCCCTCTCCGGACCCGCCGTCCATCTCAAGCCGGCAGCCGCCCAGAGTTTCGGCCTCGCCCTTCACGAACTCGCGATGAATGCCGAGCGCTTCGGCGCGCTGTCGGTCCCGCAGGGGCGTGTCGAGGTCAACTGGCGGCGCCTTCCATTGGCAGAGGGCAGCGGGGAGGAGGGCGTCGAGATCGTGTGGACCGAGCACGGCGGCCCCGATGTCGCAACACCGATCAGCCGTGGGTTCGGCAGCCTTGTGGTCGAGAAGAACCTGTCGCGCGCGCTCGATGCCGAGGTGGCGCTGAGCTTCGACCCGAGCGGGGTCCGCTGTCGGATGTTGATTCCCGCGTCCCACCTCCTCGCCGGCCGCTGACGCCCCGGCTAATGATGCGGCACCAACGCTTGAGCTCGTCTCATCGTGTTGGTGCCGCATCACAAAGCATCGGGTCAGCTAGTGTTTCCTTCTCTGACGGTCCGGATCGGACCGTCAGAGAAGGAAACACTAGCCGCGCATTCGGCACGTCCGCCGAGCTCCGTGACCGACCTCACGGAACCAAACCGTAAAGAATGCGTTAGTGGGGTAGGTCGTCAGGGGGACGGTCTACCGCACGGGGCCAAACCGATGTTGAAGCTGAAACCTCTATTGGTCGTGGGCATTTCCGCTCTGGTCGCAGGAGCCGCAGTCGGCTTCTCAGGCGATCTGAGCTCGGGTGTTTTGCGCGATGCAGCCGCGTCGGCCGATGTGAAGACGGCGCTGGTTTCGGTCAATCGAACACAAAAAAGTGATCGCCTGACGATCGGCCGGCAGGGGCCGGGCGATCGGCACACGATCTCCGCCGTCGAGGTGGTCGGAATCCGCGACGCCGCCATCATCTACCGCGATCGCGACGGACGCGTTCTCTTCAAGACCGATCCGCTCACCAATGCGACGCTGGTGACCAGGGGCGTTGTGCTGCCGGAGGTGACGGTGCGCGAGACCTCGCGCAGCACGGTGCAGCCGGTCACGACCAGCGTGCCCGCGACGCACAAGCCGGCGGAGCCGACGGTCGACTCGCGTGATCAGCGCAAGCCAGCCGGAGCAGCCCCGCAGAAGTCCGAGCGGCCGCGAATCCCGGAAGGTTGCGACCCGGCCGCAAGCCCGATCGCTGCGCCCCAGCTCTCGCATATCTTGAGCAAGTGCCTGGTCGAGGCGCCGACCACGATCAAGCTCGCCTCGGTTCTCTGAGGGGACGCTCGTCACGCCGATAAAGAAGTGTTGAGAAGTATTGGCTGCCATGCGGACAGCCGGGCATAGCCCGGCTGTTTGTATATCTGAGAACTGCTCAGACAAGCCTTGCAGCCTTCGTTAAGTTTACCTTGTTCGAGACACCGAGGATTTTCTTGATACTGCAAGGTATTATTTGAGTTACGCGAATTTAAGAACGGAACTTTCTAGCACCTTCGTCGTTGTTATGATGGCAACTGTTCTGCCGAGGGGAAAACAGGGGGATGCGTCATGGCCCGCTCAGCGAAGCTCTCTCTCATCATCAGCACCGCATTGGCCTTCGGGTGCGCCGGTTTGGCGACCACGCCGAGCAAGGCCGAGCCGCTACCCTATGCGGCGAACGGATATCATTACAGGTCGTCGGCAATCGATCGCTACCTGCGCGACGACTATAGGCGCGAGGCGCCGCGGGCCGGTCTCCCGGCTCATCTGCAGCGGCGGACGGTGCGCTATCGCACGTCCCACGCGCCCGGCACGATCATTGTCGACACCCCCAATACCTATCTTTATCTCGTGCTCGGCCGAGGTCAGGCGATCCGTTATGGAATTGGTGTCGGCCGCACGGGCTTCACCTGGTCCGGCACTCAGCGCGTCACCAGGATGACCAAATGGCCGGATTGGCGTCCGCCGCCGGAGATGCTTGGGCGCCAGCCCTATCTGCCTCGCTTTATGGCGGGAGGTCCTGGCAATCCGATGGGCGCGCGCGCCCTCTATCTCGGCAGCACGATCTACCGTATTCACGGGACCAATGAGCCGTCGACGATCGGCCAACGGGTATCGAGCGGTTGCATCCGCATGACCAATGGGGACGTCATCGACCTTTACAACCGCACCAAGCTCGGCGCGAAGGTTGTCGTTCTGCCGATGAGCAAGCGGCGCACTGCGAGCGCTCCGGCCCTGCGCGGCACCAACTGATCGCGGCATTTGCCGGCAACGTCATGGCTTCGCCCCCCTGCGGGGGCGAAGCTTTTTTTCGGGCGGAGCTGCTTCCACAGGATCGTGCTTGCCGGAGAGGATCTCTACCGTCTTCGACTGTGCACCTTCTCCCCGCTCGCGGGGAGAAGGTGGCGAGCGGCACTCGCCGCGAGCCGGATGAGGGGCCTTATTCCTTTTCATGCGCTGCTGCCCCCTCACCCGCCGCGCTACGCGCGTCGACCTCTCCCCGCAAGCGGGGAGAGGTAATATTGCCTGAAATGGACGGGGATCAGCGGCTTTGCCGCCAAGCAACGCTTTAGGTGGGTTAGCGCCGAAGGCGCTAGCCCACCGTCAATAGTAAGGCCGTTCCTGTGGCTGGCCCATCTTTGGTGGGTTACGGCGCTACGCGCCTAACCCACCCTACAAACTAGGCAAGAGAACAGTCCGCCAACTTCTCGGGATCATGCACCTTAATTCAGGTTGTCGCATTTTCTGCGGCGAACCGGTCCCCACTTCGCCGGAAAATGCTCTAGAGCGCGATCCATTTAGATTGAATCGATCGCGCTCCGTTTCTCTTTGTTTTGTCGCATGATCTTGTCCGAAAAGTCTGCCAACTTTTCGGGA
>JANQIP010000084.1 GCA_028282095.1 Xanthobacteraceae bacterium | reverse complement strand
CCTCCCCAACCTTCCCCCGGCCCAAGTCGGGTGTTCCCGACTTGGGCCACTCGAAACGGAGCCGAACACGGGAACACCCGCGTTCGGCGCGGGGGAGGGAGCAAGAGCTTCAACCCACGGCATAGTTCGTCACCGAACTAATCAGGCGGAAACAGTATGATTGTCCAGTCTCGAGCTGATCCTTACGACCGCCCATGTCGAACATCCCTGTGACGGCTGACCGGCCGGCCGGCGACGGCGTCGTCGTTCCGCGCCCGCCGCTTTCACGCCGCCTGCGCAGCGCCGGCCTCTGGCTGGCGCTCGCTTTGTTCCTCGCCTGGAGCTGGGGACCGGCGGAGATGAGCAAGGCCGCCAATCTCCTCACCGATTGGCGCAACATGGCGGAGTTCGGATCGGCCTTCCTGCAGCCGAACTTCCATGAGTGGGAGCTTTACATCGATGAGATGATCGTCACGATTCAGATCGCGGCGTGGGGAACGGCGCTCGCAGTCGTGTTCGGCATTCCGTTCGCGATCTTAAGCTCCTCGAATGTGTGCCCGATCTGGATCGTGCAGCCGACGCGGCGCCTGATGGACGCATCCCGCGCGATCAATGAAATCGTATTCGCGCTGCTGTTCGTCGTGGCGGTCGGGCTCGGGCCGTTCGCGGGCGTGATGGCGTTGTTCGTTCACAACACCGGCATCATCGCCAAGCTGTTCTCCGAAGCCGTGGAATCCGCCGATCCGCGGCCGGTGGAGGGCATCCGCGCAACCGGCGCCAGTCGCCTGCAGGAGGTGATCTTCGGACTGATCCCGCAAGTAATGCCGTTGTGGACCTCGTACACGCTCTACCGGTTCGAGACCAATGTGCGTTCGGCCACCGTGCTCGGCATTATCGGCGCCGGCGGGATCGGCCAGACCATCTACGAGAACATCCGCAGCTTCAATTATGCCGAGACCGCGGCGATCATGATCATCATCGTCGCCTCGGTGATGATCATCGACGTGATCAGCGCCCAGCTTCGCCGCATGCTCGTCTGAGTTCCGGGCTTGCGGCGGCCGACCGACGGGTCGTGCGGCGCAAAGCTCAAGCCATTTCGAGGCGGCCGCTCCACGGCCCTGGAATCGGACCGTCCAAAAAAAGGGGATCGAATCGCAGGTGGGTTCGTCCCTGCCCAAACAGAGATCTAGAACAACGCATATGGACATCTCGGTGATGGCAAGCGGCGCGGCGCAACCGAATGCCGATGGCACGGCGGACGGCGATGGAGAGATCGCCGCGCGTCGTGCCGCGATGCGGCTGCTCGTCGAGGCAGACAGGGACGAGCTGGCGGCTCTCGTAGCTGAGATCGGCGCACTGCCCGAGCACGAGGAAGCAAAACCGTCGGAGACCGGCCTTGTCATGGTGCGCGGCCGGATCGGCGGCGACGGCAGTGCGTTCAATCTCGGCGAAGCCACGGTTTCGCGCGCGGCGGTGCGGCTTGCCTCGGGCGAGATCGGGTTCGGCTATGTGCTCGGGCGCGCCCGCGAGAAGGCGCGTCTCGTCGCGCTGTGTGATGCTCTGTTCCAGTACGCCCCCTATCGCGGCGCGCTAGAAGAAAAAGTGCTTGCGCCCTTGCGCGCGCGCCTTGAAGCCGAGCAGCGAAAGAACGCGGAACACACAGCCGCAACGCGCGTCGATTTTTTCACGCTAGTGCGCGGGGAAGACTGAGATGACGGCGGCGCTCGCTCCCGGCTTCTGCGATCCCGTGCTGTCGGCGCAGTCGGTCTTCCGCAGCGTCATGGACGCACTCGCGCGTCCGGCAACGCTATGCGATCTGCCGCAGATGCTGTCGCCGCCGCCGCCACTGACGCCCGCGAGCGCCGCGGTCGCGCTGACTTTGTTCGATCAGGACACGCCGGTCTTCCTCGATGATCCGTTCGCGCCGACCGATGTCGCCTATTGGCTGCGCTTCCATGCCGGCGCGCCGATCGTGACGGAGCCGCAGCAAGCAGCGTTCGCCATCCTGGCCGACCCCGCGAACATGCCGCCGTTCGATGCTTTTCCGCTCGGCACGCCGGAATATCCCGACCGTTCGGCAACGCTCATTCTTCAAGTCGCAAGCCTGGAGCACGGGTACGAGTTGGCGTTCTGCGGCCCCGGCATCGAGGATCGCCGTATCCTGCACGCCACGCCCTTGCCGGCGGATTTCCCGCAGCGGCTTGCCCACAATCGTGCGCTGTTTCCGCGCGGTGTCGATCTCCTGCTGGTGACCGACGCAAGGGTTGCGGCGCTGCCGCGCTCCACAAAGCTGATCGACGAGGTCTGAGATGTATGTCGCGGTGAAGGGCGGCGAGCGCGCCATCGAAAACGCCCACCGGCTGCTCGCGCATGAGCGGCGCGGCGCGCGCGATACGCCCGAGCTGACGACGGAACAGATTTCCGAGCAGCTTGCGCTCGCCGTCGATCGCGTCATGACCGAAGGATCGCTCTATGACCGCGAGCTCGCCGCGCTCGCGATCAAGCAGGCGCGCGGCGATCTGATCGAAGCGATCTTCCTGCTGCGCGCGTTCCGCGCCACCCTGCCGCGCTTCGGCGCGACACTCCCGCTCGATACCGGTGCGATGCAGGTGCGCCGGCGCATCTCCGCGACCTTCAAGGACCTGCCCGGTGGCCAGGTGCTGGGCCCGACATTCGACTACACCCATCGCCTGCTCGAAGGCGCAGCCGGCGATCCCGAACCGCCGGCAACCGGCGATCCTGCGCCCGTTGCAATGCCGCGCGTCACCGATCTCCTGCAAGCGGAAGGGCTGATCGAGCCGGCGCCGGCGGACGATCCGCAAGCGCCGGTCGGCGATCTCACCCGCGAGCCGCTTGCCTTTCCCGCAGAGCGCGACGTGCGGCTGCAGAATCTCGCGCGCGGCGATGAGGGATTTCTCCTCGCGCTCGGCTACTCGACCCAGCGCGGCTACGGCCGCAACCATCCCTTCGCCGGCGAAATTCGCCTCGGCGAGGTTGAAGTCGAGGTGTTCGCCGAAGAAGCCGGCTTCGCACTGCCGCTCGGGCGCCTGACCGTGACCGAGTGCCAGATGATCACCCAGTTCAAGGGCTCGGCTTCGGCGCCGCCCTGTTTCACCCGCGGCTATGGGCTGTCGTTCGGCCATAGCGAGCGCAAGGCCATGAGCATGGCGCTGGTCGACCGCGCGCTGCGCGCCCGCGAGCTCGATGACGAGGTCAAGGCCCCGGCGCAGGACGAGGAGTTCGTGCTGTCGCATTCCGACAATGTGCAGGCGACCGGCTTCGTGGAGCACCTGAAGCTGCCGCATTATGTCGACTTCCAGGCCGAGCTCGGCCTCGTGCGCCGCATGCGCGCGACCGCCGAGGTGGAGACCGCGCGCGAGGGCGACACGGCCGCGCAGGAGGCGGCGGAATGAACGCGCCCGCCTACAACTTTGCCTATCTCGACGAGCAGACCAAGCGGATGATCCGCCGCGCCATCCTCAAGGCGATCGCCATTCCCGGCTATCAGGTGCCGTTCGCCAGCCGCGAAATGCCGATGCCCTATGGCTGGGGGACCGGCGGCGTGCAGGTGACCGCCGCCATCCTCGGCCCGCACGATGTGCTCAAGGTGATCGACCAGGGTTCGGACGACACCACGAATGCCGTGTCGATCCGCAAGTTTTTTGCGAAGACCGCGGGCGTGCGCACCACCACGAGCACGGAGGAAGCGACCGTCATCCAGACCCGGCATCGCATCCCCGAGCGTCCGCTGAAGGCCGGCCAGGTCATCGTGTTTCAGGTCCCGATCCCCGAGCCGCTCCGGTTTCTTGAACCGCGCGAGACCGAGACGCGCCGCCTGCACGCGCTTGCCGATTACGGTCTCATGCAGGTCAAGCTCTACGAGGACATCGCCCGGCACGGGCACATCGCCACCACCTTTGCCTATCCCGTGAGAGTCGACGACCGCTATGTGATGGACCCGTCTCCGACGCCGAAATTCGACAATCCAAAGATGGACAATTGCCCGGCCCTGCAACTGTTCGGCGCCGGCCGCGAGAAACGCATCTATGCCATTCCGCCCCATACGCGCGTCGTCTCGCTCGATTTCGAGGATCACCCGTTCGAGCCCTACCGCCACGACGGGACTTGCGCGCTGTGCGGCGCCACTGACGGTTACCTCGACGAGGTGATCACCGACGACCGCGGCGGACGCATGTTCGTTTGTTCGGACACCGACTATTGCGAGACACGCCGGAGCGCAGGCTCGGTCGTCAAGGCAGGCGCCACCAGCGAGGGAGGCTGCGCGTGAGCGGGATCGAACGCGAAACCGGCCCGCAGCCGAGCCCGGGCGGCGTCGAGCCGTTCCGCGTCCGCAAGGCGGAACAAGCCGACCTGCCCGCCGTGCTTGCGCTCTACGCGCAGCCGGAGATCGATGACGGCCAAACGCTTGCGATCGAGGAGGCGGCGGCCCTGTTGCACCGGTTCCAGCGCTATCCCGATTATGCGCTCTATGTCGCCGAAGAGGACGGCCGGATCGTCGGCAGCTTCGCGCTGCTGATCATGGACAATCTCGGCCATCTCGGCACCCCCTCCGGCATCGTCGAGGACGTGGTGGTTGATCCGGGGCGGCAGGGCAGCGGCATCGGGCAGGCGATGATGGCGTTCGCCATCGCCTATTGCCGCGACAAGGGCTGCTACAAGCTCGCTCTGTCGTCGAACGCCAGGCGCGAGCGCGCGCATGCCTTCTATGAGCAGCTTGGCTTCGAGCGCCACGGCTTCAGTTTTCGCGTGTTGCTGGAAGGGGGAGCGCGGTGACGGCGGCCCTGGTCGACGACGATCCGCCCCTGCTCGTGGCCGAGGGGTTGACGAAATGGTACGGGCAGCGGCTCGGCTGCCGCGATGTTTCGTTCGCGCTCTATCAAGGCGAAGTCCTCGCCGTGGTCGGCGAGTCGGGCTCGGGCAAGTCCACGCTTCTCCAGCTCCTCTCCGCGCAGCTCGCGCCCGACGCCGGTCGCATATGTTATCGCATGCGCGACGGCGTCACCCGCGACCTCGCGACATTGAGCGAGGCGGAGCGCCGCTTCCTGTTCCGCACCGACTGGGGCTATGTGCACCAGGACTCAAGGCTCGGGCTGCGCATGACGGTTTCGGCCGGCGCCAATGTGGGCGAGCGGCTGATGGCCGTGGGTTGGCGGCATTACGGCCGCATCCGCGCCAGCGCCGCCTCCTGGCTCGACCGGGTCGAGATCGATCCTGACCGCATTGATGAGACGCCGGGTGGCTATTCCGGCGGCATGCGGCAACGGCTGCAGATTGCGCGCAATCTCGTGACCGATCCGCGCCTCGTGTTCATGGACGAGCCGACCGGCGGGCTCGATGTGTCGGTGCAGGCGCGGGTGCTCGATCTGTTGCGCGGGATCGTCGCCGAACTGGGCCTCGCCGCGGTCATCGTCACCCATGATCTCGCGGTGGCGCGGCTGCTTGCCCATCGGATCCTGGTGATGAAGGGCGGCGCGGTGATCGAGACCGGACTGACCGATCAGGTGCTCGACGATCCGCAGGCACCTTACACCCAGCTGCTGGTTTCCTCGATTCTGCCGCCATGACGGTACCCATGTTCGCACTCAAGCTTTCCGGAGTCGGCAAGACCTTCACCATGCATCTGCAAGGCGGCATTCGCCTGCCCGTGCTCAGAGATGTCACCTTCGCCGCCGAGCCCGGTCAGTGCATTGTGCTCGCCGGTCCGTCGGGCACCGGAAAATCGTCGATCCTCAAACTGATCTACGGGGCTTACCGCTGCGAGGCCGGGGAGATCCTGGTGCGGCACGGAGAAAACCTCGTCGATGTCGCAACCGCGGAGCCGCGTCGCATCCTCGCCCTGCGCCGCGGCGTCATCGGCTATGTCAGCCAGTTCCTGCGTGTCGTTCCGCGCGTGCCGACGCTCGCCGTGGTCGCCGAATCGCTTGAGCGTGTCCCGGCGAGGCGTGAGCCGGCTCGCGACAGCGTCCGCTTGGAAGCAAATGGCGCAAGCCCGGCTTCAACGGCAACGCAATTCGATCCGGGCGGCGCCTTGCTCGACCCAGCGTACGCGCGCGCCGCCGAGTTGCTCTGCCGGCTGAACATCCCGGAATGGCTGTGGACCTTGCCGCCCGCGACCTTCTCCGGCGGAGAGCAGCAGCGGGTCAACATCGCGCGCGGCTTTCTGCCCGACCTGCCGGTTCTGCTGCTGGACGAGCCGACCGCCTCGCTGGACGCCGCAAACCGCGCCGTCGTGGTCGACCTGATCGCCGAGAAGAAGCAACAGGGAGCTGCCATCATCGCCATCGTTCACGACGAGGACGTGCGCGACGCCATTGCCGATCAAGTCATCGATGTTGGAAGATTCGCCCCAACGAACTGAAAAAGGGCCGGCACGCCCCGCCGGCCCTTTTGATTCATGACGAAGGGGTCGGCTCTAAAGCGAGCCCAATCCACCGCCCAGCAAGCCGAGCACGCTGCCAAGCGGCAAGCCGATGCCGAAGGTCAAGTTATGGGAGGTCGGATGCAGATCGATGGTTGCGCCTGGGGACTCAGATACGCAACCAGAGCAATCTGTGTCGACCGGAAACCCCTTGGTGAAGCTGCCGAGATCGGTGTACCGGTATTCCATTCTACCGGTCAATGGCCCCAACAACTGCACTTCGATGCCGCCACCGACCGTGTAGCCACTGCGTGTCTCGCTGAAGTGCGTGGTTGCCGATGCACTGCCGTAGGGATCAAGGCAACTCCCAGGGCTGCCGCCGCAATCGTAAATGTAGCCGTTGTATGAGAGCGATCCGCTGACCTTTCCGAAAGCCAATCCGCCGGTTCCATAGACCAGGACCGTCGGCATCACGAGCACGCCGATACGCCCGCGCACGGAGCCGTTCCAGCCCTGTTTCAGCGTCCCCTGGAACTCGTCTTCTCGCAGGAAGTAGTTGTTAGGATAGAATAACGTCTCGGTCCTTTGGCTGACCGAGCTCTCTGCGTCCTTGTACATTATGTCGCCCTCGACACCGATGACGATGGCGCCAAACTGCATATTATAGCCCAGGAACCCGCCGGTCGTGAAACTCGAAGCGCGTTCATCAAAGCTGAACGGCGTCTCATGACAGCCATCGCCGATCGTGGTGATGGACGGACAGATCCAAGAGCCCGGTTCGACGAAGGCGTTGTTTGAGAAGCTGCCGCCATTGGAGCTGCCGATCTGGCCGCCCGACCAATTGCTGGCCTGGCGTACGGGCTCCGGTTCCGGTTGCGGCGCAACACGAGCCGGCGCGGCTCGTCGCGGTGGCGGCGGTTCGCCTGCCAAAGCAGGTGCCACAACAGCGAACGCCGTCAATAAACCAATGCCACCGGCCAGAATCCTATTCATGATAACGCCCCCCAGCCCATAATGGGTTCCCCAACTTAATTTGAACGAGGCTCGGGGTAGGATCAACCGTCAAGGCGTCTGGCGCTTGTTGGTGACGCATGTTTTCGTGACGACGTGGCGTGTCGGCAACACAAAAATCCCGGCAAGTACAGTATTGGCGGGCGCACCTGTCGCAACGACATCCACGAAATCCGATAACTTTTTGGCCGGCTAGCTTGATGATCAAACGACTGTGGTCGAAACTCTCGGCTTGACGCGCCAGTCCTTGGCATGAATTCTTTATTGAAGAAGTCGGTATTCCCTTTGATTGTTCTTGCTGGTCAGGTTTTATGCGGCGAACGGGTTCCGGCTGAGAAATGTCTCGAGCATGATCCCGAAAAACTGGTAGACTTATTGGACAAGATCATGCGGCGAATCAAAGGAAATAAAGCACGATTCCTTCAGATCGAATCAGTTACGCTTCGATTCTGTTTGTTTTCCGCATGATTTTAGGCGAATAGTCTTGAAATCTCGGGATCATACTTTGGCAACTGGCCAATGACCCTTCGGATCGGTCTTTCGTCAAAGCTTCGCGCCCTCGCCGACGATCGAGAACGGACCCCAGAAGGCGGGATCGGCTGTGCGCGGATCGGACGTGTCTTCGAGATAGGCCAGCATGGCACGCCGCAGCGCTTCGGCGCGGCCGACCTTGGGATCGGCTGCAAGAATGTCGAATGTCGAGGTCGTCAGCCGCGTTGCCGCATTCGATTCCACCGCCCAGTGCGACACCAGGAGCGCGCGTGCGCCGGCATAGAAAAAGGCGCGGGCGAGACCCGACAATGCCTCGGCGCCCGGCTTCTCGCCGGCGATGGTGTTGCAGGCCGAGAGCACGACCCAATCGGCATTCAGCTTGAGCTGAGCGATTTCGCTTGCGGTGAGCAGGCCGTCATCCTCGTCGGTCGCCTCCCGGGGAATGGTGAGCGCGAGCGACGGCTCCGCCAATCCCTTGATGTCGCCGGCGACAAGCCCATGGGTGGCAAAGTAGACGATCCGGTAATCCTCGAGCGGCGCATGCTTGACGGCTGCTTCGCTCGCCTCCTTGCGCAGCTTGATGTCGCTTTCCGGGGCGCCGAGCTTGTCCGCGATGATCCTCAGCTCGTCTGCGGTCTCCTCCAGCCGCGGCAAGGTCTTTGAGATTTGTTCCGGATCGACGCCGGCGCCACGCCAGAACTCGGAATAGGCACGGGTCACGAGGCTGCGGGTCGTCCCCTCGCGCTTGGCCGGCCCGGGTGTTCGGTTCGACCTGAACACCGGATCGCCGAACCCGAGCAGCGGCTTTCCGCTGTCCTGCCTGCGAGCGCGCATCCGTAGCGCCTTGAGGCTTGCGACCGACGGAAGCACCGTTACGGCATGCCGCCGGATCAGCCAGGCCGCAGCGCGATACTGGGCTTCAACCGAGCCCGACTGGTAATCGGCCGGCTTCTCGGTCACCAGCAGATGGAACGGCAGGGCGGTCAACGGACCGGACGGCACGATGAGCAAGTGCCGCTTGTCCCTGACCAGGTCCTCGACCGGACCGATCAGTGTGGCATGGAGCGCGTGGGCGACATCAAGATCGAAGCGTTCGCGCCGCTGGCCCGGGTCGGTCGCAGCATCGACGAACAGTCCACGCCGGAAAGCGATGATCTTCTCTGTAAGCGAGTCGAGATCGATCGGAATCGTCTTCCAGTCGTAACCTTCCCTGGTCACGGCGAAGACGTAGCTTTCGTTTTCGCCGGGCAGCAGGAAGACCAGCCCCTCGTCGGCGCCGAGCTGTCGTCTCACATCCTGCGTCGTCATCGGGCTTGGCCGCGTCAGCGCCGCAAACTCGCTGAACTCTGTGCGCAACCGCGCCGCGACCTTGTCGAGCTTGCGTTCGGTCTCGGCGATCTGCTTGCGGATCTTCGCAATGACGGCGGCGTTTGCCGGCGTGCTCGGCTGTGACAGCGCGTCGGTGAGGGCGCGGTCGCGCGCCCGCCAGAACGCGGTGAGGTCCTGGTTTTCGCGCACCAAAGCCGCGAGCGCGTCGTTGCCGGCAGCGGCGCGCACGCCCATTTGCTGGATGGCCGCGGCCGCAGCCGACTGGTTCGCCCACTGGGCGTTCTTAAACGCCTCCTCGTCGAGCACGGACTTCGACTCAAGGCCCGCCCGCGCCGCCGCCGCCGCATTGGCGACATGCGTGACGAAGTAGCGGGCGCGCTGCTCCACCAGGCCGCCGCCGGCGCCCGGTCCCGACGAAATCTCGGTCGCGGCATGCGCGAGAACGGCGGCGCTCGCCTTGCGCGAATGGGCGAGGGCCTGGCCGGGCTCGCCGCGGTCGGCGTTCAGGCGCGCGAGCCGGTGGCGCACGCGCGCGACCTCGGGGTGGTTGGCTCCGCGCGTCTTCTCGTTGATGGCAAGCGCCCGGTTCAGCGCGGCGTCGGCTTCATCGTAACGACGCTCGCGCGCAAACAGCCGCGCCTGCGACATCAGCACGGTCGCGACGAACCGGTGATCCGGACCGAAGGCCTTGGTGAAGATGTCGAGCGCGCGCTTGAACTGTTTCTCGGCTTGCCCATGGCGGCCCTGGCCCTCATAGGCGACGCCGAGCTTGCGGACGACTTTGGCGGTGTCGGGATTGTCGGGACCGAGCGTTTTCTCGACGACGGCGAGCGCGTTCTTGGCGAAGGTCTCGACATCGGCATAGCGCTCCTGAAACTCGTAAAGCTGGGCGAGGTTGTTGTTGATGGTCGCCGCCTCGGTGGATTTCGGTCCGAACACGCCTTCGCGGATGGACAGCGCGCGCTTGTAGAGCGGCTCGGCCTCCTCGTAGCGCTCTTCGCCGACATAAACGACGGCGAGATTGTTCAGCGCCGTCGCAAGGTCGGGATGCTTGGGGCCGAGCGCCTTCTCCCACATCGCGATGGCGCGCTGGTACAATCGGTCCGCCTCGGCATAGCGGCCCAACCGCTCGTAGAGATGGGCGAGATTGTTGATGTTGAATGCAACGTCGGGGTGATCCGGCCCGCGCACCCGCTCATTGATCGCGCGGGCACGGATGAGCGCTGTCTCCGCTTCGGCAAAGCGGCCCTGATCCTCGTAGATCTTGGTCAGATTGTTGAGCGTGTCGGCGACCTCGATGCTGTCGGAACCGGCGGTCTGCTCGGCCATTTCGAGCGCGCGCTTGTACTGGGTCTCGGCTTGCTCGTAGCGCGCCTGGAACCGGTAGACGTCCCCCAGATTCATCGTGAGGGTGGCAAGTCCCCGGCTCGGCTTCTTGGACCTGCGCGTCGCCGCTTTGTGTGCGCGCTTGAACATCGTCTCCGCCCGGTCATAGCGGCCCAGCAGGAGATTGACCTTGGCGAGATTGGCGGTGGCCTGGATCAGCTTGGGATCGGCCGCCGGAACGTTCTTCTTCAGGATGCTCACAACCTGTTTGAACGCGCGCTCCGCCTTCTTGTAGTGACCGAGCGCCTGGTTCGCGCGGCCGAGGTCGTTGAGCGCGATGACATAGGGGAGGTTGTTGCGCCCGCGGCGCTTCGCCGCCGCCTCGTTCTTGCGCGCGACCGCCAAGGCCTCCTTGTACTTGCCGGCTGCGTAGAGCTTCTGGAAGCGCTTCTGCCCGTCCGCAAGACCACCGCGCTGGGCTTGCGCCGGCCCCGGTCCCGCGGCGGCGACAAGCCCGATGGCGAGTATCAAGACGCTGACCAGTCGCAAGAATCTCATCGGCTTCTTTCCTGACTGCAGGAGCTGCGGCAAATGGCGCCTTTAGTCGTAAGGTCGTTCGCTCGCCTTAAGGGCACACGGTTTGGCGACGATCGAGGCTCGACCGGTCGCGCCTCTGCAAGAGGCGTCTCACAAACCAGGCCGCGCTTGGCCTCCGATCTCAATCACCGAGGCGGAGCGGATTGGCGGATGTGCCACAACTCCATCCCGTCCTCCGTTGCTTGGTCGGAAGTCCAGGGCTTTCGGTTCGAGATAGTGATTCACATGGTCGCCGCCAAAGCACGATCGCTTGAGGTCGAAGCGATCGCGCTCCCTTTCTCTTTGTTTTACCGCATGATCTTGTCCCAAAGCCTGCCGATTTTTCGAGATCATGCTCAGGAGCGTTTTTCCCGCGGTGCCTTGGCATTGGGGTATCGGCGGCGCCGGTATCCGCATTGACAAATGCGGCGCAGCAAGAATTAACTCCCTGCCGTCGACGGTCTCTCGCACGCGAGAGCGAAAAGGGAATGCGGTGCGGAACTTCGTTCCAATTCCGCAGCTGCCCCCGCAACTGTAGGCGGCGAGCCCAAGCCACAAAGCCACTGGGACACCTCATCGGAACCCGGGAAGGCGGTAACGGGCTGCGACCCGCGAGCCAGGAGACCTGCCGTCGATTCGGTCGCGGGCCGGGCGGGGTGTCGCGGCGCCGGTCGATCCGCATTCCGGCGCCCTTGGATTCCAGCTCGGGAGAGACACGCGTGACCCTCGTCGATGGAACGGACGCCGGACCCGGCACGACCGCGGAGCCGACCGGTGGAAATCCGACGATCTTTGTCTGTATCACCTGCCGGCCGCAAGGCCAGCCGGATAGCCGCTTTCGCCCCGGCGCGGTGCTCGCGGATTCGGCCGCGAAGGCGGCGCGGGGCAGCGAGGTCAGAGTGCTCCGCGTGAAATGCCTTTCCAACTGCTCACACGGGCCCACCGCGGCGCTGCGCGCGGACGGCGCCTGGACCTATGTCTTCGGCGACCTCGCGCTCGATGGCGGGGAGGTGCTGGTCGAAGGCGCGCGTTTGCTCGCGGGTTCCGCCCAAGGCATCCTGCCGTGGCGCGGCCGGCCCGAACCGCTCAAGCGCGGGCTCGTTGCCCGCGTTCCCCCGCTCGATTTCGAAGAGGAATGCGAATGACCGTCTCCCTTGCGCGCGTGCCCTGCACCGTGGTGACCGGCTTTCTCGGCGCCGGCAAGACAACCCTGATCCGTCATGTGCTCGCCAATGCGCACGGGCGGCGGCTTGCCGTGATCGTCAACGAATTCGGCGATGTCGGCGTCGACGGCGAGATCCTCAAAGGCTGCGGCGATGAAGCCTGTCCCGAGGAGAACATTGTCGAGCTGGCGAATGGCTGCCTGTGCTGCACCGTCGCCGACGAGTTCGTGCCGGCGCTCGATTTGATCCTCTCGCGCAAACCCGAGGTCGAGCATATCGTGATCGAGACCTCCGGCCTCGCGCTGCCGAAGCCGCTGGTGCAGGCCTTCCACTGGCCGGCGATCAAGAGCCGCGTCACCGTCGACGGCGTGGTCGCGGTGGTGGACGGCCCGGCGCTCGCCGAGGGGCGCGTTGCCGCCGATCTTGCCGCGCTCGCGCGCGAGCGGGCCGCCGATCCGGCGCTCGATCATGACGACCCGATCGAGGAAGTCTTCACCGACCAGATCGCCTGCGCCGATCTCGTGGTGCTGAACAAGCGCGACCTGCTCGATGCGCCCGGCCTTGCGAAGGCGATGGACGCCGTGACCGGCTCCCTGCCGCGCGCGGCGAAGATCGTCACCGTCGCCGACGGCAAGGTCGATCCCGCCGCGCTCATCGGCCTCGGCCTTGCCGTCGAGGATGATATCGAGAACCGGCGCACGCTCCACGACGCTGAACCCGACCACGACCATGACGATTTCGACAGTTTCGTCGTGCCGCTGCCCGAGATTGCCGATCCGTCGAAACTAATCGCGCGCATCGCCGCGCTTGCCGAATCCTTCGACGTGTTGCGCGTGAAGGGCTTTGCCGTCGTTGCCGGCAAACCCATGCGTCTGATGTTGCAGGCGGTGGGTTCACGGGTGACGAGCCAGTATGATCGCCCATGGGCGGCGGCCGAGGCGCGCGCCGGCGCACTTGTCGTCATCGGCCTCAAGGGGCTCGACCGCGCGGCGATTGCCCGCGCGCTTGCCGGATGAGCGATGCATCTGCTTGCGACCAGCTCGACCACGCTCGATGAGATCGTCGAACCGGTCGATCTGTGCCAGGAGCCGGGTGACATTCTCGTGCTCTCTTTCGCCGACACCGACCTTGCCGGCCTCAGCGCCGCCTGGGCGGCCGAGCGCGCCGCACTGCCGAGCGTGCGGCTCGCGCATTTGCGCGATCTGCGCCACCCGATGTCGGTCGATCTGTGGATCGATCGGGTCGGCGGCGCTGCCAAAGTGATCCTGGTGCGGTTGCTCGGCGGGCTCGAATGGTGGCGCTATGGGGTCGAGCGGCTGGACGCGCTTGCCCGCGAACGCGGGATCGCGCTGGCGATTCTGCCGGGCGAGGATCGCGACGATCCACGGCTCGCCGAGGCGTCGACCCTGCCGCGCGCCGAGCTCGACACGCTGCTGCGGTTCTTCCGCGAGGGCGGGCGGGAGAATCTGCGCGGCCTGCTGCGCCGGCTCGGCCGCCATGCCGGCGCGCCGCTCGATCTGGTCGAGCCGCAACCGGTGCCGCGTGCCGCCGCTTATCTGCCCAGCGAAGGCGCGGTCGGTCTCGACCGGCTCGCAGACATGCTCGTGCCCGGCCGGCCGGTCGTGCCGGTCATCTTCTACCGCGCCTTGCTGCTTGCGGCCGATACCGCGCCGATCGACGCGCTCAGCGATGCTCTGAACGCGCGCGGCCTCGCGGCAGCGCCGCTGGTCGTGACCAGCCTCAAGGACGAAGACTGCGCGCGTTTCGTGCGCGAGGCGCTGGTGCGGCTCGACCCGGCGGTCATCCTTGCGACCACCGCGTTCGCCGCCGGCGGCGGGCCCGGGGAAATCACGCCGCTCGACGGACCCGGCGTACCGGTGCTGCAGACGGTGATCGCGACAACCAAGCGGGCGGCCTGGTGCGAGAATGCGCGCGGGCTGGGCGCCGCCGATCTTGCCATGCATATCGTGCTGCCGGAACTGGACGGGCGCGTGCTCGCCGGCGCGGCCGCTTTCAAGGACCCGCTGCCGGCGCAGGACGGGCTCGCCTTCACCGCGCTCGCCAACCGGCCCGAGCCCGACCGCGTCGCAATGGTGGCAGACCGTGTCGCGGCGCTGGTGCGGCTGCAGCGCACGCCACGGCGCGAACGGCGCATCGCCGTCCTGATGCCTGACTATCCGGGCCAGCCGGGCCGCACCGGCTACGCCGTCGGGCTCGACGTGCCGGGAAGCGTCGTTGCCTTGCTCACCGACCTTGCAGCCGAGGGCTATTGCGTCGAGGGCGTGCCCGACACGCCACGCGCGCTCATCGATGCGCTGACCGCCGGGCGCGACGCACCGGCAGGGCCGGCGCTGTCGGTCGATGCCTACGGCGCACTGCTGCAAGGACTCCCGGCGGAGGCGGTCGCGAAAATCGAAGCCACCTGGGGCGATCCGGCTGCCGATCCCAATGTCCGCGACGGCGCGTTTCGTTTCCGCGCATACCTGTTCGGCAATATCCTCGTCGCGCTGCCGCCCGACCGGGGACGCACCGACGCCCGCCGCGCGGATTATCATGATCCGCTGATGCCGCCGCGCCATGCGCTCCTCGCCTTCGGCCTGTGGCTGCGCGAACAGATGAAGGTCGACGCCCTCGTGCATATGGGCGCGCATGGCACGCTCGAATGGCTGCCGGGCAAGGCGGTCGCGCTCGGTTCGGATTGCTTTCCCGAACTCGTGGTCGGACCCTTGCCGGTCGTCTATCCCTTCATCGTCAGCAATCCCGGCGAGGCCGCGCAGGCCAAGCGGCGCATTGCGGCGGCAACGCTCGGCCATTTGCCGCCGCCGCTCGCAAACAGCGGCCTGTCGGGCGAAGCCCGCGAACTGGAGCGCCTCGTCGACGAATATGCGCAGGCGGAGGGCCTAGACCGCCGCCGCCGCGAGCGTCTGGCGCAATTGATCATCGATACCGCGCAGCGCACCGGGCTCGCACGCGAAGCCGGCATCGATGCAAGCACCGACTCCACCGACGCGTTGTGCGGCATCGACGCTTGGCTGTGCGACCTCAAAGACCTCGCGATCAAGGACGGGCTGCATGTCTATGGCCTCGCGCCGGATGGTGCAGCCGACGAGACCGTTCGCAGCGCGGCGTCCGAGCGGGCCGCGCTGCTTGCCGCGCTCGACGGCCGTCGCATCGCCCCCGGCCCCGCCGGTTCGCCCGCCCGTGGCCGGCGCGACGTGCTGCCGACCGGGCGCAATCTCTACACCGCCGATCCGCGCACGCTGCCGACACCGACCGCGATGGATCTCGGGCGGCTTGCCGCCGACGAGGTCGTGCGCAGCTATCTGCAGCAGCATGGCGAGATGCCGCGCGCGCTCGTCGTCGACCTGTGGGGCAGCGCGACGCTGCGCACCGGCGGCGAGGAGATCGCACAGGGCCTGAGCTTCATGGGCTGCCGGCCGGTCTGGGACCCCGCCACCAGCCGCGTGACCGGCATCGAGGTGATGCCGACGGGCGCGACCGGCCGGCCGCGCATCGACGTGACCTGGCGTGTGTCCGGCCTGTTCCGCGACCTCTTCCCCGCGCAGATCGCGCTGATCGACGCGGCCGTGCGCGCGGTCGCCGGGCGGATGGAATCCGAGGAGGATAATCCCCTCGCCGCGGCCCAACGCGCCTCCGGCGCCAATGGGCATACGCTCGCCCGCGTCTTCGGCAATGCACCGGGCGCTTACGGATCGGGCATCGAGTCGATGCTCGGACGCGAGGAGGATCGCGCGAGGATGGGCGCTGCCTATCTTGCCGCAGCTTCGCATGCCTATGGCGGCGCCGATGGCGAGGGCACTTACGTAGCGGATGCCTTTGCCGCGCGGGTCGCGAGCGCCGACCTGCTCGTCCATTCGAGCGACGATCCCGCCCGCGATCTTCTGGAAGGCGCCGAGGATGTCGCCTTTGTCGGCGGATTTGCGGCGGCGGCGGCGGCGCTCGGGCGCAAGGCCGATCTCGTCATGCTCGACCTCACCGATCCGCAACGCCCGCGTGCGCGGCCGCTTGCAGCGGCGCTGGCGCGGATCGTGCGCGCACGCGCGGTCGATCCGCAGTTCATCGCCGGCCAGATGCGGCACGGGCCGCGCGGCGCGGCTGAGTTCGCCGAGACCGTCGACCGGCTCGTCGCCTTCGCCGAGACGACCGGCACGGTGTCGAGCACGCTGTTCGATCTCGTGCACGACGCCTATTTGGCCGACCCGCGCGTACGCGAATTCCTGCTGCGCGAAAACCCGGAGGCTGCACGCGCGATCGCCGAACGGCTCGCCGCCGCGCGCCGGCGCGGCTTCTGGCATCCGCGCCGCAACGATATCGATGCCGACTTCGCCGCTGCGGGAGCTGCGCCATGATCCCGTCCCGCCGCCGCGGCGCCTGCCCGAGCCTTGCCGCGCCGATGCAGACCGGCGACGGCCTGCTCGCCCGGCTCAACCCGGGCGGCCGGACCATTCCGCTTAACGCCGCAATCAGCCTGTGCGCGGCGGCGCGCCGGCTCGGCAATGGAATCATCGAAGTGACCTCGCGCGGCAGCATCCAGGTTCGCGGCTTGAGCGCCGCCTCGGCCGCCGTCTTCGCCGATACGGTCTTAACGCTCGACTTGGACGTCGCCGACGGCATTCCGGTTCGCGCAAGCCCGCTCGCCGGGCTCGAATCCTCCGAGGCGATCAATGCCGTGGCCGTTGCCGCCGCATTGCGCGAGGCGATCCGAGCGGCGGGGCTGCGCGGCCGGCTCGCGCCCAAGGTCTCGGTCGCCGTCGACGGCGGCGGCGGGCTGCATCTCGACGCGCTCGCGGCGGACCTTCGCCTGCGCGCAGACGCCGGCTCCGGCGGTGCGCTGTTCCATGTCCTGCTCGGCGGCACGGCTGCGAGCGCGAACCATATCGGCGCGGTTGCACCGGGGGACGCCGTCGAAACAGCCGTTCGTCTACTTGACGTATTGGCGGCGCGCGGGCTTAAGGCGCGGGCGCACTCGGTGATCGAATGCGAAGGGGCTGATCCGTTTCACACCGCCGTTGCGGACTTGTTGATTGCATCGCCGGTTCCGCCGCCGCGGCGGCACGCCGAGCCGATCGGTCCACATCCGCTGCGCAACGGCAAACTCGCGCTCGGTATCGGCCTTGCATTCGGACACACCGATGTCGACGCGCTCGAGCGCCTGCTGGAGTCGGCGAGCAGAGTGCGCGCAAGCGGCATACGCACGGCTCCCGATCGCGCCCTGCTCGTTGTCGGGATCGAACCGAAGGATTTGGGGCTCATGGTCATGCTCGCCGAGATGTTAGGCTTTGTAACGCGCGCAAGCGATCCGCGGCGCGCGGTCGCCGCCTGTCCCGGCGCGCCGCATTGCGCCTCGACCGATCTGCCGACCCGCGCGGTTGCGCCGGCGATCACGGCGGCTGCCGCACCGATCCTCAATGGATCGATCGCAGTTCACCTCTCCGGCTGCAGCAAGGGCTGCGCCCATCAAGGCGATGCCGCAATGACCCTGGTCGGCATGGACGGGCGCTGCGGCATTGTGGCCAATGGCGATGCGCAGGCGCGACCGCTGACGACGCTCACGCCCGACGCGTTGCCCGCGCGCTTAGCGCAGCTCGCGCAAACCTGCGCCGCGCAGCGTCTGCCGGATGAAGACACCGCGGCCGTCCTTTCCCGTCTCGGCACGGCGAAAATCGCGGCGCTGCTTGAGGAAGGCGCGCATGAGTGAGTATCTGCGCGATGCCACCGCAATCTACGAACAATCATTCGCGATCATCCGCGCCGAGGCAGACCTTGCGCGCTTTTCCGCCGAGGAGTCCGAGGTCGCCGTGCGCATGATCCATGCCTGCGGTCTGGTGGATGCGGCGCGGGATATCGTGTTCGGCGACGAACTCGTCACCGGCGCACGAACGGCGCTCGTGCAGGGCGCGCCGATCCTGTGCGATTCCGAAATGGTCGCGCACGGCGTGACCCGCGCGCGGCTGCCGGCCGGGAATGAGGTGATTTGCACCTTGCACGATCCGCGCGTTCCGGACCTTGCGCGGCAGCACGGCACGACGCGGACGGCCGCCGCGCTCGACCTATGGGCCGACCGCCTTGCCGGCGCGGTGATCGCGATCGGCAATGCACCGACCGCCCTTTTCCGCCTGCTCGAAATGCTCGATGCCGGCGCGCCGAAGCCCGCTGCCATTCTCGGCCTGCCGGTCGGCTTCGTCGGGGCGGCGGAATCGAAGGAAGCGCTCGCCGCCGATCCGCGCGGGGTTCCCTTCCTCATCGTGCGCGGGCGCCTGGGCGGCAGCGCCATGGCCGCGGCCGCCATCAATGCGCTGGCAAGGGCAGGCTTGTGAGCGGGCGGCTCATCGGTGTCGGGGTCGGACCGGGCGATCCCGAACTGCTGACGTTGAAGGCGACGCGCACCCTCGCCGCGGCCGACGTGGTCGCTTATTTCGCCAAGGCCGGAAAGCTCGGCAATGCAAGGACGATCGTGGCCGGGCATCTGCGCAACGGCGTGACGGAACTGCCGCTGCTCTATCCGGTAACGACCGAACTGCCGAAGGAATGCGCGAACTATCGCGACGCCATCCGCGATTTTTTCGACTCAGCGGCGGCCGCGGTTGCCGCCCATCTCGATCGCGGCCATACCGTCGCGGTGATCTCGGAGGGCGACCCGATGTTCTACGGCTCGTACATGCATTTGCATGTGCGGCTTTCCGCCCGCTATGCGACCGAGATTGTCGCCGGCGTCACCGGCATGTCGGGATGCTGGTCGATGGCCGGCCTGCCGATCGCCCAGGGCGACGATATCTTTATCGTGCTGCCCGGCACGCTGCCGGAGGACGAGCTGGCGTCCCGACTCACCGGGGCAGACGCTGCCGTCGTGATGAAGCTCGGCCGCCATCTGCCGAAGGTACGGCGCGCACTCGCAAGGGCGGGCTGCCTCGAGCGGGCGATCTATGTCGAGCGCGGCACCATGGCGGACAGCATCATGATACGCCTGATCGACAAGCCGGACGACAACGCACCATATTTCGCCGTCGTTCTGGTGCCGGGCTGGGAGTGCGAGCCGTGAGCGGTCATCTCGCCGTGATCGGCTTGGGGCCGGGTGATGCGCGTTTCGTCACGCCGGAAGCAGCGGACGCGCTCGCTGCCGCCGATGCGCTGTATGGCTATGGTCCGTACCTTGCGCGTGCTCCGCTCCGACGAGGCCAGTCGCGTCATGCATCCGACAATCGCGAGGAAGGCGCTCGCGCCACCGCCGCGCTGCATCACGCCGCGGAGGGGGCGCGTGTTGCGCTCATCTCGGGTGGTGATCCCGGCGTGTTCGCAATGGCCGCGGCGGTATGCGGCGCGATCGAGAGCGGCCCGGAGGCGTGGCGTGCACTCGATCTTAAGATCGTTCCCGGCATTACCGCCATGCTCGCGGTCGCAGCCCGCATCGGCGCGCCGCTCGGCCATGATTTTTGCGTGCTGTCGTTGTCCGACAATCTCAAGCCCTGGGAGCTGATCGAACGCCGGCTCGATGCGGCGGCTGCGGCAGGCTTTGTGCTCGCGCTCTATAACCCGGTCTCGCTGGCCCGCCCCTGGCAGCTTGGCGCGGCGTTCGAGCGGCTGCGCAAGCAGCTTCCGGCGGCGACCCCGGTGGTCTTCGGCCGTGCAGTGGGTCGTACCGAGGAGAGCGTCTCGGTCGCAACGCTGGCGACGGCCGATCCGAGCCACGCCGACATGGCGACCCTCGTCATTGTCGGGTCCTTTGAGACCCGTGTGATCGCCCGGCCCGGCCGCAACCCGCTCGTCTATACGCCGCGCCAAGCCTGCGGGGCGAGCGCATGATCGAGAAACGCAAGCACGGCATCCACGCTCTCAACTGCCTGCACATCGGGGAGCACCGGCCGGCGCAGCAGGATCACCGGCACGCCGAGCGCGCGCGCGGCGGCGATCTTGCCATAGGTGGCGCTGCCGCCGCTGTTCTTGGACACCAAAACATCGATATAATGGGCGGTAAGCAGCGCGCGGTCTCCTTCTTCACTGAAGGGTCCGCGCGCAAGGATGTAGTCGGCGTGCGGAACCGCGAGTTTCGGCTCGATCGGATCGACGCTGCGCACGAGGTAATGGTGCTGCGGCGCGCGCGCGAAGGGCGCGATCTCCTGCCGGCCGAGCGCAAGGAAGACGCGGCACGGCGCAGGGCCGAGCGCGTGCACCGCTTCGTCAGCATCGGCGACGTCGATCCATTGATCGCCGTCGACGGGCACCCAGGGCGACCGCCGCAATGCGAGCAACGGCACGCCGGCCGAACGGGCAGCAATCGCGGCATTGGCCGAGATCACGGCGGCGTAGGGGTGAGTGGCGTCGATCAGCGCCTCGATGCGCTCGGCCGCGAGGTAAGCGGCGAGCCCCTCGGCGCCACCGAACCCGCCGATGCGTACCGGGACCGGCAGCGCGGCGGGCGCCGCCGTGCGACCGGCGAGCGAGAGCATCACCGCAAACTCGCTGCGGCCGGCAAGCCGTTCGGACAGCCGCCGCGCTTCGATGGTGCCGCCGAGAATGAGGATCTTTCGCATGGCGCTCGCTGACCCGGTTGGGAGCGACATTGCCGCACCGCGCCGCTGGCTGTCCATCGTCGGCATCGGCGAGGACGGCGTGGAGGGATTGAAACCGGTCGCCCGCGGCCTCGTGAAGGATGCCGAGATCGTATTCGGCGGCGAGCGCCATCTCCAGCTTGCCGGCCCGCTCATCCGCGGAGAGGCGCGGCCATGGCCGCGCCCGTTCGAGCGCGGCATCGAGGAAGTGCTGGCATCGCGCGGCCGCGCCGTATGCGTGCTCGCGTCGGGTGATCCGTTCTGTCATGGGGTCGGCGCCGTGCTCATGCGCCATCTCGATCCGCAGGAGATGCTGACCGTCCCGGCGCCTTCGGCTTTCAGCCTCGCCGCCGCGCGGCTGGGCTGGGCACTGCCCGAGACGGTGCTGCTCTCCTTGCACGCGCGTTCTCTCGATCTCGTCCGCCCGCATTTGCAGCCCGGCGCGCGCCTGCTTGCACTGACCTCCAATGCTGACGGGCCGGCGGCGCTGGCGCGACTTCTGACCGATACCGGCTTCGGCGGCTCGAAGCTCACGGTGCTGGAGGTGCTCGGCGGGTCGCACGAGCGCATGCGTAGCGCCATGGCGGCAAGCTTCGATCTGAACGACGTCGACCCGCTCAACACCGTGGCGATCGAAGTTGTTGCCTCATCGCAGGCCCGCTTGCTTGCCCGCGCCCCCGGCCTTCCCGATGCCCTGTTCGAGCATGACGGCCAGATCACCAAGCGCCATATCCGTGCAGTGACGCTGTCCTCGCTCGCCCCCCGCCGCGGCGAACTGTTGTGGGACATCGGCGCCGGCAGCGGCGCGATTGCGATCGAATGGATGCTGGCGGACCCCTCGCTGCGCGCGATCGCGGTTGAATCCCGCGGCGATCGCGCCGCGCGCATCCGCCGCAACGCAGCCGCGTTCGGCGTGCCGGCCCTCGACGTGATCGAAGGCACGGCGCCCGGCGCATTCGACGGACTTGCCACACCCGACGCGGTCTTCATCGGCGGTGGGGCGAGCGAACCGGGCGTGCTCGATGTGGCCATCTCAGCGCTGCGCAGCGGCGGGCGCCTCGTCGTCAATGCGGTGACGCTTTCGACCGAGGCCCTGCTGATCGAAAGCCATGGCGCGCTCGGCGGCGATCTCATCCGCATCGCGGTCGCACGCGCTGAAAAAATCGGCGGCAAGACGGGCTGGCGGCCCGCCATGCCGGTCACGCAATGGACCTGGGTCAAGCCATGATCGTCGCCGGCATCGGATGCCGCAAAGGTGCGTCGGCGGCCGAGATCGAAGCCGTGATTGCGGCGGCGCTCGCGCGTGCCGGACTCGGTGAGGACAGGCTCGGACTCATCGCAACGCCGGCATTCAAGGGCGGAGAACGCGGCATCATGGCGGCGGCCCTTGCGCGTGGCGTGCCGCTGGTGCTGGTGCCGCAGGGCGATCTCGAAGCTGCGGGCGCGCGCACAGCGACGCGTTCCGAGCGCGTGTTGGCATTCGCGGGCGTGCCTGCGGTCGCGGAAGCTGCAGCGCTCGCCGCCGGCGGCTCGGCGGCGCGGCTGATTGCACCGCGCATCGCGATGGGGCCGGCGACCTGCGCGCTTGCGCAGGCGGGAGGCACGCCGTGACCGTGCATTTCATCGGAGCCGGGCCGGGTGCCGCCGACCTCATCACCGTGCGCGGGCGCGACCTCCTCGCCCGCTGTCCGGTGTGCCTCTATGCCGGCTCGATCGTGCCGCCCGAGCTGCTGGCCTATTGCCCGGCCGCCGCGCGCGTCGTCGACACCGCACCGATGACCCTCGATGAGATCGAGGCGGAGTATGTCGCCGCGCATGCGCAGGGCCTCGACGTCGCGCGGCTGCATTCCGGCGACCTCTCGGTGTTCAGCGCGCTCGCCGAGCAGATTCGCCGGCTGGAGCGCCACGGCATTGCCTATACGCTCACACCTGGCGTGCCGGCCTTCGCCGCCGCTGCTGCCATCATCGGCCGGGAGTTGACCGTGCCGGAGGTCGCGCAGAGCGTTGTGCTCACCCGCGTGCCGGGCCGCGCCTCGCGCATGCCGGAGCGCGAGAAACTCTCGAGTTTCGCCGCGACCGGTGCGACGCTGGTGGTGCATCTTGCCATCCATGCGATCGAGACGATCGTTAAGGAGCTGACCCCGTTTTATGGCGCGGATTGCCCGGTGGTGGTGATCGAGCGCGCGAGCTGGCCCGACCAACGCATCGTGCGCGGCGTGCTCGGCGATATCGGCGCGAAGCTCGCAGTCCAGCCGATCGAGCGAACGGCGGTGATCCTGATTGGCCCTGCGCTTGCCGTGGAGGAGTTCCGCGAGAGCGCGCTCTATGATCCGGACTATCGCCGCAGGTTCCGCGGAGGCGTAGCGTGATGGCTGGCGAACGGAGCATGGCCGGTCAGGCGGCCGTCGCGATCGAACAAGACGACCTCGATCGCGATTCCGCGGCCGGCAACGACGCGCATCGCCGTTTCGCGCGCGACAAGCGAGGGCAAGGCGGAACAGGCCGCCATGACGGCCGCGGCGGCGCAGGCGCCGGTGGTCGATCCACGGCGCAGCGGGCGATCTTGCGTGACCATGCCCATCGCTATTGTTCCGACTCTGACGGTCCGATCCCGGACCGTCAGCCCGGAACACTAGCTAGTTCTATGTCTTGTGTTTGCGGCACCAACACGATGAGACGAGCTCAAGCGTTGGTGCCGCAACACTACAGAGCGCCGGCGCAGTGCCGTTACGGCGGGAGTGTGCGCTAATGGCCTCCTATCAAGCCCTCGCCGCGGGGCGGACGGGCGTTCCGCTTTTGGCCCCCGGCCATGTCTGGCTTGCCGGAGCAGGGCCCGGCGATCCCGGATTGCTGACGCTCGATGCGGTTGCCGGGCTCGCGCAGGCCGACGTTATCGTGCACGACGCACTCGTCGATAAGCGCGTGCTGGCAATGGCCGGCGCGCAGGCGCGGCTCGAATTCGCCGGCAAGCGTGGCGGCAAGCCGTCGGCGGCGCAGTCCGATATCAGCCGGCGCCTGATCGAGCTTGCGCGCGCCGGCGAGCGCGTGCTCCGCCTCAAGGGCGGCGATCCGTTCATATTCGGCCGCGGCGGCGAGGAAGCCGGCGCGCTTGCCGATGCCGGGGTTCCGTTCCGAGTGATACCGGGGGTCACCGCCGGGCTCGCGGCACTCGCCAGCGCGGCAATCCCGGCAACACTGCGCGGCGTCAACCGCGCAATCATCTTTGCGACCGGGCATGGCGAGGAAGAAGCGTTCGATTGGGCACCGCTCGTGCGCACCGGTCAGCCGCTTGTTCTTTACATGGCCATGCACCGCCTTGAAGCGATCAGGGACGCGCTGGTTCAGGGCGGCTGCGCACCGGACATGCCGGTGGCCATCATTGCCTCGGCGACCCTGCCGACCGAGCGCGTTCTGATCTCGACATTGGGGCGCGTGGCGGACGATGTGCGCGAAGCGGCAATCGAACCGCCCGCCATCGTCGTCGTGGGCGAGATCGTCAATGCGCGCGACCGGCTTTTGCAAATCGTTGCCCTTGCGGGGATGCGATGAGGGGACGCGGCGTCGTCATCGCCGCACCGCGCTCGGGCGCCGGCAAGACCACGGCGACGCTCGCATTGCTTGCCGCGCTTGCAAGACGCGATCTCAGGGTGCACGCCGCCAAGGCGGGGCCCGATTACATCGATCCGGCCTTCCATGCAGCGGCGACCGGCAACGCAAGCGCCAATCTCGATAGCTGGGCGATGTCGCCCGACCTGCTCGATACGCTCGCCACCGAGGCCGCGAGCACCGCCGACCTGCTCGTCATCGAAGGCGTCATGGGCCTGTTCGACGGACTTGTCGGGCCGCCCGGCCGGCGCGGCGCGACCGCCGATCTTGCCGCGCGCTTTCGCCTTCCCGTTGTTCTGGTGCTCGATGTCAACGCCCAGGCGCAATCGGCGGCACCCGTCGCGCAAGGCTTTGCCGCACATGATCCGGCGGTGCGCATTGCCGGCGTCGTGCTGAACAAGGTTGCAAGCGACCGCCACCGCGCAATGGTCGCCGACGCCATGCAAGCCGTGAACATTCCCGTTCTTGGCGCGATTCCCCGCGAGGGGCGGCTCGCTCTGCCCGAACGCCATCTCGGTCTCGTTCAGGCCGGCGAGCATGCCGACCTTGATGCACGACTTTCAGCACTCGCCGACCTCGCCGAACGCCACATCGATCTTGACGCCGTGATCAAGCTCGCCTCGCCCCTTGCCGTTGCTGCGACGTCGCATGCTCCCGCGCTGGCGCCGCCGGGACAGCGTATCGCGCTCGCATCCGATACCGCCTTCACTTTCATCTATCCGCATCTCGTAGAAGGCTGGCGCCGGGTGGGCGCAGAGATCGTCCCCTTCTCGCCGCTCGCCGATCAAGCGCCGCCCGACGGCTGCGATAGCTGCTGGCTGCCCGGCGGCTATCCCGAACTGCATGCCGGCGCGCTCGCGGCGGCGAATCGTTTCCGCGCGGGGCTCGAACGCTTTGCCGAGACGCGGCCGGTGCATGGCGAATGCGGCGGCTACATGGTGCTGGGTCAATATATCGAGGACGCGAACAGCGTGCGCCACGCCATGACGGGCCTGCTCGGGCATGCGACGAGTTTCGCCCAGCGCCGGCTGCATCTCGGCTACCGCGCCGCGCGGCTTTCGGTCGACAGTTCGATCGGGCCTGAGGGTGCGTTGATCCGCGGCCACGAGTTCCATTATGCGAGCATCGTCGCAGCGGGCGATGACGCGTCCCTGGCCGATCTCTTCGACGGCGACGGCCGACCGCTTGGACCGTCCGGCGGTCGCCGCGGCCGCGTCACCGGTTCGTTCTTTCACGCGATCGCGCAGGAACGCGGCGCGTGATCGCGCATTTTTCCTGCGCACAAGCAGATGATGCGGCTTGAAAATCCCCATAGAGCGTGATCCCGAAAAGTTGGCAGACTTTTCGGACAAGATCATGCGATAAACGTTAGAGAAAGAGAGCGTGATTGATTCGGCCTGAAGCGATCGCGCGCTCGGTCGCGGCAACCGACGACAGGCATTCGCGGTAGCGCCCGCGCTCGACCGACAGTGCCGTTGATCGTGTAAGCCGGGGACAGTGCGGCGGCTTGGCGGCAGGCCCGTCGGACCGCTGCCGATCGACCAACACGCAGACGCAAAGCGAGCAGCAATGGCTCTAGAGATCGAGCGCAAGTTCCGCGTGACCAACTCGGACTGGATGCCGGCAGTGTCGCGACAGCGCCGCATCCGCCAAGCCTATCTCACCAAGAACGGACACGTGTCGATTCGCATCCGCATTGACGACGCGAACAAGGCGATGCTGACGATCAAGACGGCGGCGCCCGGCCACATTCGCCACGAATATGAATATGCGATTCCGGTACCCGATGCGGAAGAACTGCTCGGGCTGCGCGAGGGCGCCGTGATCGAAAAGACCCGCCATGACGTTCCGATCGACGGCGTCGTTTGGGAGGTCGACGTCTTTGCCGGCGAGAATTCCGGCCTGGTGGTCGCCGAGGTCGAACTTGCCGACGGCGACCAGCATTTCAGCCGGCCGGCATGGCTGGGCGATGAGATCACGCACGATCAGCGCTTCTACAATGCCGAGCTCGCAAAGCACCCGTTCAAAAGTTGGTAGTCCAACCAACTAGCGATGCGGCACCAACGCTTGGGCTCGTCTCTTTGTGTTGGTGCCGCATCATGAAGCATCGGATTAGGTCGCGGCCGTGAACGGCCCGCCGCCGCCGTGATCGGTCTCGGTTCGCCGCGTCGTGGCGGCGTTTCGTTCCCGTCCAGCAATGGCGAAGCGACCGCAGCCGGGCACCCCCGCATCCGTATGAGTCGCGTCCGTATTGATCCGCACTGTTCGCAACGACTCCTGCCCCAGTGCCGCCTCACTTTTTGTTTACCAACGCCACCATCGACTTGCCGCCGAAGCACGGGGGTGTGGGGCGCCAAGCGCACGATGGCAAAGATGGATCGGCTCGCTCGATTTCATCGTTGCCGTCGTGGGCGCGGTGGTGATTTCCAAGTCCTGCGAAATCGCTCAGCAAGCAAAAGACGGGTTCGATGAACGGCGACGCGTACGCGCGGCGTCACCGGTGTTTCGCGCGCCATCGCTGCGGAGCCCAATGATTTACGCAGCATTAACCATGTCTCATCATGGTTGATGATCGACTAAGGCGCTCACCTCAGATTTACCAATCAACGCAAGAATTACGTCATGTGAGGTGGATGCAACGCACGGGGAGAGAGAGCTTGGGCTTGCGAACACAGACGTTGCCTAGGCGGTTCAAAAGGCTCACCGCGCCATTCGGCCTTGCCGTGCTGACATGCGCTGCCGTTCCGGCGACGATCGGCTATCAAGATCTTTCTTCGATGATCGCGCAGCGCGCCTCGCTTAGCGAGCGGTGGCGCGAAAACGTGCTCAATTCACCCCTCGGCAGTATTCACGCGGCGACCTACAGCGTCCCGAGTTCGGCTGGCGCGAGCATTCCCGAACCGCTCGGCGACCGGCTCGCCAGTCTCGATCCCAACGCTTCCGGCATTACCGGCTCGGTTGCGTTGCGCAATCTGCTCGACCTCAGCCAAACGGCTCCGCGCGAGGAGTTCTCCGCCGTCAATCGCGCCCGCAAGGGCGACCGGCTGATCCCGCGTGTCCTCGCCAAGCGGAAACGGTCGAAAGGCAAGGCGATCACCGACCGTATCCCGACCTCGCCTGCGGAGACGCAAACCGCCGCCTCGACTTCCGGTCCCGAATCTGCACCGGAGGCGAAGGCCGAGCTTGCAGCGGTGCCGTCGCAACAAGCCGCGCCGCCGAAACAGTCCACGCCGATAGAAGAGCCGAAGAAGCTTGCAGCGCTATCGCCCGCAGTCAAACCCGAGCCGGCCGCGCCTTCTGCTCCGGTGGTCACGACCACTCCGACGGCTCCAACCGCCTCCGCCGCCGAAACGAGCTCGGCATGGGACGACATGACCGCGCCCGTTCCGATGAGCGAAGCGTTTGCGGCGGCCCCGATGGCTTGGCTCGGCGCGACGGACACGCCGCCGAAAGTCGCGGCGGTGAAGGCCCCCGAACCTGCGGCGAAGAAGCCGGCGCCATCGCGCGCAGCATCGGCCGCAAGCACCGAGGCAGCACCGGAGCGCAAGCCGGAGCGCGCGATTGTCGTCGCAAGCGCATCACCGGATCTCAAGCTGCCGCGCGCCGTGACGCCGAAGGCGGAAATCTCAGTTTCCCCGCAAACCGCAAGGCCCGAACCACCGGCCGACAGCAAGACGACCGACAGCAAGAGCAGCGAAACCAAACCATCCGATACCGCCGCCGCCAAGCATAAGGGCGCGTCGCCCCCGGCTGCCTATACCGGGCGCATCTATCTCGGTATGGAACCGATGGCCGGCCTCGGCGGCACAATGGAACGATGGGCGCCGGGGCAAGGCTCGATCTTGGGTGACGCCGGTCGCGGCGGGCATTTGGACGGTGCGCATGGGGCCCATGTGAGGCTTGCCGCACTCAATCCCGATGGCGGTCAGACCGTCGTCGGCAAGGGCGTCGTTTCCGGCAAGGGACAGGCGCTGCTCGGCCCCGCCGCCCGCCTTGGCCTCGTCGGCAAGGACCGCCGGAAGGCCGAGAAGTGCCTTGCCGAAGCGATCTACTTCGAAGCGCGCGGTGAAGTGGTCAAGGGTCAGATCGCGGTCGCCCAAGTGGTCCTGAACCGCGTGTTCTCCCGTCATTATCCGTCGACCGTGTGCGGCGTCGTCTATCAGAACGCGCATCGCCACCTCTCCTGCCAGTTCACATTCGCTTGCGACGGCATCCCGGAGACGATCAAGGATCGTCGCGCCTGGAAGCGCGCAACGAGAATCTCGCGCGAGACCCTCGACGGCGAACACTGGCTGGCCGATGTCGGCAAGGCGACGCATTATCATGCCTATTGGGTGCGTCCGTGGTGGGTCCGCACCATGCGCAAGCTCGACAAGATCGGCGTGCATACCTTCTATCGGCCACGCCGTTGGGGCGACGGTGCCGAGTTGCCCAGTTGGGGTAACGCCAAAGTCGCGATTGTGCCTGCGCAGAAGCTCTGATTGGAGCGTTTTCCGGCGAAGGGGAATCCGGTTCGCCGCAGAAAACGCGACCAGCAAGAGCGCATGATCCCGAAAAGTCGACAGGTTTTTCGGACAAGATCATACGAAAAAACAGAGAATTACTACGTCACCCTCCGTTCAGTCCAAACTACTCCCGCTTGCGAGAGCGGGAGTTTTCTTTGGTGACTCCACAGCTCCCGCACTCCGGAGCATGATCCAGAAAAGTTGCAGACTTTTCGGATAAGATCATGCGACCAAGCAAAGAGACAGGGAGCGCTGTTGATTCAACCTAAGACAATCGCGCTCTGGTGGATCGTGCCGGATTGAATTACCAGATGGAAAGTACGTGTCCAAAATCCAGACCGGTGCGCCCAACGCGACCGATTGCTGCATCTGTCATTCTCTTTACGTGGTTGATTTGCTCCAGTGAGACGTTAGAGCACGAAAAATGCAGGTCGAACCAGTCGCGTTCTCTATCGCCCTTTTGGCCGCATGATCTGACCTGAACGGTCTGCCAACGTTTCGGGATCATGCTCCAAAGCGAGTTTTCGGTGAAGCAGAACCAGTGAGGCTTTTCCCCATGTTCCAACCGCTTCCCACATCGCCCGTGCCTGCCGCTCGCGAAAATGCCAGTCCCTTGGTGCTGCCGCTTGGCTCTGGGATCACGGATTCTCTGCTGCTGATCGCGCGGATCCTCGTCGGCTATGTTTTTGTCCTCGGCGGCTGGGGCAAGATGATCGGCCTTTGGGGCTTTGCCAGCTATCTGGAGGGCAAAGGCGTGCCCTTTTCGACCGGCCTTGCGGTGGTCGCGGCGGTGTTCGAGTTTCTGTTCGGGCTCTTTCTGATTCTCGGTCTGTGGACTCGTTACGCCGTTCTCGCCCTCATCGTGTTCGTGCTGATTGCGACCGGCATCGCGCACCGCTTCTGGGAGTTCGAGGAGGCTGCGCGGCGGACCGAGGCCATCGCTTTCAACAAGAACATGGCGATCCTCGGCGGCCTGCTGGCTTTCTTCGCTGTCGGCCCCGGCCGCTTCAGCATTGATTACCTGGTGGCGCGAAAACGGAACTGACGTCGTCCGAGAGAGCTAGAGCGCGACTGCTTCAGGTTGATTCGATCGCGCTCTCTTAGCTTTTTGTTTGTCGCATGATCTTGTCCGAAAAGTCTGCCAACTTTTCGGGATCATGCTCAGTCAGGTGCCGCGCGGCTTGGCCCGTCGCGTCGCGGTCGCGACGAGTGGGTCGTCCGGCCAGGGGTGGCGCGGATAGCGGCCCCGCATCTCGGTGCGTACCGCCTTGTAGCTTCCGCGCCAGAAGGCGGGGAGGTCGCGGGTGATCTGCACCGGTCGATGCGCGGGAGAAAGCAGTTCGATGACAAGGGGAACCTCGCCGCCGGCGATCGCGGGATGGCGGTCGAGCCCGAACAGCTCCTGGACGCGGATCGCAAGCTTGGGCCCGTCCGCGGCCGCATAGTCGATCGGAATGCGCGAACCCGACGGCGCCTCGAAATGGGTGGGCGCTTCGCGATTGAGCCGGTGCCGCAGGTTCCATGGGAGCAAGGCGTAGAGGGCGGACGAGAGCTCTTCGGCGCCGAGCTCGCCGAGCGCGGTCTTGCCGGCAAGGGCAGGCGCAAGCCAATCGCCTAAATTGGCAGCAAGCGCTGCATCCGAGAGGTCCGGCCAGTCCCCTCCCTGGTGCCGGTGCAAGAAATCGACCCGTTCGCGCCATTGCGCCAGCGCCTTGCTCCAGGGGAGCTTTTCGAGCCCGAGCTGGACGATACTGCTCGCAAGGACCCTTTTCGTTTCTTCGCCAGGCACGAGCTTCATCGGTTGCTCCGCCAATATGAGGGTGTCAAGCCGCCGCACGTGCCGGCCGCGCAGGCTCGCCGAAGCGGCATCGAAGCTCATCTCCTCACCTTCCGTGATGCGGTGGCCGAACAAGGCTTCGATTTCGGCAAGCGTGATCGGCGCGGCAAGCAGAATGCGGGCCTGCGCGGCGCTGCCGGCGAGCTCGGCAACCGCCAGGAACGGCTCGCGGGCGAGCGGCGAGGTTTTTTCGATCATCGCCCCGCGCCCATTGGCGAGCAGGAACGAACCGCTTGCGCCCCCGCGGTTCCTGGCGATGCGATCGGGATAGGCGAGGGCCAGCAACGCGCCGGCGGCGGCATCAGGGATATGGTTCCCGGCGCCCGATCCCCTCCCGGTGCTTTGCGCCGACCTCCCCCTTTCAGTAGCCAGTGCGAGCGACGCGGTGCTTGCGCGCGCGGCCTCCGCCCATCGATTCGCCATCGCCCGTGCTTCCTCGGCCCGGCGCGAGCGGTCGTGGCGGAGAGACTCAATGCGGTGGCACAAATCGGTGTCTTGGCCGCCGAGGCCCGGCTCGGTCAGTACCACCGCGATCTCGGCCGCGAGCCGTGCGGCACCGCGCGCAGCGCCCTCCAGCACCATGCGCGCGAGCCGAGGCGGCAGCGGCAGCACCCGCAGCCGATGGCCGGTATCGGTGATCCGTCCCTGCGCATCGAGCGCACCGAGGTCGCGCAGCAGCACCCTTGCTTCGGCGAGTGCCGGCTCGGGCGGCGGATCGAGAAAAAGCAGCCGGCCCGGATCGCTCACGCCCCAAGAGGCAAGGTCGAGCACGAAAGAGGAAAGGTCGGCGGCACGGATTTCCGGCATGGCAAAGGGCGCGAGCGAGCCGGTCTCGCGTTCGTCCCACAGCCGATAGCACACGCCCGGTTCGGTGCGACCGGCGCGCCCGCGCCGCTGGTCGGCGGCCGCGCGCGATACCCGCACGGTCTCCAGCCGGGTGAGCCCGAGATCGGGCTCGTAGCGCGGCACGCGCGCAAACCCGCTGTCGACCACCACACGCACGCCCTCGATGGTGAGCGACGTTTCGGCGATCGAGGTTGAGAGCACGACCTTGCGCCGGCCGGCAGGCGCGGGCGCGATCGCGCGGTCCTGCGCCTGCGCATCGAGCGCGCCGAAAAGCGGAACGACGTCGGTTGCGCCATCGCGCAGCTCATCGCCGAGCAGCCGTTCCACGCGGCGGATTTCGGCGGCGCCGGGCAGGAAGACGAGGAGCGAGCCGTGCTCGGAACGCAAAGCGCGCAAGGCCGCACCGGCCACCTGCGGCTCGATCGGCCGGCCCGGATCGCGGCCGAGATACCGCGTTTCGACCGGGAAGGCGCGTCCCTCGCTCGAGATCAGCGGTGCTTCGCCGAGCCGGGCCGCAATGCGCGCGCCGTCGATCGTTGCCGACATGATGATGAGCTTGAGATCCTCGCGAAGGCCTTCTTGGACATCGCGGGCAAGCGCCAGGCCGAGATCGGCGTCGAGCGAACGCTCGTGGAACTCATCGAACAGCACGGCCGCGACGTCTTCGAGAATTGGATCATCGAGCACCATGCGCGTGAACACGCCTTCGGTGACGACCTCGATGCGGGTCTTGCGCGAGATTTTTGAGCCGAAACGCACGCGATAGCCGACCGTCTCGCCCACCGCCTCGCCTAGGGTAGCGGCCATGCGGGTCGCGGCCGCGCGCGCGGCAAGCCGTCGCGGCTCCAGCACCAGGAGTTTGCGGTCCCGCACCCACGGCTCTTGACCGAGCACCAGCGGAACGCGTGTCGTCTTGCCGGCTCCGGGCGGCGCGACCAGCACCGCCGTGTCATGGGCCCTGAGTGCGGTTAAGAGGGCCGGCAGAGCCTCATCGATCGGCAGCGGGTCGGCGAATGTCATGGCGGGCGTTTCCGTGTCTGTACCCGGATGAAATCACCCCCTCCCCAACCCTCCCCCAGCCCAAGTCGGGTGTTCCCGACTTGGGCCATTCAAAACAGAGCCGAACACGGGAACACCCGCGTTCGGCGCGGGGGAGGGAGTCGAGCACCGCAGGCAAGCTTGCGCAGCCTGCGCATGCCTGGCTGCTACGAGACGGGAGGGGGCGCGTGAACTCAACCGGAGCCGCGAAATCATGGTTGGTCGGGTTGAATCAACAGCACGTCCTTTCTTTCGATCTGATCGCAAGATCTTGTCCGAAAAACCTGCCAGTTTTTCGGGATCATGCTCCTGACAGCGCGTAGGGTGGGTTAGCGCCGAAGGCGCGTAACCCACCGCCAATATTGCTTCTATGGCTGGCCTTTCCACGGTGGGTTACGGCGCGCGCGCCCAACCCACCCTACAAGGTGCAAGCTGCGCTCCTCACCATGAGGGCGAAAGAAGCCCGCCAGTTTTTCCCGATCATGCGTGAAGCCCCTGGGCGCGGGCCGGCCGACGGTGGTATGGCAAGACACGCACCTACATATTGATCTGAGCATGTCCACCGCCGCCCAATCGCCTCCGATGAAAAAAGGTGACCACGTCTTCCTGATCGACGGGTCGTCCTTTGTGTTCCGTGCCTATTTCGCCATGTTCAAGGCGGCGCAGAGCCGCGGACGTTCGTTCACCCGCTCGGACGGGCTGCCGATCGGCGGCGTGCTGACTTTCTGCAACATGCTGTGGAAGATCCTGCGCGAGGGCCTGAACGAGGTGCACCCGAGCCATCTCGCGGTGGTGTTCGACTATTCCGGCAAGAGTTTCCGCAACGACATCTACGGGGACTACAAGGGCCACCGCCCCGAGCCGCCCGACGAACTGGTCCCGCAATTCCCGCTGATGCGCGACGCGGTGCGCGCCTTCGGCCTCATTCCGATCGAGCAGGAGGGTTTTGAGGCCGACGATCTGATCGCGACCTATGCGCGCCTCGCGCGCGACGCGGGTGCGGACGTCACCATCGTCGCCGGCGACAAGGACCTGATGCAGCTCGTGCGCGACGGCGTTGTGATGTACGACCCGATGCCCGGCAATGAGCGGCGCATCGGCCGCGCCGAGGTGATCGAGCGCTTCGGCGTGCCGCCGGAGAAGATGCCGGACGTGCAGGCGCTGATCGGAGACGCGACCGACAACGTGCCGGGCGTGCCCGGCATCGGCGTGAAGACGGCGGCGCAGCTTATCGGCGATTATGGCGACCTTGAAGCACTGCTTTCGCGCTCCGGAGAGATCAAACAGGAGAAACGCCGGCAATCGCTGATCGATTTCGCCGAACAGGCAAGGCTGTCAAGGCGGCTGGTGCTGCTCGACGATCATGTCGATCTTGCCTGCCCGCTACGCGACCTCAAGCTCGACGGGACGGATGCGCCAAAACTCATCGCCTTCCTCAAGGCGATGGAGTTCACCACACTGACGCGCCGGGTCGCCGAAGCAACCGGCGCCGATCTCAATGAGATCGAAGCCGACCCCGAACTGCGCCCGGGCGCGGGCTCCGGCGAAGTGGCGCCGTCAATCTCGCCCGAGGCAGGCGAGGATGGCGCCCGCGGCGAGGAGCCGGTCGAGATGGCACGCCCGACCCGGCAAGGCGAGCTCCCGCTCGCCGGGCCAGTGTCGGCGGCCGATGGCGCGACGCCGGGCAAGGGCGAACGGCGCGGCGCCGGCCAGAAACGCCGGGGCGGAGGCGCGGCGGCTGACTCACCCGGTGCCGTTTTTACGCCGCGGGACCTTGCGATGGCGCGGATCGCGGAGGCCGCTCGCACCGCGATCGACCGCACGCGCTACGAGGTCGTTGTCGACCTCGGGACCCTCAAGCAATGGATCGCTGCGGCGAGCGATCAGGGCTTTGTCGCGTTCGACGTCGTCACCGCATCGCCTGACCCGATGGCCGCGCAGGTCGTCGGGATCTCGCTGGCGCTCGCGTCCGACCGGGCCTGCTATATCCCGCTCGGCCATCGCGCCGGGGATGATCTGCTCGCGGGCGGCGGTCTCATGCCGGGTCAGATTCCTCTTAATGACGCCCTCGCCTGCCTCAAGCCGCTGCTCGAGAATGCAGGCGTGCTCAAGATCGGTCACGATCTGAAAACGAGCCTGCATGCGTTCGCCGCTCACGACATCGATCTCATCGCATTCGATGACGTGCAGCTCATGTCCTATGTGCTCGACTCCGGCACCGGCGCGCATGGTCTGGCTGAGCTTGCAACCCGGCACCTGCATCATTCGGCGCTCCCGCTCGCCGAGATTGTCGGCAAGGGCCGCACGCTCATTCCCTTCGAACAGGTCGAGGTCGCCCGCGCCCTGCCCTATTGCGCAGAACGGGCCGATCTCGCACTGCGTCTGTGGCGGCTGTTCAAGTCGCGACTTGTCGCCGAGCATGTGAACACGGTCTACGAGACGCTCGAACGGCCGCTGGTGCCGGTGCTCATGCGCATGGAGCGCCGCGGCATTTCGATCGATCGGGCGGTGCTGTCGCGCCTCACCGGCGAGTTCGCGCAGAAGGCGGCGGCGCTCGAGCACGAGGCGCAGGCGCTTGCCGGCGAGCCGTTCAATCCCGGCAGCCCCAAGCAGCTCGGCGACATATTGTTCGGCAAGTTCAAGCTGCCCGGCGCCAAGAAGACCAAGACCGGCGCCTGGTCGACCTCGGCCTCCGTGCTCGACGACCTTGCCGAGGAAGGCCATGCGCTGCCGGTGAAGATCCTCGAATGGCGCCAGCTCACCAAGCTGAAATCGACCTACACCGACCAGCTTCCCGCCCATGTCAATCCGGCGACGTCGCGCGTGCATACGTCCTACGCGCTCGCCGCCACCACGACGGGCCGCCTGTCCTCGGCCGAGCCCAATCTGCAGAACATCCCGATCCGCACCGAGGAGGGGCGGAAGATCCGCCGGGCCTTTGTTGCCGGCGAGGGCATGAAGCTCGTCTCCGCCGATTACTCGCAGATCGAGCTGCGGCTGCTCGCCGAGATCGCCGACATCGCCCCGCTGAAGGCCGCGTTCAGCGACGGGCTCGACATCCACGCCATGACGGCTTCGGAAATATTCAGCGTGCCGGTGGCCAACATGCCCGGCGAGGTGCGCCGGCGCGCCAAGGCGATCAATTTCGGCATTATCTACGGCATTTCCGCGTTCGGGCTCGCCAACCAGCTCGGCATCCCGCGCGAGGAGGCCGGCGCCTACATCAAGAAGTACTTCGAGCGCTTCCCCGGCATCCGCGACTTCATGGAGACGAGCAAGGAGTTTTGCCGCAAGAACGGCTATGTCCTCACGCTGTTCGGCCGCAAGTGCCATTATCCCGACATCGCGGCATCGAACCCGTCGCTGCGTGCCTTCAACGAACGTGCTGCCGTGAACGCGCGGCTGCAGGGCACGGCGGCCGACATCATTCGCCGCGCCATGATCCGCATGGAGGGAGCCTTCGCCAAGGCGAAGCTCTCGGCGCAGATGCTCCTGCAGGTGCATGACGAACTGGTGTTCGAGCTGCCCGAGGCCGAAGTCGAGGCGACCCTGCCGGTAATAAAAAAGGTGATGGAGGACGCGCCGATGCCGGCCGTGTCGCTGTCCGTTCCGCTGCATGTCGATGCCCGCGCCGCCAACAATTGGGACGAGGCGCACTGACGCGGTTTACGGCTTTCTCGGGAACTGGGAGCATGATCCCGAAGAGTTGCCAAACCTTCCTCGCGCTCATGGTGAGGAGCGCAGCGTAGCTGCGCGTCGACACCTAATGAGGATGACAAGCGGCACGCGCCGACCGTTGCCGCCGCGGCATCCGGAAAGCCCCGCGGTTGGAATCAATGTCGGCCCAATATCACACTTTAAGATTGTATTAACTCAACCAAAGTGTGATCGGGCTGCCGGATGAGCATCCCAGCCCGGCGGTTGCCCTGACTGCGGCAAGACGGCAACGCAACCGGCCGTAAATCCAATGAATATACGATGAAACCCAATGGGGTAGGCTGCGCGCCTTCGTTCCGCCCCACAAGCAGCTATCTTGGATTCGGCGCGCCGGGTGTTCGGACCGGGTGCATGACCTTGGGGGGAACCGGACGTGGCCAGACGCACGAACTCAATGTTGCGTAGCCTCCTTGCCATAGCGGCCCTTATGGCCGCCGCAACGACCATCAGCTCGTCTCCGGCAGCCGCACATCCGCATGTCTGGGTCAGCATGAAGAGCGAACTCATCTATGCGCCGAATGGTATGGTGATCGGTGTTCGGCACGTTTGGACCTTCGACGACATGTATTCGGCCTTTGCGACGCAAGGACTCGAATCAAAGCAGCGGGGCGTGTTCACGCGCGAGGAACTGGCACCCCTCGCGGCGGAGAACGTCATAGGGCTGAAGGAGTTCGACTATTTCACCTTCGCCAAGCTGGACGGCAAGTCCATCGCCTTTTCCGAGCCGGTCAATTACTGGGCCGAATACAAGGATTCGCTACTGTCTCTGCATTTCACCTTGCCGCTCAAGGCGCCGGCAAAAATGCGTACAGCCGATCTCGAAGTGTACGATCCGACCTATTTCGTCGATTTCAGTTTTGCCGAGGACAAGCCGCTGGTGCTGACGAACGCACCGTCCAATTGCCAGTTCGCGCTCGACAAGCCCACCCAGGCCGAGCTGGCCGCCGAGATCCGAAATCTCGGCGAGGAGTTTTTCGCCACGGCCGATGCAGAAAATTTCGGCGCCATGTTCGCCAACAAAGTCTCGGTGAAATGCCCGTAACGCATCGGGACGTGCCCGCGATCGCAGCCGCGGTTCTTGCGATCATTGCCGTTGCTTGTGCCTGCGACGCAGCCCTTGCGCAGACATCGCCATTTGCATTGGGGCGCCCTTCGCCGCCGCCACCGGCCGAGTTCGGTGGAATCGTCGGCTGGGTGCTCGCCAAACAGTCCGAATTCTACCGCGCGCTCTCGGGCCTCATTCGCGCCGCGAAGGTTGAAGGCACCGCAGTGTGGGGCCTGCTCGGCGTGTCCTTCCTCTATGGCGTATTCCACGCCGCCGGTCCCGGACACGGCAAGGCGGTCATTTCCTCCTATTTGCTCGCCAATGAGGAGACCTGGCGGCGCGGCATCACACTGTCCTTCGCCTCTTCGCTGCTGCAGGCGCTGGTCGCGGTGGTGGTCGTCGGCATCGCCGCGGCTGCCCTTAATGCGACGGCGAGGGAGATGAACCAGACCGTCCGAGTGGTCGAGACGGTAAGCTATGCGCTGATTGCGCTGATCGGCGCGCGGCTGACCTGGGTCAAGGGCAAAGCGCTGATTCGCGCTGTGCATGAATGGTGGACGCGCCGGCCCGCCGGCCACAATCACCATCACACGCATAGCGATCACCATCATGCGCATACCGGCGCGGCGGAGCACGCTCACGCTGCCGCCGACCACGCGCACGTTCATTCCGGCCCCGCGGTGGCTCACGCTCACGCGGCGGCCGACCACGCGCACGATCATTGCGGCCACGCGGCGGAGCACGCTCACGTTGCCGCCGACCACGCGCGCGTTCATCCCGGTCACGCGGTGGCTCACGCTTACGCAGCGGCCGATCATTCGCACGACCATTCCGGCCACGCGGTGGCTCATGCTCACGCAACGGCCGACCACGCGCACGATCATTGCGGCCACGCGGTGGTACACACTCACGCTGCCGCCGATCACGCGCACGATCATTGCGGCCATGCGGCCTCGCCTGATCACAACCATCGGCATGACGAGACATCATGCGGCCATTCGCACGGACCGATGCCCGAGGACCTTGCCGGCCCCGGCGGTTGGAAGCGAGGCCTCGCGGCGATCATCGCAGTCGGATTGCGGCCGTGCTCGGGCGCCATCCTCGTTCTCGTCTTTGCGCTGGCGCAAGGACTGTTCTGGGCGGGTATTGCTTCGACCTTCGTGATGGGGCTCGGCACCGCTATCACCGTTGCGGCGATCGCGACCTTTGCGTTAGGAGCGAAGGGTCTCGCCAAGCGGATCACCATGCATCGCGCCGGTACCGGCGTTCTCGTGATGCGCGGCATCGAGGCCGGTGCTGCACTGCTGGTGCTCGGCTTCGGCCTCGCGCTGCTCACCGGCTACATGGTCACCGAACGGATGATCTGATCGCGACCCGCGACGGGCTCGCCATACCGTCCCAGCGGCATGCTTTCAGCGGAAAAACGAGCAGCGTCCTCGCGCCCGCGCCCGTGTTGCGCGACCGGCCAGCGATCGCCATCTCTAAAGCGCCGTTCATTCAGATTGAATCGATCGCGCTCTATTTCTCTTTCTCTGTTCGCGTGATCCTGTCCGAAATATCTGCAACTCTTCGGGATCATGCTTCAGATCTAAACAAAGGCGATAGGCTGATGTCCGTTACCCTCGCGACCAGAGCCGAGGAGCATCCGGCTGAAGCGGTTGCGCCACCGTCCCACGTCGTGCTCGACATTGGCGGCATGACCTGCGCCGCCTGTGCCACGCGGGTCGAAACGGCCTTGAAGCAGGTGCCGGGCGTGGCGCAGGCGAACGTCAATCTCGCGCTCGAACGCGCCGATGTCGCGCTGCAGTCCCCGGCCGTTACACCGGCGGAATTATCGGCGGCGGTGGCGCGAATCGGTTTCCGGGCCGAGCCGCGCCAGTCCTCGTCAGCGGACCGCCGCCGCAAGGACCAGGCACAGGAGGCCGAGCGTGTCGCGGCTGAACGAAATCAGCTTGTGCTGCTTCTTGTATCGGCTGCGCTCACCGCGCCGCTTGTGTTGCCGATGCTCGCGATGCCGTTCGGCGTGGACCTTCATCCCAATCCATGGCTTCAGTTTGCGCTGGCAACGCCGGTCCAGTTCGTGGTCGGGGCGCGTTTCTATCAGGCGGCCTTCAAGGCGCTGCGTGCCTATTCCGGCAATATGGACCTGCTGGTCGCGCTCGGCACCACGGCGGCCTATGCTTTCAGCGCCTATATGGTGGTAACGCGCGGCGCCGATTCGATCGGGCATCTTTACTTTGAGGGCGCCGCCGCGGTCATCACCTTCGTGATGTTCGGCAAATGGCTGGAGGGGCGCGCCAAGCGCGGCACCACGGCGGCCATTCGTGCGCTCATGCAGCTCAGGCCGGAACGGGCCGTCGTCCTGCGCGATGGCCGCGAGATCGAGGTCGGGATCGAAGAGGTGAGTGCGGGCGACCGCATCGTGATCAAGCCGGGCGAGCGCGTCCCGGTCGATGGAACGATTGTCGCCGGCGAGAGCGAGGCCGACGAGTCGCTGGTGACCGGCGAGAGCCTGCCGGTCGTCAAACGCGAGGGCGACCGGGTGACGGCAGGCTCGCTCAACGGCGCCGGCCGCCTGGTCGTCGAAGCCCTTGCCGTGGGCGAGGACACAACGCTCGCGCGCATCATCCGCATGGTGGAGAACGCGCAAACCGGCAAGGCGCCGGTGCAGCGCCTGGTCGACCGCGTTTCCGCCGTGTTCGTGCCGACCGTGACACTGATCGCCTTCGGCGCGCTGGCGGTTTGGCTCCTGACCGGCCATGGCTTCGAGCAGGCGCTGATCGCGGCCGTGTCGGTGCTCGTCATCGCCTGTCCCTGCGCGCTGGGGCTCGCGACCCCGGCGGCGCTCGTCACCGGCACCGGCGCTGCGGCACGCGCCGGCATTCTCGTCAAGGATATCGAGGCGCTCGAACACGCCGCAGTCGTCGACACGGTGGTGCTGGACAAGACCGGAACGCTCACTGAAGGACGGCCGGCGCTGGTCGACGTCGTGTGCCTGCCCGGGATCGAGCGCGACGACCTGCTGCGCCTTGCCGGCGCCGTGCAGAAGGGCAGCGAGCATCCGCTCGCCAAAGCCGTCGTCGCCGCGGTGTCGGGCATCGACCTGCCCGCAGCCGAGAACGTGCAGGCGCAGATCGGCCGCGGCGTCACCGGGATCGTGGAAGGTCGCAAGCTCGCGATCGGCAGCCGGGAATTGATGCACGAGCTCGGCATCGACCTGGCCGAAGCCGAGCCGGCGCTCGCGCGCATCGAGCACATGGCGCGCACGGCCGTGGTCGTCGCCGCCGACGGACGCGCCCTCGGCGTGCTCGGCATCGCCGACCCGATCCGCCGGGAAGCACCGCAGGCGATCGAGTTGCTGTCGGCACAAGGCGTGCGGGCGGAGATGCTGACCGGCGATATCGCGGCGGTCGCCAAGGCCGTTGCCGACAAGCTCGGCATTGCGAGCTTCCGTGCCTCGGTGAAGCCGGCCGACAAGGAGGCCACGGTCACGGCACTGAGGGCCGCGGGCCGGAAGGTCGCGATGGTCGGCGACGGCATCAATGATGCCCCGGCCCTTGCCGCCGCCGATGTCGGGATCGCGCTCGGCAGCGGCACCGACGTCGCCGTCGAGGCCGCGGGCGTCACGCTGATGCGCTCCGATCCGCGGCTGGTCTCCGCGGCCATCGACATTGCCCGGCGAACCGTGCGCAAGATCAGGCAGAACCTGTTCTGGGCCTTCATCTACAATGTGGTCGGTATTCCGCTCGCCGCGGCGGGCCTGCTCACGCCGACCTTTGCAGGTGCGGCGATGGCCATGTCTTCGGTGTCCGTCGTGCTGAACTCCCTATGGCTCAAGCGCTGGCGTCCGAGTTTTTCCGAGATCGGCGGCAGCCTCCCAGAGCGCGGCTCATTCGAAATCCAGCACGGAGCCAAGGTCCCGGCGGAATGATCGCTTTGCCACGCGACCTTCCGCAATAAAAGAAAACAAGGTTACCGTGCCTAAACCAGGCGATCATTTGGAAACCATATGACGTCGTCGGCCAGATCAGTCACGTTCTATTCTCATGTTTTCGGCATTCTCTTGTTTGCCGCGCGATCTCGTCCGAAAAGTCGGCTGACCTTTCGGGAACATGCTTGATGCCGGCGCTACGCATGCAATCGGCGCGTTCGTCCTTGAACTTTTTGCGCGGCGTCGCGTTATGCAACGACTTCGTGCGATGAGCGATTTGGAGCACCTCGATGAATGCCGCAGATGAACAGAAGGCAAGTGCCGACGACATCCTTAAGGACCTGCAGACCCTGCGCGAGGACGTGAAGCGCCTGGCCGGTCAGATGTCGACGCTGCTCAGCGCGACGAGCGACCAAGCGCTCGACGAAGCCAAGAAGCGCATGCGCGAGATGGAACAGACCGTTTCCGACATCGGCGATCGCGGACGGAGCATCGCGTCGGACGCTGCCGACAATGTCGGCGCGGCGCTTGAGGAGAACATCCAGAAGCGCCCCTTGACGACGATTGCCTTCGCCGTCGGGCTCGGATTCCTCGTCGGAGCGTTGTGGCGGCGCTAAAGCATGATTCCGAAAAGTTGCAGACTTTTCGGACAAGATTATGCGATCAAACAAAAGACGGAACTCATACTATTTCCGGCTGATTAGTTCGGTGATTAACCATGCTGTGGCTTGAGGGCCTTACTCCCTCCCCCGCGCCGAACACGGGTGTTCCCGTGTTCGGCTCCGTTTTGAGTGGGGGAGGGTTGGGGAGGGGGCAACTCCATCCGCAACAGAGGCCGTCCTGTGGACCCCCTCCCGGCGAGCACGCAGCCAAGCCTGCGCAGGCTGCGCAAGCTTGCCTGCGCCGCTCGCCGACCTCCCCCTTTCAGGGGGAGGTGATAG
>JANQIP010000069.1 GCA_028282095.1 Xanthobacteraceae bacterium | reverse complement strand
GAACAGTTTTCAGCTCGGGCCGATCCAAATCCCGTCCATTCCCGCGCAAGCGGGAATGGAGTTAATTTGTTGTGCTGGCGCCCCGCATCCGCGCGCTTTCGCGGGGACGAGTGGGACATCTTGCCCCACTGATTCAATATGAAGCATGATCCCGAAAAGTTGCAGACTTTTCGGACAAGATCATGCTGCAAAACAAAGGAAATTAGAGCGCGATCGATTCAATCTGAACGGATCGCGCTCTAAGTGACGGCTTGGTAGCTCTGCACCAGGCTGCCGGCGACGAGGCTCCAGCCGTCCACCAGCACAAAGAAGATCAGCTTGAAGGGCAGCGACACGACGATCGGCGGCAGCATCATCATGCCCATGGACATCAGCACCGAGGCCACCACGAGGTCGATGATCAGGAAGGGTAGGAACAACAGAAAGCCGATCTCAAAAGCCCGCTTGAGCTCGGAAATCATGAAGGCGGGAACAAGGATGCGCAGCGAGAGGTCGTCGGCCGATTTCGGCGGCGGCTCGTTCGCCATATCGAGGAAGAGCGCGAGGTCCTTCTCGCGCACATTGTCGAGCATGAACCCGCGAAACGGCTCGCTCGATCGCTCGAAGGCCTGCTCGGCGGTGATCTCGTTGTTCATGAGGGGCTTTACGCCGACGTCATAAGCACGCTGGAACGCCGGTCCCATCACGAACATGGTCAGGAACAGCGCGAGCGAGATGAGGACCGTGTTGGGCGGCGCGGTGGCGGTGCCGAGCGCAGTGCGCAGCAGCGAAAGCACCACCACGATGCGGGTGAACGAGGTCACCATCACCAGGATGGAGGGCGCGAGCGAAAGAACGGTGAGCAGCGCGATGAGCTGGATCACGCGCTCGGTGAGCCCGGCACCCTCGCCGAAGCTGACGCTGATATCCTGAGCCGCGGCGGGCGCCGCAGCCGTCAGTATCCCTACTCCGACCACCACCGTCGCAAGACGAACCCGGCGGCCGCGCAATCCGCGCGTCACGTCCTCCCGGGGGAGCGGCCGAGGAGGTTGGCCATCTCCTCCTCGAGGCTCTGCGGTTTGGCCTCGGCCGGCGCATCCGCCTCGACCGGCGGAGCGTCCGCCGGCTCGCTCGGCGCTGCGGCCGGTTCCTCGTGCGCCGCCGCAGCCTCGGGCGCCGGCGGCGCCGGCACGCTCTCGGCGGCTTCGGCAGCGGCTTCGGCGGCAGCAGCGGCAGCGGCGGTGGCAGCGGAAGTGGAGGCGGCGGCGCTTTGCTCCACTTCGCCGCGGGCATCGGCCGGTTCAGCCGGACGTGCGCGCGGTGGGGCGTGCGCTGCGCTGGAACGTGACTGCTTGGCGCGCTCTAACAGCGAGGAACGCTGTTCGCGCGGCTCCGGAGTCGGACGAGGCTCGGTCGCCGGCCGCCGGGCGCCAGGCGCCGGGGCAGGCGGCTCGCCGGCAATACTCTCGCGGCCGCCGGCAGCGGCGCCGGGACGGCGCAGCGCCGCTTCGAGCTGCTGGGCCATGGCGGCGAGATGCCGGTCGCTCGCCTGTGCCTCTTCCGGGGCGGCGGCCGGAGCGACCGGGGCGGCCCGTGGGGGCGCGGCAGGCGCCCGCCGCGGCTCGGCTTGGCGACGCGGCGCCTCGGGCGCGGGGCGCGGAGCCGGCGGAGGCTCACTACGGGGTCCGGCACGCCCAAACTCTGCAGCCAGCCCGGAAAGCCGGTCGCCCGACGGCGGGCGCGGAGCGGGCTCGGGATGCGGCTGTAGCGGCAGGTCATCGACAACGGCCGGCGGCACGGGAGGCCGCTCCGGTCCGCGCGGAGCACGGAAAGCAGGTTCGGGCGCCGGGGGCCACAGGCCTTCCTCCGCACCCGGCCGAACCGCCGGTTCCGGCGCACGCGGCGGCACCGGTTCACGCACGGGAGCCGCATGCGCGCGCACAATATTCGCCTCGACCACCAGATCGGTCGGTCCGCCAAGCATGATCAGGTGCTCGACATTGTCGCGCCTGACCAGCACCAGCCGGCGCCTGGTGTCGACGGCAGCCGCTTCGATCACGCCGAGCCGGGATTGGCGGCCGCGCCCTGACGATGGATTGAGCGCGCCGACGCCGAAGCGGCGCACCAGCCAGGCGACACCGCCGATCAGCGCCAACACGATCACGAAGGCGATGAAGAATTTCGCTGGAAGCGGCAATTCGGGCATGTCCGCCGATCCTCTCTTACGCGTTCAGAGCGCGACTGCTTCAGGTTGCATCAATCACGCTCATTTTCACTTTGTCTGGTCGCATGATCTTGCCCGAAAAGTCTGCCGACTTTTCGGGATCATGCTACTGGCCGCCAGCCGCGCCGACTCACCGGAAGGTTAACGCCGCCGGCAAGATTTACCGTTCGAGGCGCTAACGAATCCTTAACACGAAATTGCGCTTGACAAGCGTGGAATCGCCGATTCGCCCCCCGACTTGGTTAACGCTTCATTCGTGGCGTGGCGATGGCGGTACCGGAATTTACCGGGCGTTAACCATAGGTTGGGCAATCTTTGCCGCGTGAGGGGACCGTTGCACCCGGGCGAGCAACCATGGCCGTTACCGATATACCGATCTTCTCCATGCTGCGCACGCGCATGCACTGGCATCAGGAGCGCCAGCGCGTCCTCGCCGAGAACGTGGCCAATGCCGACACGCCAGGCTTTCGTCCGCGCGAACTCGTCGAGCCGCAGTTCGATCGCGCCCTCGAACGGGCCGGTGCGTTCGTCCTTGCCAAGACCGATCCGGCGCATCTGAGCCGGGTCGGCGGTGAAGCGCGTTTCCGCACCGAGCAGCAGGCCTTCGCGATTCGGCCGGCGGGCAATGCCGTCCATCTCGAGGAGGAGATGATGAAGGTCGCCGCCAACCAGATGGACTACCAGGCCGTGAGTTCGCTCTACAGCCGCAGCCTCGCGCTCATCAAGATCGCGCTCGGCAAGTCGGGTTGAGGCATCCCATGGATTTCGTGAAATCGCTCGCCATCGCCGCGTCCGGACTGCGCGCCCAGGCCGGACGCATGCGCGTGATCTCCGAGAACATTGCCAACGCCAATTCGACGGCGCCGAACGCCGGCGCCGAGCCCTACCGGCGGCGCATCCCGACCTTCCGGACGGAACTCGACCGCACGCTCGATGCGCGCGTGGTCCGCCTTGGCCCGGTGAACACCGATCAGAGCAATTTCCGCGTCAAGCACGAGCCCGGGCATCCATCCGCCGACGCAAACGGCAATGTGCAATATCCGAACGTCAACTCGCTGATCGAAATGACCGACCTGCGCGAGGCGCAGCGCTCCTACGAAGCCAATGTCAATGTCATCGGCGCGACCCGGCGCATGATCAAACGCACGCTCGACATCCTGCGCGCCTGACCAAGAGGATTCACGCCATGGCCATTCCTGGGATGAACGCGGCCAATGCCTATGCGAGCGTTGCCCGTCTCGGCAATTCGGCGACCGGTCTCGAACAGGCGGTCGGACCGGCGACGGCCGACAGCAATGGACCGAACTTCGGCGCGGTGCTGCGCGAGATCGCCAATACGGTGATCGAGGCGGGCCGGACATCCGACGCGCAGACGCAGGCCATGGCAGCCGGCAAGGCCAATATCGTCGATGTGGTCACCGCGGTGGCCGAAACCGAAACGGCGATCACCGCCCTCGTCTCGGTGCGCGACAAAGTGATTCAGTCCTACCAAGAAATCATGCGGATGCCGATCTGATCATGTTGACGTGGGGGAGACGTGGCGGGCGAAGGGTGGGATGGCGTTGCGCGGGGCGCAATGGCCTCCCACCCGATCCGGCGCACCGACCCGGTCGGGCGCCTCATGTCCCGACGCCCGAATCGCGCTGCAGCGGCATGACGGCGGCAAACCCGCACCCGATCAAGCGTGAACGAGTCTGTCATGAGCGGCCCTGAAGTCCTCGACATCGCCCGCGATGCCATTTTGACGCTGATATTGGTGGCAAGCCCGCTGATGCTGGTCGGCCTCATGGTCGGCGTTGCGATCTCGCTGTTGCAGGCGCTCACCCAGGTCCAGGAGATGACCCTCGTCTTCGTGCCGAAGATCATCGCGATCTTCCTCGCAATGCTGCTGGCGCTGCCCTTCATGGCCGACGTGCTGCACGGGCAGATGACGCGGCTCGCTGAGCGGATCGTCGCCGGGTAAAGTGGACTTAAGTTTGGGTCGAAACGGAACTCGCTCCGATTGTTGTTTGTTTGCCGCGTTTCCTAAGGCGAACCGCTCCCACCCTCCGGATCAAGTCCGAGGACAGGCTTCACCCGGAAACGCTCTGACCGACCCGGAGGACGCGATGCGCGTCGATGTATCGTTCCTGCCGGCGCTGGCAACCGCTTTCCTCCTCGTCTTCGCCCGCATCGGCATGATGGTGATGATGCTGCCCGGTCTCGGCGATCACAGCGTGCCGGTGCGCGTGCGCCTTGCCCTTGCGCTTGCGCTGACGGCGGTGATCCTGCCGCTCCACCGTACCGCCTATGCGATCGATCTAACGTCCTTGGGACCGGTGCTGACCATGCTCGGGTCCGAGCTTCTGATTGGCGCGATGCTCGGCCTGACGGCGCGGCTCGCACTGTCGGCGCTGCAGGTGACCGGTTCGATCATGGCCCAGCAAATGGGGCTCGGCCTCATCACCGCGATCGATCCGAGCCAAGGCCAGCAGGGCGCCCTGTTCGGCAATTTCCTCACGCTGCTTGCGGTCACGCTCGTGTTCGCGGCCGACCTCCATCACCTCGCGCTCGCGGCGCTCAGCGACAGCTACACGCTGTTCCGACCCGGTGAATTGCCGCTGACCGGCGATCTTGCCGCACTGGTCACCGGCCTCGTTGCCGGCGCGTTCCGGATCGGGGTGCAGCTTGCCGCGCCGTTTCTGGTGTTCGGCATTCTGTTCAATCTCGGCCTCGGCCTGCTCTCCCGGCTGATGCCGCAGATGCAGGTGTTCTTTGTCGCAATCCCGCTGTCGATTCTCATCGGCCTTGTGATCCTGTTCGTGGTGTTGGCGGCGTTGATGGGAACATTCCTCGGCTATTTCGAAGGCGCGCTGCGCGAAATCGCGCCGAATGCCTGAAGCATGATCCCGAGGAACTGGCAGACTTTTCGGACAAGATCATGCGACCAAACAAAGAGAAATCGAGCGCGATTGATTCGGCTCAGAAGCAATCGCGCTCTGGTGATGCGGCACCAACGCTTGAGCCCATCTCATTGTGTTGGTGCCGCATCACAAAGCATCGGACTAACGAGTGTTCCTTACCTGACGGTCCGGGATCGGACCGTCAGAGAAGGAAACACTAGGCGACCGGACTGAGCGCGGATGGCCGAAGAACAAGACAAGAGCGAGAAAACAGAAGACCCAACGCAAAAGCGGCTCGACGAAGCGCTGCGCCGTGGCGACGTCGTCAAGAGCCAGGAGGTCAATACCTGGTTCGTCATCGGCGCCGCGACGCTCGCTTTGCTCGTCTTTGCGGTACCGGCGGGCGGCGCGCTCTCCTCGACCATGCGCGGCCTCATCGCCAATGCACACGCCTTTCCCGCCGACGGGCCGGCACTTGCCGCATTGCTCGAACGGATCGGTTACGACGTGCTGGCGGCCGTCGCCCTGCCCTTCCTGCTGCTCATGCTGGCGGCGCTTGGCGGCAATGCCATCCAGCACCAGCCGGTCTTCTCGGCAGAGAGCCTGAAGCCCAAGCTGTCGAAGATCTCCCTCGTCGCCGGCGCGAAACGGCTGTTCTCAAAGCAGGCGCTGGCCAATTTCATCAAGGGCGTGTTCAAGCTGGCGCTGGTTGGCGTCGTGCTGGTGGCGCTTCTGTGGCCCGAGCGTCATCGCCTGGAAGCGATGGTCGCAAGCGACCCGGTGGGCATCCTGCCGGTATCGCGTTCGCTCGCGCTCGAACTGATGGGCGCCGTCGTCGCCGTGCTCGCGGTCATCGCCGCCCTCGACTACGTCTTCCAATACCGTCAGTGGTACGAGCGACAGAAAATGTCGCCGCGCGAGCTCAAGGACGAATACAAGGACACCGAAGGCGATCCCAAGATCAAGGCGCGCATCCGGCAGTTGCGCCAGAACAAGATGAAGACGCGCATGATGGCGGCAGTGCCGACTGCCACGGTCGTCGTCACCAACCCGACCCACTACGCGGTTGCATTGCAATACGAGGCCGGCATGAACGCGCCGCGCTGCGTTGCCAAGGGTGTCGATACCGTCGCCCGCAAGATCAGGGACGTCGCCGGCGACCACGACATACCGATCGTCGAGAACCCACCGCTCGCGCGCACCTTGCATGCCGCAGTCGAGATCGACCAGGAAATCCCGCCCGAGCACTACAAGGCGGTCGCCGAGGTGATCAGCTATGTGATGGGGCTCAAGCGCGGCTGGCGTTGATGGAAGACGCGAGGGCGGCAAATTGTTAGATGGAGTTGGTGCCGGAGTGATTCGCGGCGTTCTTGGGGCGCGATGGCCTTAGCTTGAATCGATCGCGCCCGGCGGCTTTTTGTTTGGCCGCATGATCTTGTCCGAAAAGTCTGCCGACTTTTCGGGATCATGCGCCGGGCCAGGGCCCGGCGGCCTTTGTTTGGTCGCATGATCTTGTCCGA
>JANQIP010000254.1 GCA_028282095.1 Xanthobacteraceae bacterium | reverse complement strand
TGCCAGGCCTCCGGTCGCATGATCTTGTCCGAAACGTCTGCAACTTTTCGGGATCATGCTCTAGTGATGCGGCACCAACGCTTGAGCCCGTCTCATCGTAGGCGCGCGCGCCTTGGTGCCGCATCACAAGACATCGGGTTAGCGGGTGTTCCTTACCTGACGGTCCGGGGTCGGACCATCAGAGTCAGAACACTAGCTTCGGCTTATATAGCCCAGCGAAACGTCAACTCTGTTGTTCAGGGCCTGGCCATTCAAGAAGCGTGTCAGGTTGCTGGAAAACAGTTCATGCAGCCGCGCCGGCGTGTCGATGACATCGCCGGCCATATGAGGCGACACGATCACGCGGCTTGAGCGCCATAGCCCGCTTTCTGGAGGCAACGGCTCGGTCGCGAAAACATCGAGCGCAGCGGCACCGATCTCTCCGGCCTGCAATGCCGCAAGCAAGGCGCTCTCGTCGACGAGCTCGCCTCTGCCGACATTGATGAAGCGCGCCGTCGCCTTCATCCGCTCAATCAGTTCTGCGGAGAAAAGCCCCTTCGTCTCGGCGGTGAGCGGCGCTGCGCAGATCACATAATCGGCATCGGGAAGCATGACCGATATGTCCGCGGCGGCGACGATCTCGGAGAACGTGCCGTCGCCGGGACGCGCTCGCCTGCCGACTCCGGCGACCTGCATGCCAACCGCCCGCAGGAGTTCTGCGATCGCACGACCGACTCCGCCGACTCCGACAACGAGCGCCCGCCGACCGTCCACCGACTCCGTCTCACGGAAACGCCATTCGCACCTCGATTGCAGCGCGAGCGTTGAGGGGAGGTCTTTTGCCATTGCAAGCAGAAGACCAAGGACGTACTCCGCGATCGGCCTATCAAAAACGCCGCTTGCATTGGTGAGCACGATCTTCGGCTTGTCCTTCAAGCTTGGCAGGATCGCATCGACACCGATGAACGGCCACTGAATCCATGCCAGTTCATCTTCATGATGGAGGGCGTCTCGTACTGGCTGCGCGGCGGCTTCCCAGCAGATGAGCGCATGTGCACCCGGCAGGGCCTGTTTGAGCTCTTGAGCGGTTCTGGCGAAGCGGAAGTCGACGCGGTGTCTAAGGTCCGGATCCACTGAGAGTTCGGCGGGGCTATTTCCAAACAACACCACGTTCTTGAACCCATCCCTCAGGTTGCTTGATGTCATGGCGACCGGTTCCGTCTGTGTAGAGCTTCTAAAGAAGCTCAACCAGCAGTTCTGCTGCGATTGCGCGAGTGGCGAAGCTGGTTGACCTCTTCTAGTTGGCGTCCTCTGGCCCGCTTAAGCGGGCAGCATTGCGGCCACTTTCACGAAAGCACTTGTAAGGCGATTGGCGACTATCGGCAACCGTTAATGATCGATGCAAATCGTACGCTGTTGCAGTGTCATGTAGGGCCCAAGCGGTTCTACGAGCGGGCATATTGGGCAGCGGCAGAGTTATTGCCGATTGTCGTTAATTGATTGACGGTTGGCAGCCAACGTTGTAATGAATCGAACAATCCCGATACGGATCTCAGTGCCAATCCTATGATCTGATCACAACGACGGCGACGGATACCAAGATGGTTGCATTGTCAGTACAGGGATTCATCGACACCCACGTCCATAGTGGCCCTGCCCCCTTCAGGCGCATCGGCGATACGATCGAGATCGCACAATGGTGCGCGGAAGCCGGCATGTCCGGCATTGTCATAAAAAGCCACTTTGAAGCGACTATCGCCAAGGTGTATCACGCCAGAAAGGAGGTTCCGGAACTACCCATTTTCTCCGGAGTCGCTCTGAATGTCGGCGTGGGTGGCATCAATCCGGGCGCTGTCGAACAGGCGCTGAAGCAGGATGCGCGGTTTGTCTGGATGCCAACCATCGATTCCGCGAACCACCGCAGGGTTTTTGGCAGCGACGGAGCCTTTGGATCGGTCGGAAGCTTGAGCTATGGCACGACGTCCAAGTATCAGCCCGATGGGTACACGGTGTTGAACGGCGCTCGCTTAACGGACGAAGCCAAGGACGTTGTTGACCTTGTCTGCGCTCACAACGCCGTGCTGGCCACAGGGCATCTTGAGGCCAAGGAAATCATGGCTCTGGTGGAACACGCAATCGCCAAACGCGTAAAGAAGATCGTCATTACCCACCCGGAAATGTATGTTCCCGATCTTGACATCAAAACCCAGGTCGAGCTTGCCCAGCAAGGTTGCTTCATGGAGTACTGCGCGGTCAACTGCATGCCGATGTTCCATTGCGTGACGCCGGAGGAGTTCAAGGAAGCAATCGACGCTGTGACCCCGGAAAAATCGATCATCGCGACCGATTCCGGACAGCCCTTCAGTCCAAAGACCCCGGAGCTCTTCCGCATCTTTGCGCAGTCGCTTTACGAGCGAGGCGTGTCGCTGGATGCCATCGCGCAAATGGCGATCAAGAATCCCGCATCGTTGCTCGGAATAGAATCCAGGAACGATTACGTCGTCACTTCGGACGCAAATGTCGGCCTTCCGGTATTTCGGCGGGAGGGCTAGTGATGCGGCGCCAACGCTTGAGCGCGTCTCATCGTGTTGATGCCGCATCCCAAGCCAGCGGATCAACTGGTGTTTCGGGCTGACGGTTCAGGATCGGACCGTCAGAGAAGGAAACACTAGAGCATGATCCCGAAAAGTTGGCAGACTTTACGGACAAGATCATGCGGCAAAACAAAGAGAAATAGAGTGCGGTCGATTCAATCTGTATGGATCGCACTCTAGCCCGGCATTGGTAGGTAAGGTGCCGTAGGGATGCAACAATCTGCGCAAGATCGCAAAGAGAGTTCGAGCGCGATCGATTCAACCTGAAGCCATCGCGCTCTGGCTGTCATCGCCGTGTTCAGTTCCGGCCTATCTATTCACGGCAGCCCTTGGAGGCCGCATGGGCAACCCCGCGCTCCTTCTCATGGATGAGCCGGTCGAGCGCGTCGCTCCCGTAATCGTCCGGTGGCTGGCAAAGCAGGTGCTTCAGCTCAAGGAAATGAGGATCACGATGCTCTTCTCCGAGCAGAATCTAACCCTTTCCGAGACTGTCGCTGACGCCGTCTACATCATCGGAACCGGGCGCATGCGTTGGCACGGCACTTTTGCTGAGCTCAGGGCCGATCCCAACCTCACTCGCCGTTATCTGAAGATCGGGGCATGAGCGATCGCCTCGCCGATTGCAGCAATGAAACTAGCGAATAAGGAAACAAGACACATGTCACGCAGCACGAAACAGTATCAGGGTATCGAGCGCTCACTTCAAAGAGCTTGGGCCAAAGGCGCCGGTCTTATCGATGAGGAGTTCGAACGTCCGCTTATCGCCGTCGTCAACACCTATCAGGACTTTTCGCCCGAGAACGTCCACTTGCGGCAGGTCGCCGATGCAGTCAAGGCGGGCGTCCGCATGAATGGCGGGACGCCATGCGAATTCAATAGTTTCCATGTCACCGATAGTGAGACCTTCGCCTCGGTGGGGATGCGCTACGTGCTCCCGAGTCGCGACGTTGTGGCCGATGCGATCGAGCTGATGGTCGAGGGGCATCGCTTCGATGCGATGGTTTTGATCGGCTCAGGCGACAAGGTCGTGCCAGGTATGGTGATGGCAGCCGCGCGGCTCGATCTGCCGGCGATCATGATATATGGCGGACCGACCAAAGCCGGGTTGGTAAACGGCCGGAAGGTCTTTCTCGAAACGGTCTATGACAGCGTCGGCGAGCATATCCGCGGCATTATCTCCGCCGAAGAACTAAAGGCGCTGGAGAACAATCACTTTCCCTTCGCTGGCGCCTGCGATACGGCCACATCCGGCAACACAGCCGGCATCTATACCGAGGCGCTCGGCCTCGCGCTCTCCGGCAGCGGCACGCTTCCCGCGGGCTCGAACTATCAGCTCCGCGCCGCGAAATACACCGGGATGCGGATCATGGACCTCTTGCGCGAGGATATTCGACCTTCACGGATCCTGACTCAAGCTGCCTTCGAGAATGCCATGAAGGTTGGCATGTCGGTCGGGGGCTCCACAAACATGGTCCTGCACATGATGGCGATGGCCTACGAGGCAGGGGCGGCAGTCGATTTTGGCCTGTGGGACCGGCTGAGCCGCGAGACGCCGACGCTGGTGAAGCTGGCCCCATCCGGCCCTTGGGGCGTGACCGACCTGAACGATGCGGGGGGTGTACCTGCGCTTCTGAAGGCGCTTGGCAGCCGGATCGACGGTGGCACGCAAACGGTCAGCGGCAAGACGACCGGCGAAATCGCCGCTGCGGCGACGGTGACCAACACCGATTGCATCCGGAGCGCCGATGATCCCGTTGAGGCCGACGGATCGCTTTATATCTTGCGCGGCACGCTGGCGCCCGGAGGAGCCGTCGTAAAGGCCTCCGGTGTTGCACGCCCTATGTGGGATGCCACCCTGACCGCCCGCGTTTTCGAGGATGAGGAGAGCGCCATTGATGAGCTACGCGCAGGCGGCGTCAAGGCCGGAACCTGTATCGTCATTCGTAACGAAGGCACGAAGGGCGGCCCCGGCATGCGCGAGATGCTCGGCGCCACGTCGGCCGTGATGGGCGCCGGATTGGGGGAAACCTGCGCATTGGTCACGGACGGACGTTTCTCGGGTGCAACGCACGGGCCCGCCATCGGTTACGTGACTCCCGAGGCTGCGCGCGGTGGCCCAATTGCGGCCGTGCGCGACGGCGACACGATCAGGATCGATCTGCAAAACCGTTTGCTCGACCTGCTCGTCGACGCCGCTGAGATCGACGCCCGCCTCGCCGCGCTTCCGGCTTTCGAACCGCGCGTCAAGCGCGGTTATCTCAAGTTTTACTCCGAACATGTTGCTCCGGCCTCCGAGGGCGCCATCTTGCCGAGGCTCTGACGATGATCGAGCCGTTACCCGGTGCTCGTCCCCGCTGGCTGACCTTTGATTGCTACGGCACCCTTGCCCAGTGGGATGAGGGACTCGTGGCTGTGGTCAAGGAAATCCTGCGCAACCACGGCCGCGCCGATCTCGACGCGGCTGATTTGATCGCTGTCTACGACCGTCACGAGCATGCAGCCGAGCAGATGGAGCCATTCCGAGATTTCAAGACCGTTTCTGCTTATTCACTCGAGAAAGCTATGGCGGAACTCGACATCGCATTCCGCCCCTCCGATGCAGAGCTGCTCGTCTCGCGCATTTCGTCCTTTCCACCCTTTCCCGAAGTGCCTGGGACTCTCGGTAGGCTCAAGGAGATGGGCTTCCAACTCTGCGTGATTTCGAACACAGATGACGACCTCATCGCTGGCAATGTGAGTCAGATGGGAGGGCATATCGACCGAGTGGTCAGTGCGGAGCAGGCCCGTGCTTACAAGCCGTCTGCCCGAATTTTCCACCATGCGCACAAAGAGCTTGGCGTGACGGGCGACAAGGTGGTCCATATTTGTGCCTCGCCGCATCTTGATCTCGCCGCATCACGCGACATTGGCTTCCGCTGCATTTGGGTCGATCGCGGGACGGCCAGAAAACCGCTTCCCGACTATGAGCCCGATGCGACTATTCAATCTCTCGATACTGTCGTGGAAGTCTTTCGGGCGACTGGGTGGACGTAGAGAGTTGCACCGGTAACTCTGCCCCGATCGTTGCTTTGTGATGAGGTGGCGCGCAACAGGAACAGGCTTCAAGCCGGAGGCGCCGCCGCATGCAAGACTTGCGCAAGCCCGGGCGGAGTAAGCAGCGCCGTTGGCTCCCACCATAATCGTGTTCGGCGTTGCCGCTTTGCTGCGGGCCGGCGCGTTACTCGCCGTGCTGGCGCGCTCGGATCTGCGTCGCCCCGCCTCGGACTCTGAGCGATAGCAGGCGGCGGTGTGACCTCGATCGGCAGCACGTCCACGATGTGTGCAGGAACTGGCAACCACGCCACCGGTTCGAGCGCGGGTGATTCAACCTTGAAACAACCGCGCTCTATTTCTCTTTGTTTGCCGCACGATCTTGGTCAAAGATCCGGATAGCGGCAGGCGGCTGTCGCGTCCCAACGCAAAGGCAGACTGGCAGATTGCGGACGTGCCAGATCTCGCGATCATTCCCACCGCCATCTTCGAGGTCGCGCAGACGCGCAAGAAGGCTCGTGCCCGAACCCATCCGAACTTACAGCGTCGACCCCGGCACTTACTGTCGGGCTTGCTCCGGTGCGGAGTCTGCGGCGCTGGGATGTCAACGAATGGAAAGGACCGATCAGGACGGATCCGCATCCGGTGCTCCGCAGCCGTCGAGAGTGGGACATGCGGCGACGCCAAGACCTTCTACCTGGAGACCGTGGAGAGTGCTGTTCTCGCCGGCCTGAAAGCAGAAATGCGGCAGCCGTGTGTGATGGCCGAATATGTGCGCACGTACCACGAGGAACGAAAGCAACTCGCGGCACAGGCGGATGCCAAACGCAATCGCCTTGAACGACGGCTTGCCGAGCTAACCCGGGAGATCGACCGGCTCGTTGACGCGATCGCGAAGGGCCAAGGCGATCCAGCCGTACTGGGGCCGCGATCAACCGCGCTGAACGAAGAACGCAAGAAGATCGCAGCGGAACTGTTGGTCGATCCCGCGAACTCGGAAGCTGTCGTGCTTCATCCCACTGCGCTGGCGCGTTATGAACAACAACTCGCTGGCCTCCAGGACGTCTTGTCAAAAGGCATCTGCGCCGGAGACTCGGAAGCGACCGAGGCAATCCGAGATCTGATCGATACGGTGACCGTGTATCGCGACTCGCCGCGCCTTGGAGGCGTGACCGTTGAGATCGCTGGTCGGTTGAATGCGCTTCTCGGCGAGCAGGCCTATCCAAACAAAATACGCGGAGTGTGGGGAACGTTGGTAGCGGAGGAGGGACTTGAACCCCCGACACGCGGATTATGATTCCGCTGCTCTAACCAGCTGAGCTACTCCGCCATATCCAATCAGCAACTCCTTGGGCCAACCGAACCAGCAACTCCCTGAGCAAATCCAACCAGCAACTCCGTAAGCAAATCCAATCAGCAATTCGGCGAGATTTAATCATCGAGCAATCAGGTCAATCGTAGTCCTGAACAGCACCGATTTGGCACTTTCAACGAGCATGGCGGCGGATGAGGGCCGTGAATGCTCAGGGCCGTTGATGTTCAAGCTACGCTAGAGGGCGATTGCTTCAGGCCGATTCGATCGCGCTCCCTTTGTCTCTTCGTTTGGCCGCATGATCTTGTCCGATGAAGTCTGTCAACTTTTTGGGATCATGCTCAAGCATTCTCTCTGACGGTCCAATCCGCTGATCGAGCGCTTTTTTGCGCCACCAACGCGATGAGCTGACGATCACGCGATGGCACCGCGCCGCTAGATATATCCAACCTGACGGTGTCGGCAAGCCATCGCGTAGGGCTTGCGGGGCCCGGGATCGAGCTGTTGGTTCGGGAGCACACTTCAGCCGGACCAGTGGCTCATCGGGTCATGAGGGTGCGACGCCTACATGATCAGACGGATCAAGGGCGCTCCGGGCGCGTCCCGGTTCTTGAGGTCCATGTGGTGGTTGAAGTCGCGGGGCAGGGCTCATAATGGTTGAGCTGCGCCGCAAAGAGCATGTCTTTGCTTTCTGAGCATTTTCATGCGCCGAGCATCTCTACTCGCCGAGCAATTCCTCGCAACCGGGCGTCTTCACGCACGAGGCGGCTTTGCTTAGTGCGAATTCTGTTTCGGTGGAATCGGAATTCGCTCTCGTGTTCCGACTCTGACGGTCCGATCCCGGACCGTCAGCCCGAAACACCAGCTAGTTCGATGCTTTGTGATGCGGCACCAACACAATGAGACGAACTCAAGCGTCGGTGCCGCATCACGAGCTGTTCTTTGTTGGTCGCGTTTTTTGCGGCGAACCGGTTGCCACTTCGCCTGAAAACGCCCTGGTCCGGCTTTCGAGCGCAGGGCGAAATCAAGCGAACCACGTCCAGGTTGCCTTCCGCATGCAATTTGAGCCTCCAAGCGTGAAGCGCCGCATGGCGCGACACGGCCTCGTGACCGAACGGTCGATGCCGGAGTTGTGCCCCGGCCGCCCTTAATGCCAATTGGTGCGATCCTGGCCGGTCGCGCCAGGATTCGGCCGAGCCGGGTCGATCTTAAGGGGGCTCTGCCAGCCGACCCAAGGAAACGCAGAGGCAGGCATGACCGTGATCCGCAGAGAAGCTGCCACCTTCGCAGCTTTTGCAGCGCTGCTCGTCTTCACCCTGGTGGGTGGGGCCCTTGCCCCCGGCGAGGTTGGCTTCGCGCTGTCGATGCTGCTTCTGTTTGGCCTGTTCCTCGTGATGCTGTGGGCGGCGTTCAGCGTCGTGCGCCATGCCGAATGCCTGGCCGTGCTTCTAGGCGAACCCTATGGCACCCTGATCCTGACCCTGTCGGTCATCGGTATCGAGGTCGCGCTCATCGCATCCATCATGATCACCGGCGCGGACAAGCCGACGCTCGCGCGGGACACGATGTTCTCAATCGTGATGATCGTGCTCAACGGGCTCGTCGGATTGACTCTCGTGACGGGCGGGCTGAGGCACCGACTGCAGGAGTACAACCTGCAGGGCGCGGGTGCGTATCTCACCATGCTGATGCCGTTCGCCGTGCTCGGCCTGGTGCTGCCGCGGTTCACGACATCGGCCCCGGGCGGCGAAATCTCCTACCTGATGACGATCTTTCTCATCGTCATGTCGGTCTTGCTCTATGGCATTTTCCTATGCGTGCAGACGCTCACGCATAGCGACATCTTTCGCTATCAGCCTGAGATGGGGAAGGCCGACGCCGTCGCGGCGGACGATCATGCCGATCACGGCTATGCGGTGCTGAATGTACCCGTCCACGCTTTCGGCCTTGTTGCGGCGCTGCTCCCGATCGTGCTGCTGTCGAAGCAGCTTGCGGTCTATGTCGACTACGGAATCGACGGCCTCGGCGCGCCGCTCGCCCTTGGCGGATTCCTGATTGCGGCGCTGGTGCTCACGCCCGAGGGACTGAGCGCCATGCGCGCCGCCCGTGCCAACCAGCTCCAGCGGTCCGTGAATATCTGCCTTGGTTCGGCGCTCTCGACCATGGGCCTGACCATCCCAACCGTTCTCATCATCAGCCGGATAATGGGGGAGCCGATCGTGCTCGGACTCGAGCCGACTGAAATCGTCTTGCTGGCCGTTACCTTGATCGTCTCGATGGTGACCTTCGTCTCAAAGCACACCCATGTGCTTCAAGGGCTCGTTCACTTGGCGCTGTTCGCCGCATATGTGATGCTCATCTTCGACACGGCGGGCTAGGGCATCTTCAGGCGAAGTGGGAACCGGTTCGCCGCAGAAGATGCGACCGCCTAATCAGGTCGCATGATCCCGAAAAGTTGCAGACTTTTCGGACAAGATCATGCGGCAAAACATAGAGAAAGAGAGCGCGATCGATTCAATCTAAATGGATCGCACTCTAGCCTCGGACCGGGCTATCAAAGCTGTTCCGAGGCGACCATTCGGAAAACCTAAAAGCATGATTTTGTTCGCCTTCGCCGTAAGGCGATGCCAAAAGGTCGCAGGAGTCATCCAACCAGAAGGCCGCTGCGTAGTCCTCGTACATTCTAACCGAGGAGACGAGCCATGACCATCCTGCGCGAAGCCAACCTTAAGGAATACGTTGCGTACACGCTCGCCATCGTTATCACGCTGGTGCCGCTGGTTCCCTACGCGCTGTGAGGCGTTCGACCGGTATATCGGCCGGAGCGAAGCGAAACCGAGGAGACGAGCCATGACCATTCTGCGCGAAGCCAACCTCAAGGAATACGTTGCGTACACGCTTGCTATCGTTATCACGCTGGTGCCGCTGGTCCCCTACGCGCTGTGAGGCGTCCGACCGGTTTGCCGGCCGGAGCGAAGCGCGAAAACAGTATCGGTCGCGTGTGCAGTAACGTGCGGCGGCGCACAATAGCGCCGCCGCCGTTTTTTTGTGCCGCCACTGAGGGCCAATGAAGACGAACGGCTCGTTACGTGCCCAACTATAAGGGCGCTACAGCATGATCCCGAGAAGTTGGCAGACTTTTCGGACAAGGTCATGCGACAAGACAAAGAGAAACAGGGCGTGATTGGTTCAACCGAAGTCACTGCGCTCTATTGAATTGCAGTACATTGGCGTAGATTTTCGACGGCTTTTTGCCTGCTCGTGAGCATTTGAAATCAGGCACCCTCGCACTTTGCGCTTGGCTTTGAACATGGCGGTCCGCGCCCACGACTCCACTTCTCGGTTCAGCCGCAGAGATAGTCTACGCTGGAAACACCGGCGCGTTACCAGACCCTCGCTCCACCATTATCGCATTGCTTACTGCCGGGTCATCATCGCAGCGGGCGAAGGTTCCAGCTCGAAAAGGCCGGCGTTCGAAATTTTGCATACGCGAAGGTGCCTTTCGGTTTAATCGTTTCTGGTGTTTCCATACCGCCCGGTGACACTTGCTGAAACTCGCACAATGGCAGGATATGCGCGGAGCCTTTCTTTTGGGGAAAGCGGAATCCTTCGTTTGAGGGAAACGAGTCGGTGTTTGCGAGGGGATAGTTGAAAGGCGATTTAATGTTGCAGCCGAGACCTGCTAAAAGGTCGCATGTGCTCACGCCGCTGTGATCGCGCAATGAGTCATCCAAGCGAAAGGCGGCTGCGTACTCCTCGTACGTTCTAACCGAGGAGATGAGCCATGACGATCTTCCGCGAAGCCAACCTCAAGGACTACGTTGCGTACACCCTCGCTATCGTTATCACGCTGGTGCCGCTGGTCCCCTACGCGCTGTGACGTGTCTGACCGGTGTACCGGCCGGAGCGAAACGCAAAAATAATGGCGGTCGCGTTTGCAGGAGCGTGCGGCGGCGCAAAATAGTGCCGCCGCACTCTCCATTTTGGGATTGCATTTATAGTTACGGCTAACAAGCAAGGCGTTGTCCCGAAAAGTCGGCAGGCTTTCGGATTTGAGTCTTGCGACTTAACACAGAGAATAAAGAGCGCGATCGAGCGAAGCTGATCCTTGTGCGACGGATCTTCCGACCTATTGCTGTGCCCCTTGCTGATGCCGCGGCGGTGAGCAACGAAGTTTAGAGCGCTCAGCGCGGCTTACGCCGGAGGTTTTATCAGCGCTGGATCAGCGTGCCGGCGCCATGGTCGGTCAGGAGTTCGAGCAGCACGGCGTGCTCAACCTTGCCGTCGAGGATGACGACGCCCTCGACGCCTGCTTCAAGCGCATAGATGCAGGTCTCGACCTTCGGGATCATGCCGCCGGAAATCGTGCCGTCGGCGATCAGCCGGCGCGCATCGTTGACCGACAGTTCGCGGATCAGCGTATTCGATCGGTCGAGCACGCCCGGAACGTCGGTCAGGAGCAACAGCCGCTTGGCTGCAAGCGCGCCTGCGACCGCACCCGCGAACGTGTCGGCATTGACATTGTAAGTCCCGCCCGTGACCGAGGCGGCCACCGGAGCGAGGACCGGGATCAGGTCGCGTCCGAGAATCTGGTCGAGAACGGTGGTGTCGACCCGCTCCGGCTCGCCGACATATCCAAGGTCGACGATCCGCTCGATCGCCGAATCGGGATCGACCACGGTACGGGAGATTTTGCGTGCGAGGACCATGTTGCCGTCCTTGCCGCACAGCCCGACCGCTTTGCCGCCCGCTTCGTTGATGAAACCAACGATCTGCTTATTGATCGCACCGGCCAGCACCATCTCCACGATCTCGATGGTGGCGGCGTCGGTGATCCGAAGGCCGCCGGCAAACTCCGACTTGATGCCGAGCCGCTTGAGCATCTCGGCGATCTGCGGCCCGCCGCCATGCACCACCACCGGATTGATCGCGGTCTGCTCCAAGAGCACGACGTCGCGGGCGAAGCTGCGCGCCGCATCCTCCTTGCCCATGGCGTGACCGCCATATTTCACCACCACGATCTCTTCGTCGTAGTGCTGCATGTGGGGCAGGGCTTCGGTCAGCACGCGGGCGATGTCGTGCGGGAGCACGGTCATATCACGGTCCTCATGGGGTATTGGCCGGAACGGTCCCAAGAAGGGAAGGCTTGGTTGGCCTCAAACGGAAATCTGGCGCGATCGCCTACACGCCTACACTATAGCGGTTCCGACGCTTTTTGAATTGGCGATCCATAGCGCGAGAAGGGGGCCGTTCTTGCCATGCACCGGGTCGGTCGGAGGCAAGGGGACGTCGGGAATGGCGGCAAGCGCCTTCGCGTGTTCGGCCCTGCTGCCACGGCACAGGTCGTAGGTCCCGGTCGGCGGGTAGGCGCCGATGACGACGAGGTCGGGGCTCACCCACAGGCCCTGGTGGCCGGTCCCAGCGGGAAGCACGGTGACGTCGCCTGCCTGCAGGTCGAGATCGGCACCGTTTTCTCCGCCGAAGCGGATCTTGGCGCGCCCACGCGCGATCCCCAGAACCTCGTGAATGCGCGAATGGTAGTGCACATAGGGGTAGATGCCGTTGCGCCAGCGCCCGACCCAGCCATTGCGGTCGAATGTCTGTTCGATGACGGCTTCCGGTGTCGCCGAGCCTTTCAGATCGATCGCCTCGCGAAAAACGACAAAGGCGAGCACCGGATTATTGGGAATCGAGCCGTCATCCTCGAACAGGAAGGTCTCGAGCGTGCTGCGGCTTGCCATTCTGCGTGCGTCAAAGCGTGAGCATCGACCGAACCGCCGCCGGTGTCGGCGGCATCGTGTTACCGGCGCACAGTTTGCGCATGTCGGCTTAAGGCCACCTTAAGCGAGATGTTCCGATCCTAGCGAATGGTTGAATATTGCCGGACGGCCGGTGGAACCACGAGACCGTAGCGCGGGTTTCTTCAGCGACCGGCGGCTTTGCCGCCCTTTGTTTCTGCTCACTGATCCCATCCCGAACGCTTCGAGGTGTCCCGTGACCAAAGTAAAGCAGTTTGAACCGCGCGCACACATCGCCGCGCCTCTCAGCACGCCGACTGACTTCGGTCCGGAAGCTGTGAACGAGCTTTCCGCGGCGCTCAATGCGCTCCTTGCGGACAGCTTTGCGCTCTACCTGAAGACGAAGAACTTCCATTGGCACGTGAGCGGTCCGCATTTCCGCGATTATCACCTGCTGCTCGACGAGCAGGCCGACCAGATTTTCGCGACCACCGATGAGCTCGCCGAACGTGTGCGCAAAATCGGCGGGACGACGCTGCGCTCGATCGGCCACATCTCCCGCGTTCAGCGCCTGCCCGATAATGACGAGGATATGGTGCCGCCGCTCGACATGCTGCGCGAGTTGATGGAGGACAACAGGTCAGTCATCAGGAACATGCGCGAAGCGTGGAGGCTCACCGACAAGCACGGCGATGCCGCGACGGCTGGCCTGCTGGAGACTTACATCAACGATGCGGAAAAGCGCACCTGGTTCCTGTTCGAGGCGACTAACGAGGCCGATTCGACCGGGCACTAGAGCGTGATCCGGAAGGGTTGGCAGACTTTTCGGATAAGATCATGCGACCGGAAAGAGAAAAAAAGCGCGATTGATTCAACGTGAATCAATCGCGCTCTAATTGCGGCTTCTCGAGGCGGCTTCGCCCAGTTCGCTGCTCCTTCAAGCGTTAGCAGCACAGGAACTTACGCTACCCCGGCGGCGGGACCTGTCAGCTCGCTGCTTTGTGCTCGCGCATCAGGCCGACGAAACGGTCGAACAGGTAGTGGCTGTCGCACGGGCCCGGCGAGGCTTCCGGGTGGTACTGCACGGAAAAGACCGGCCGGTCGGTGAGGGCGAGGCCGCAATTCGAGCCGTCGAACAGCGAGACATGAGTTTCGCGTGCATTCGCCGGCAGGCTGGCGCGGTCGACGGCAAAACCGTGATTCATCGAGGTGATCTCAACCTTGCCCGTGGTCAGGTCCTGCACCGGATGGTTCGCGCCATGGTGACCCTGGTGCATTTTCATCGTGGTGCCGCCCACCGCGATGCCGAGCATCTGGTGGCCGAGGCAGATGCCGAAGGTCGGGATGTTCGCATCGATCAGCGCACGGATCACCGGCACGGCGTAGTCGCCGGTCGCGGCGGGATCGCCAGGCCCGTTGGAAAGGAAGACCCCGTCGGGTTGAAGCGCGAAAATGTCCTCGGCCGGCGTCATCGCCGGCACGACCGTGACCTTGCAGCCGCTGCCGGCGAGAAGCCGCAGGATGTTGCGCTTGATTCCGTAATCGATCGCGACCACGTGGAAGAGGGGCGATTCCTGGCGCCCATAGCCAATGTTCCAGGTCCATGGCGTTTCTTCCCAGGAAAAGCGCTGGGCTGAGGTGACCATCGGAACGAGATCCATCCCGACCAGGCCCGGCCATTCGCGCGCCTCGGCTTTCAGCGCATCGAGGTCGAACCGGCCGTCGGGGTGATGGGCGATCACCGCATTGGGCATGCCATTGGTGCGGATGAGGCTGGTGAGCGCGCGCGTGTCGATGCCGGCGAGCCCGACAATGCCACGTGCCTTGAGCCACTGATCGAGATGGCGGGTTGCGCGATAGTTCGACGGCCGCGTGATCGCCGAATGCAGGATGACGCCGCACGCGCCGGCCGACGCTGCGAGGTTGACCGTCTCGATATCGTCCTCGTTGGTGCCGACATTTCCAATATGCGGAAAGGTGAAGGTGATGATCTGTCCGGCATAGGAGGGGTCGGTGAGGATTTCTTGGTAGCCGGTCATCGCCGTGTTGAAACACACTTCACCCACCGCATGGCCGGTCGCGCCCAGGCCGAAGCCTTCGAGCGCGGTGCCGTCGGCCAGAACGAGCAGCGCGGTGGCGGCAGGTTCGGTCCACTCGGCATCTGAACTCGCAGTCAAATCGTGGCTCCTCATGTTGGATGGAGGGGCGGTGCCCCATTTGGCCCTTTGGCCGCCCGCACTTATTTGCCTATAAGTGACCGCGAGACAAGGCCCGGCAGTTTCACACCGTCCTGGCGGTGCGGCACCAATGCTTGAGCTTGCCTCATCGTGTTGGTGCTGCACCATAAAACACCGGATTGGCCGGTGTTCCGGGCTGACGGACCGGGATCGGATCGTCAGAGTCGGACACCAGCAAGGGAGCGCTCGATGCTGCGCGATGACATCAACAACGCCCTGAAAGAGGCGATGAAGGCGCATGACGAGCGGCGCGTCTCGACGCTGCGCCTCGTCAACTCGACGCTCAAGAATGCCGACATCGAGGCGCGCGGGCACGGCAAGGACCCGCTCACCGACGATGAGCTGTTGTCTTTGTTGCAAAAGATGATCAAGCAGCGCCAGGAATCGGTCGAGCTCTACGACAAAGGCGGGCGGCCCGAACTCGCGGCAAAAGAGCGCGAGGAGATCGCGATTCTCGCCGCCTATCTGCCGCAACAGATGTCGGAGGCGGAGGCGAAGACGGCGATCGCAGCCGTGATCAAGGATCTGAGCGCTGCTTCCATGAAGGACATGGGCAAGGTGATGGCGGCGCTGAAGGAGCGCCACGCCGGCCAGATGGATTTTTCCAGGGCGAGCGGGATGGTCAAAGAGCTCTTGAAGTAAGGGCGCGAACGAGCGGGTAACGGGGGTCTGGCATGGAGTTTTTCTACGCGTCGCGCGACGGGCAGTCGCGCAAGATCGCAACCCACATTGCAGACCGGCTCGCCGAGCGCGGCATCGTCGCGCGGCCGGTCGATCTCGCGGAAGGGCAGCCTGAGCCCGCGCAGCTTGCACAGGCTCCGCTCGTCGTCGCGGTGCTGGCCGTGCGTTACGGCCGCCATCTGCCGGAAGCGGTGGCGTTCATCGACACCTTTCGGAAGCTCAAGAACCCGCCGCCGCTCGCGCTCGCCTCGGTCAATCTCACCGCCCGCAAGCCCGGCAAGGACACGGCGGAGGGCAGCGCCTATCTACGCAAGCTGATCAGCGGCAACGGGTTGAAGCCGGTGCTGGCGACCGCATTTGCCGGCCGGCTCAACTACCCGAGCTACGGGTTCCTCGACCGCCATATCATCCGTTTCATCATGTTGCTAACCGGCGGGCCCACGGACCTCACGACCGTCGTCGAGTACACCGACTGGAACAAGGTCGACGCCTTCGCCGAACAGATTGCCAAACTGTGTGAACCGGTCGCGACGGAGGCACCGTCGCCATCCGGTGCGCCCCCAACCGTCGCACCCTCATGAGGTGTTCATGATCGTGTCCGGAAACGGCGCGACCATGTCCGTCGTTGCCGGCGGTCGATGCAGCGCCGACCGCTCGGTTCAGGCTGGGGCGTTCTGAGAAAATGGGGCGACGGCCGCTCGCAACGCCACGCCTGCTTGTCGAGCTCGGCGGTGCGCTCCATTCGTTCCATTGCGATCTCGGCCCCTGGAGCATGATCCCGAAAAGCTCACGGACTTTTCGGACGAGACCACGCGACAAGACAAAGGCAGGTCAAGCCCGGCAATGACGGAGAGGAAATCACCTTCTCCCCGCACGCGGGGAGAAGGTGGCGAGCGGCAATGCCGCGAGCCGGATGAGGGGCTTTTGCTTCTCCGCGACGCTATGCTGGCCCCTCACCCGCCGCGCTACGCGCGTCGACCTCTCCCCGCAAGCGGGGAGAGGTATGACTCCGCAGGTCGGTGAGCTGGAGCGTGATCGCGAAAAGTTGGCAGACTTCTCGGACAACATCATTCGACCAAGCAAAGAGAAAGAGAGCGCGATCGATTCAAGGAGAAGCCATCGCGCTCTTGAGCATGACCCCGAAAAGTTGACAGACTTTTCGGACAAGATCATGCGACAAGACAAAGACAGGTCAATCCCGGCAATGACGGAGAAGAAATCACCTTCTCCCCGCGTGCGGGGAGAAGGTGGCGAGCGGCTCTTCCCGCGAGCCGGATGAGGGGCCTTCGTCCACCTCGCATGGCGGTTTGCCGCCCCTCACCCGCCGCGCTACGCGCGTCGACCTCTCCCCGCAAGCGGGGAGAGGTAAGACTCCGCAGGTCAGTGCCCCAGAGCATGATCCCGAAAAGTTGACGGGCTTTTCGGAAAATATCATGCGACCAAGCAAAGAGAAATGAAGCGCGATTGATTCAAGGAGAAGTCATCGCGCTCCAAGTTCCATCCGCGGACCTTGAGTATTGCTTGCTGCCCCTGTATCCAGTCTCGCCCTGCCGCCGATGCTAGTGTTCCGACTCTGACGGTCCGACCCCGGACCGTCAGCCCGGAACACTAGC
>JANQIP010000214.1 GCA_028282095.1 Xanthobacteraceae bacterium | reverse complement strand
GCGATGGCTTCAGGTTGATTCAATCGCACTCTATTTCTCTTTGTTTGGTCGCATGATCTTGTCCGAAAAGTCTGCCAACTTTTCGGGATCATGCTCTAGCCCGCCCGCCCGCGGAGTATTGCCTCTCCCCGCTCGCGGACCGTTCGCGGGGAGAGGTAATAGTCAAGCGGAGACGAACGAGGTGGTACGCAAGGCGATCATTGATGGGAGCACGGCTGCTTCAGGTTGAATCGATCGCGCGCCCTTTCCTTTGCCCTTTGTTCGGTCGCATGATCTTATCCAGCCGAACTGCCGATTTTGGAGCGCGATCGATTTCGATCTGAGTGAAACGCGCTCAAAGAAAGCGTATGGTTGGCTTGAGGACGATGCCATGAGCGATGCCGAGATCCTGGATGCCTTGAAACAGGTCGAAGACCCCGAGCTTGGGATCAACATCGTCGATCTCGGGCTCATCTACCTCGCCGAGCGCACCCGCGAGGGCATTGCCGTGGAGATGACCATGACGACGCCGACCTGCCCGATCGGCGAGATGATCGTGATGCAGGCCGAGGCCGCCTTGCATCGTCGCTTTCCCGATGTGGAGATCGTCCGCGTGCACCTGGTCTGGGATCCGCCCTGGTCGCCCGACCTGATGACGGAGGAGGGACGGCGCGCACTCGATGGGCCTGGCGCTGGTATCGGCGGGGCGGCTTGAGCGACGCCCGAACCCGCGTGAACAGGCGACTGCGTTTCGTTCCGCTCGCCATCGGCGCGGTCTCGCTCGTCATCGGTTTCTGGACCGGCCTCGAGCGCGCCGGGCTTATGATTCCCGGCCCGTCACATCTCGGTTTGCTGCATGGTGCGCTGATGATCAGCGGCTTTTTCGGCACGCTGATCAGCCTCGAACGCGCGGTCGCTCTCAACCGTACGTTCGCCTATGCGGCGCCCGCCGTGTCCGCCGTGGGCGCGCTGGCCCTCTTGTTCGAGGCGGAACAGGTCGCAGCCTGGCTCTTCCTCGCCGCGGGCGTCATCCTGACCTCGGCGACGGCCGTGATTATGGTCCGATTGCCAACCTTGTTCACCGCCGTGCTCACGCTTGCCGCCGCCGCCTGGGGCGTCGGTACGCTTGCTTGGATTCTCGGGCAGTCGATGGGCTATGTCACCGGTTGGTGGCTCGCCTTCCTCGTGCTCACGATCGCGGGAGAGCGGCTGGAGCTGAGCCGCTTGCTCAAGCCGTCGCGCGGGGCGCAAGCCCTATTCATTGCCTCGGTCGTGCTGATCGTTGCCGGCGCAGCGCGCGGCGAGTTCGATCACGACAACGCGCCGCTGACGGCGCTCGGCTATCTTGCCTGCACGGCCTGGCTGCTCTTTCACGATGTCGCCCGGCGTACCGTGTACCGATCGGGACAAACGCGGTTCTCCGCGATCTGCCTCCTCGCCGGCTATTTCTGGCTCGGCGTCACCGGTCTTTACCTGCTCGTCTCGCCACCGGGCTCGGCTGCCTTCGCCTATGACGCCGCCGTGCACGGGATCGCCATCGGTTTCGTGCTGTCGATGGTGTTCGGCCACGCGCTGATCATCCTGCCGGCGGTCACCGGGCTTGCTCCGCGTTACCATCCCGCCGTCTATGGTGCGCTGGCGCTGCTGCACCTTTCGGTAGCGCTGCGCCTTGTGTCGGATTACTTCGAGTTTATCGAACTTCGCGCCTGGAGCGGTCCGCTCACGGTTCTCGCGTTCCTGGCGTTTGCCGGCACGATCATTGTCGCATCAACCAGGTCCGGCGGCGGCAGCGCGAAGAACAAGGACGCTCGGGCCGAGCCGGCGGCGGAGTCGTAACCGAGGCAAATGCGGAATGCTGCGCCTCACAGCATGGTCCGAAAAGTTGCAGGCTTTTCGGGATCATAGTGCGAGCACGCGTCAGTTGCGCAACTTGCCGCCGCGACGGCGTGTCTCTGAGCGCCATGCTTGCCAGCCGTGGCAAAGCTCATAAAAGTTCTTCCGCAGTGCATTTCGCGCAACAGCCTTGCACTTTCGGTGGTTCTCGGATGGCGAGGCTTTTGCGATAATTTTTCGGGGAGGAAATATGGCGAACGAAGTTCGCGCTCCGCTCGACGGCACCATTCGGACCGTGATGGTTGAGTTCGGCGTCAAGGTCGAGCTTGACGATGAGTTGCTCGTGATCGAAGCGATGAAAATGGAAAACCTGATCTACGCGCCACGCGCCGGCACGGTGAAGGACGTCAAGGTGAAGGCGGGGGACAGGGTCCATTTCGGCGATCTGCTCCTGGTGATCGGTTAGAGCATGATCCCGAAAAGTTGGCAGACTTTTCGGACAAGATCATGCGACAAAACAAAAGAGAATGAGAGCGCGATCGATTCAACCTGAAGCGATCGCGCTTCTGAGCATGATCCCGAAAAACTGGCAGACTTTTCGGACAAGATCATGCGACAAAACAAAAGAGAATGAGAGCGC
>JANQIP010000158.1 GCA_028282095.1 Xanthobacteraceae bacterium | reverse complement strand
ATGCGGCACCAACGCTTGGGCTCGTCTCATTGTGTTGGTGCCGCATCACAAGTCACAAGATTAGCTAGTGTTCCTTACCTGACGGTCCGGGATCGGACCGTCAGAGAAGGAAACACTAGCGCGCGATCCATCCAGATTGAATCGATCGCGCTCCGTTTTTCTTTGTTTTGTCGCATGATCTTGTCCGAAAAGCCTGCCAGCCTTTCGGGATCATGCGCTCCTTCATTGGTCGCATGATCTTGTCCGAAAAGTCTGCCAACTTTTCGGTATCATGCTCTAGAGCATTTTGCCGCTGATTGGGAACCCGCTGGTCGCAGAAATGCGCAAAGCACACACGTCGGCAAAGCTGCCCGTGGGCGTGATCCTGGCGGCGGCGGTTCGCCGCAGGAAACGCGATCAACAATCGACCGGGCGAGCGAATTCCGATTCCACAATGGCAAAATCCGCTCTAAATTCTGAGGACGACAGGCTCCACGAATGAGAAGGCTTCCAAAGGGCGGCAAGGCGGAAGACGCCGGGCGGCGAGCGGGAGATTTGCCATGCGCTACTTCATCGGCCTTGGATGTGTATTGGTCGGCGTCGCGCTGATCTATTTCGCGAATGCGCACAAGAAGCGGGTGCTCGATGCGCGTGCCGCGGCCGCAGCGCGCGGCGAGCCGCCCCCGCCCGAACCGGCGCTCAACTCGATTGCCGTCTTCGGCGAGATCGTCGGGCCCATCATTCTGTTCTTCCTCGGCTACCTCGCACTCAAGACGACCTTCGTCTATTTCGCCTTCGATGGCGGACGGTACCTTTCCTATTTCGACCTCGGCGGCTTCCTGTTCGCGATCGGCGGCTATGGCTTCTGGATCATGACGAGGACCAAGTACCGCGTCTCCGATCTCGCCGCCCGACCGGCGCTCGAAGCGAACGAGGCCAAGCCGGCACACCAAACTGAAGCGGCAGCGCCGGCACACAGGATGGCCGCCCCCGCCCTTGCTCCGGCGAACGGCAACGGCGTGAACGGCGAGCACCAACAGCCGGCTGCCGCGACCTCGCGTGGCAATGGCCGCACCCTCGCCGCGACCGAGCAATCCTAGATAGCATGTTAAGGCGAATCCTGCCCTCGGACTCGATCCGGGGGTGGGAACCGGTTCGCCGCAGAAAATGCGACCGCCGCATCAGGACGCATGATCCCGAAAAGTTGGCAGACTTTTCAGACAAGATCATGCGACCAACGAAGGAGCGCGTAATCCCGAAAAGCTGGCAGGCTTTTCGGACAAGATCGTGTGAGAGAAGAAGAACAGCGCGCGATTGATCGACACTGAAGAAATCGCGCCTCCGGAGCAGGATCGCGCAATGGAAAACTGGATGTTCTTGGGGTTCGAACTATTGTTCGCCGGAAGCGCGGTTGCGTTCGGCGTATGGCAGGTCGTATCGGTGCGTCGCGAGATGCGGCGCGACGCCGAGCGCGCCGCATCCGACAAGACGGGCGACAACTGACCGACGCCGCTTGCCGCCATCGTTGCGTTCGTGGCACGCTCTCAATCCGATAATATCTGACCGAATCAATGGTCGGAGACCCAACGATGTCTCTCAATTTCGTGGTTCTCTATGGCTCGGTTCGGGCCGAGCGCCAGGGTATCAAATTCGCCCGGTTCCTGGACGAGTTCGAATGGTACAGTCGGGCTCTGAAAGAAGCGCGAAAAGGCGGCGTACCTTATTGAACTAGGCAGTTTGCAATCGTTGCGACTAGCGCTCCACATTTGCTTATCCAGAAGGCGTGCGACGCGTGGAGATTTGGATCGGAAGCCTTTTTGAGGGCGCCCAGCAGGCAAGCGGCGCCGTGGCGGTTATCGACGTATTCCGCGCGTTCACGACCGCGGCGGTCGTCCTCGCCAATGGCGCCTCACGCATCATCATGGTGGGCAGCGTGGAAGAAGCGATGAAGCTGCGGGACGATGGCGTCGGGCCGGTTTGCATCGGCGAGGTCGGCGGCCGTACGCCGCCGGGCTTCGATTTCGGCAATTCGCCGTTCGAACTGTCCGACATCGATTTCGCCGGAAAGGCCGTTATTCAACGAACGAGCGCGGGCACGCAGGGGATCGTTGCGGCGCGCCATGCGCAAGGGCTCTACGCGGCCTCATTCGTGACGGCGTCCGCCACGGCGGCGGCGCTGCTCGCGCAACGCAGCGATCGCATTTCCCTGGTCGCGATGGGACGAGAGGCTAAGGTCCGCACCGACGAGGACGAATTGTGCGCACTTCACCTGCGCAATCTCCTCGAAGGCAGGCCTGGAAATTCCGCCGCCACGCGCGAGGTTATCCTGGCTGGCAGCGATGTCCTGCGCTTTGAGGATCCGACCCGACCGGAGCTTCATCCCCGCGACGTGGACATCGCCTTGGATATCGACCGCTACGATTTCGCCATCCGGGTGACGAGCGAGGACGGCCTGCTGGTCGCACGTCGGGAGCAAGCCGGCGGCGTGTAATCGTGTCCGGCGATTCCCGCGGAACGATGGCTCACCGGCTTCTGGCAGACGACCGAAGGCGAATAGTGTCCTGATCCGATTTCTGGCATGCGTACTTCAAGATTCAGCTATGTTCATTCCCCAAGGAAGTCTCTCGGCGGCCGGCTGACGTCCGCCGACGCGTCGGACAATCACCGCCATGCTTGACCCAATCAACTGGTCGCTCGCACTGCCATATTACACGGCCGCCTTCGCCTTCGGGTATCTGCTCGGCTCGATCCCGTTCGGCCTCATCCTCACCCGGTTCGCCGGCACCGCCGACCTGCGCTCGATCGGCTCGGGCAATATCGGCGCGACCAATGTGTTGCGCACCGGCCGCAAGGGGCTGGCCGCGGCGACCCTCGTCCTCGATGCGCTGAAGGGAACGGCCGCGGCGGCCATCGCCTTTTATTACGGCGGGCAGAACCTCGCCGTGCTCGCCGCGGTCGGCGCATTCATCGGCCATCTCTTTCCGGTCTGGCTCAAGTTCAAGGGCGGCAAGGGCGTCGCCACGTATATCGGGCTCATCGCCTTCTTCGCCTGGCCGATCGCACTCGCATTCGCGGCGGTCTGGCTCGCGGTCGCAGCGATCACACGCTACTCCTCGGCCGCCGCGCTCCTCGCGAGCGCGGCAACGCCCGTGCTTTTGTGGTACGACAACTACTTGCAGGAGGCGCAGGTCTTCGGCCTGCTCACGATCCTGCTGTGGATCAAGCATAGCGCAAACCTTGCGCGCCTCGTCGCCGGAACGGAAACCAAGATCGGGCGCAAGGCCACCGTGCAAGAGCCGGAATGAACTGCCGGCAGCGCGGTCCCGTCGCCAGCGGATCATGCTCGAAGCGCGATCGCTTCTCCTTGAATCGATCGCGCTCTCTTTCTCTTTGATTTGTCGCATGATCTTATCCGAAAAACCTGCCAGTTTTTCGGGATCATGCTTTAACGGACCCGAACGTGACCCGCGAGATACGTCTGACGGACGAGCAACGGCTCGACTGGCTGCGGCTGATCCGCAGCGAGAATGTCGGACCGCGCACGTTCCGCGCTCTGCTCAATCACTACGGCGGGGCGCACGCCGCGCTCGCCGCCCTACCCGATCTCGCCCGCCGCGGCGGCGCCATGCGCCCGATAAAGGTCGCCTCGATCAAGGACGCCGAATGCGAGCTTGCCGCCGCCCGCCGCCGCGGGATCAGCCTCGTTGCGCTGGGCGAACCCGAATACCCGCTCCGCCTCCAGGCGATCGACGATGCTCCGCCACTGCTAGCCGTGCGCGGACTGCTGGCGCGGCTCACGGAGCCGGCGGTCGGCATGGTCGGCTCGCGCAACGCCTCGGCCGCCGGCCTGACGATCGCGGAACGCCTCGCCCGCGAGCTCGCCGAGGCCGGCTTTATCGTCGTCTCCGGACTTGCACGCGGCATCGACGCCGCGGCTCACCACGGCAGCCTGACACAGGGCACAGTTGCCGTGCTGGCCGGAGGCCACGACCGCCCCTACCCTCCCGAACACGTGGACCTGCTCCAATCGATCACGCAACACGGTGCCGCGGTGTCGGAAATGCCGCTTGGCTGGGTTCCGCGCGGCCGCGACTTTCCCCGCCGCAACCGTTTGATCGCCGGCCTCGTGCTGGGTGTCGTGGTGGTCGAGGCGGCGCGGCGCTCCGGCTCGCTGATTACCGCGCGGCGTGCGCTCGATTACGGCCGCGACGTGTTTGCGGTGCCGGGCTCGCCGCTCGATCCGCGCGCGGCGGGAACGAACGAGCTGCTCAAGCAAGGCGCCGCGCTGGTGAGCGAGGCGCGCGACGTCATCGCGGCACTCGCCCCCATGATCGAACGGCCGCCGCCTGAGCACCCGATGGAAGAGCCGGCCCCGATCGCGGTGTCGCCGGCGATGCTGCCCGACGGCGATGTGCGCGAGGCCATCCGGGCACTGCTCGGTCCGACGCCGGTGGCGGTCGACGACCTCATCCGCTGGTCGGGCGCGCCCACCCCGGTCGTGCTGACGACGCTCCTGGAACTCGAAGTCGCCGGCCGGCTGACCCGCCAGGCCGGCGGCCGCGTTTCGGTCCTTTAGCAGGCTGCAGAAAAAGGGCTGACAGTGCACCTCATCCTTCGAGACGCTCGCTCCTCAGGATGAGGGATTCCAAAGCGTTAACCTCACCCTGAGGAGGGCCGAAAGGCCCGTCTCGAAGGGTGGTCAGCCCTTTTTCAGCAGCCTGTTAGAGCTCATCGCGTAGGTTAGGTTGGCGCCGGAAGGTGCGTAACCCACCGCCGATATTGGTCCTGCCGCCAGCCATTTCCTCGCGACCCCCTCCCGGTTTGCTGCGCCATAATACCTCTCCCCGCCTGCGGGGAGAGGTCGGATTGTCGAAGCGTCAGCTTTGGCAATCCGGGTGAGGGGCAAACATGGCCGGGGCAGAGACCGATCGCGCGATCCCCGGACTACCGCGTTCCGCGCTCTCGGAACAACAATGGTCTGACAAACGCGACTGGTGTCCTTGAAACGATCTCAGGCGCCTTGACAGCGGCACTACCCCCTCACCCGCCGCGCTTCGCGCGTCGACCTCTCCCCGCAAGCGGGGAGAGGTAACGCTCCGCGGGCCGGTGAGCGAGTGTTGATCTTGTCCGAAAAGTCGGCAGACTTCTCGGGATTATGCTCTAGCGGCGCGGCCCGGCGACGACACGGTCGTCATGGAGCTTGCCGATTTCGCCGTCGCTCATGCCGAGCTCGGAGAGGATCTCGTCGGTGTTTTCGCCGAGGACTGCGGCGCGGCGCGGCGCCTCGCGCTCGACTTCGCTGAAATCGATCGGGGTGCCGGGCACGAGATAGCTGCCGATCCCGGGCTGCTCCAGCATTTCGAACATCGGATGCTGGGTCGAACATTCCGGGTCCTGTTCCACCGTCTGCTTGAACGTGCGGAACACCGACCAAGTGACATTGTGCTCGTCGAAGGACTGGGCGAAATCCTCGACCCGGTGCGCGCGGAACCAGGGCTCGAGCAACTCCGTGATCTCCTTGCGCGCCTTGAAGCGATCACCCTCGCGGGCGAGGTTGAGGCCGAGACGCTGGCCCAGTTCCTCGAACTCGACCTGCAAACGGGTCGCCGCACGCAACCCGTCCCATTGCCGGGGGGTGAGGCCGACGATCATGACGCGCTGCCCGTCGGCGGTCTCGAAGTCTTGGCCGTAGGCGCCATAGAGCGCATTGCCGTATTTCGGGCGATCGAAATCGTTGACCATGACCTCGCCGATAATGCCGAGATTGCCGAGCATTGCGAGCCCCACATCCTTGAGCGCGAGCTCAACGAGCTGGCCCTTCCCGGTCAGGCGCCGATGCCGTTCCGCCGCCATCAGGCCGAGCGCCGCCATCTGTCCGGTGATGCAGTCCCAGGCCGGCAGGACGTGACAGACCGGCTCCGTCGAGCCTTCCGGCCCGGTCGCGGTGGGAAACCCCACCGCGGGATTGACGGTGTAGTCGACCGCCGGGCCGCCGGCACGGTTGCCCAGCAAGGAGACCATGATCAGGTCCTCGCGGTGCTTGATCAGGCTGTCGTAGTCCATCCAGCCGCGCACGCGCAGATTGGTCATGAACATGCCCGCGTCCGGCCCCGGCGCGCAGATGAGCCGTGTCACGATCTCCTGTCCGCGCGGGGTCGACATGTCGACCGCGAGCGAGCGCTTGCCTTTGTTCAATCCGGCCCAGAACAGGCTCTTATTGTCCTCGGTGACCGGCCAGCGAAAGTTATCGAGGCCCCCGCGAAGGCGGTCGAACCGGATGACATCGGCCCCCAACTGAGCCAGCGTCATGCCGGCAAGGGGAATCGCGACGAAAGCGGATCCTTCGACCACCCGCATACCCTGAAGGACTTTTGCCATCGCTTCCTCCCTCTAAACAAATGAGCCCTATTCCGTACCGCCACGATGATCGTCCGCCCGGCCTGGTCTTGCCCGCAAGGATGGTTGCGCCGGCGTCGCTACCCCAATGCGGAACGAGATCTAAGCAACGCAAAAGCGATCGCGCGCACCCGCCTGCCAGCAGGTCGACGCCCCGATCCGACACGTTTGACGGCTTGCGCGTGAATAAAGCCCGGACAATAGGCGCTGTTGACAATCACCTATGCCGGCATTGTGCGTGATCTAGCCAATGATGACAAGCACCCTTGGCAATACTGACAACCGGTTGGGTTAAGAAAACCGCGACGCTTGGTTTGGCTCCAAAAAACACTGGGAACTTGCAAGCTATGGAGAGGGGAGCGCGGCGGAGGAGCCGCCGCCCTCAGGCAAATTCCATGATCACCGCGTCGACCGGCAGGCTGTCGCCCTTCTGAGCGAGAATTTTGGAGATCACGCCATCGCGTTCGGCGCGGATTACGTTCTCCATCTTCATCGCTTCGACGATCGCCAGGGTCTCGCCGGTCTTGACCTCCTGCCCGGCCTCGACCTCCAGCGAGAGGACGAGTCCCGGCATCGGACACAGCACCTTCTTGCCGGAATCGGCCTCGGGCTTGGCCGGCATGATCTGCGCCGCCGTCGCTTCCCACGGCATATAGACGAAGGCTTTGACCTCGACCCCGTGATAGGCGAACGCATATCCATTGAGGATCGGCCGCAACTGCACCGCCACGGGCTCGTCATCGATCAAGCCTTGCCAGACCGGATCGCTCGGCTTCCAAGACGACTCGGTGAACCATTTCGGGCCGCGGTTCCCGTCTTCTTCAATGAAGTGCACCGAAATGCCGTTGCGCTCGCGCTCGACCTCCAGCTCGATACGGACCATGCCGAGATCGACGACGCGCCGGCGTTCATGCGTCACATGCGGGCTCGGCATCTGTCCGCTAATGTGCTTGCGCCGTTCGGCAAGCTGGAAGTCGATGATTGCCGCCACTGCCGCGATCACTTGGCCGCTGCGGCCGTCGGGAGGCAGCGCATGGAAGCCGTTCGGCCATTCCTCGGGGATAAAGCCGGTCGACAGCTGGCCTTCGATCCAGCGCGGATGCTGCATCAAAGCCGCCAGGAACGGCACATTATGGCGGATGCCTTCGACATAGAGTTGGTCGAGCGCGCGCGCCTGCGCTTCGATCGCCATCTTGCGCGTCGGCGCATGGGTGATGAGCTTGGCGATCAGCGGATCGTAGTAGAGCGAGATTTCGCCGCCCTCATACACGCCGGTGTCGACGCGCACCGTGATCGGATCGACGCGGTCTCCGGCCCTCTCGACCGGCGTACGGTAGCGGACGAGGCGACCGATCGAGGGCAGGAAGTTCCGGAAGGGGTCTTCGGCATAGATGCGCGACTCGACCGACCAGCCATCGATTGGAAGGTCGCTCTGCTTGATCGCTAGCTTCTCGCCCGCCGCGACCCGGATCATCTGCTCCACGAGGTCGACACCGGTGATCAGCTCGGTGACCGGGTGCTCGACCTGCAGGCGGGTGTTCATCTCAAGGAAGTAGAAGCTGCGATCCTGCCCGGCGACGAACTCGACCGTGCCGGCCGAATCGTAGCCCACCGCCTGGGCGAGCGCGACCGCCTGCATGCCCATCTTCTCGCGCGTTGCGGGATCGAGCAGCGGCGACGGCGCCTCTTCCACGACCTTCTGATTGCGTCGCTGAATCGAGCATTCCCGTTCGTGAAGGTAGACGACATTGCCGTGCTTGTCGGCCATCACCTGGATTTCGATGTGGCGAGGATCGACGATGAACTTCTCAATGAAGACCCGGTCGTCGCCGAACGAGGATTTGGCTTCGGAGCTGGCGCGCTGGAACCCTTCCGCTACTTCGGATTTCTCAAAGGCGATGCGCATGCCCTTGCCGCCGCCACCGGCGGAGGCCTTGATCATCACCGGGAAACCAATCTCCTCGGCGATCTTGATGGCGTGCTGTTCGCCTTCGATCACGCCGATGAAGCCGGGAACCGTCGAGACGTTCGCCCTGGCGGCCGCCTTCTTGCTCTCGATCTTGTCGCCCATGGCGGAAATCGCCACCGGGTTGGGACCGATGAAGACGATGCCAGCCTTTGCGAGCGCAGCCGGGAACGCCTCACGCTCCGACAGGAAGCCGTAGCCGGGATGAACCGCTTCCGCGCCCGTGTCCTTGCAGGCTTGAACGATCTTGTCGATGACGAGATAGCTCTCGGCGGCCGGAGGCGGACCGATCAACACGGCCGTGTCCGCCATCTCGACGTGCAGGGCGTCCCTGTCGGCCTCCGAATAGACGGCGACGGTCTCAATCCCCATACGGCGTGCCGTCTTGATGACCCGACAAGCGATTTCACCGCGATTGGCAATCAAGATCCGTTTGAACATCCGCTCCATCCGCAAAAAAAAGAAGATTAGAGCTCATCCGAGCTTGGCAGCAGGCTTGCCGCCGCACTGCAAAAAAGTCAACGGCAATCGGCCGCACTGCGACAAAGATTACGACAAAGTCGTGTCGCCTTGTGTCCCGGCCGTCGAACAGCTTTGAAGCGCCAGCTCCAAGGCTGCCAGCGCGGACCGAGTGAAACCAATACCTTGTGCGCCAATGCCGACGTGATGCGTCAGAACTTCGGCCCGTTGGAACGCGGACATGGATCGAGCACGACCATAAATCGAACACGATGATCCCGACCGATGCCGGTCATCGCGATCGCCCCCGATGGGACATGCACGCGGACCACGCTCGCAGGTCGCAATGTCAGGGTGGACCGGCCACCCGCGCATTGGCGCGGCGAAACGCTCGGCGTCCCGGCGACGCCGAGGCGCGCCGGCGGTGTTCAACATGGCCCCGTCATAGCGGGTGCTCGCGACGCGCAAGCGCTGCGCTCGCTTGTGGGGCCGCCATTGCCCGCCGGACTGCGGTCACGAAGACCGGTAGCCCGAAAACCCATCCGGCTTCAGAGTGGAGAGCTTCTGAGCGAGCGTTCCGAGCTCCGTCGTCTGGGCGGTGATCGTCTCGAATTGCTGACGAGCATGGTTGGTCGAAAGCTCGATGAACTCGGTCGGCGATTTCACCGTGGCGAGGCGCTGAGCATAGTCCAGCGTGGCATTGAGGTTCGCCTTCATGAACTGGAACATGCGCAAGCGATATTCCTCGGCCGCCTTGGCCGCGGAGGACATTTCGGTCAGCGCCGGTGGCGTGAGCCCCTGCTCGCCAGCGCGTCCCACCGCCAGGCCCATGAAATCCGCCGGCCATTTCACGCTTGCAAGGTTGTTCGCATAATCGAGCGCTGCGTTCAGGTTGATGCGCATGTATTCGAACACCTTGGTGCGATAGTCGTCGGCCACCTGGCTCGCCGCCGAGACGTCGTAGCCCATCTTAGCCATCGCATCCTCGGTGCGTGAAATCGCCTCATCGACACTTCTTTTGACCGCGTCGACGTTTTGCTCGACGGGGTTTGAACTCTCGTCTGACATCCCAACCTCCGAATGGTGATCGCTGTGACCAAATCCTTCCCGACCTGCGCGTGCTCTCGGGTCAATCCACCAATAACCACGTCCCCGTAGGGGAGCCGCTAATAACCACGTCCCCGTAGGGGAGCCGCTGCCTCAGGGCGCTATAAGCATACATTATCCTTTTCACGCTGCGGCGACATCCCGAAAATGCGAGGGCAAGGCACGAAAGGCCGACCACCCGGCCCCGCGACCAGCCCCCCCGTCTCCGCATTGCTCCGGATGGCGGCATGCTGCGCCGAGGCTTCCCCTCTTCGCGCCCGCCCCCTATAACGACGGCCGGACTGCAGGACCAGAGCATTCGGGCCATATCTCCGCGGTCTGCAGACTTATCATGACGCCGACTGTCTACGTCATCAACGGGCCTAACTTGAACCTGCTGGGAACACGCGAGCCGGAGATTTACGGGCGCACAACCCTTGCGGATATCGAGCAGCTATGCCGGGCGGCAGCGCAGCCGCACGGTTTTGCCATCGAGTTCCGTCAGTCCAATCACGAGGGAGAGCTGGTGAACTGGATTCAGGAGGCCGCGGCGAAACGCGCCGCCGGCATCGTGATCAATGCCGCCGGCTACTCCCACACCTCGATCGCCATTCTGGATGCCGTTGCGGCTTGCGCCGCCCCGGTGATCGAGGTGCATATCACCAACATCCATGCGCGCGAGGATTTCCGCCATACTTCTCATGTCTCGCGTGTGGCAACTGCAGTGATCTGCGGCTTCGGCCCGCTAGGCTATGCGCTGGCGATTTCCGGACTCGCCGCAATGACCGAACGGGAGGCCTGACCGTGGCCGCCGAGGAAAATGGAATGAAGACCGTCGCAACAACGATCGGGTTAGCCGAAATGGACGCGGGCACACCGGAAGAGGAGGCAGCAGGGGTCGAGATGCCGAACGAGACTGTCGTACGCGCTTTGGCCCGGGTCCTCAACGAAACCGGCCTGACCGAGATCGAAGTCGAACAGGAGGGATTCCGGGTCCGTGTCGCCCGCCAGGCAACGCTGCCGGCCGCCGCTGCCGCCGCTCCGCCGGTGGTGGGCACGCCCATCCCCCGACCGGAGGAATTCCCGCTCGCCCGCGTCGGCGCCATCGAGTCGGCCAAGCATCCCGGTCTCGTCACCTCGCCGATGGTCGGATCGGTCTATTGCGCTCCCGAACCGGGTGCGAAGGCCTTTGTCGAGGTCGGCAGTAAGGTAAACGCAGGAGAGACCATCCTCATCATCGAGGCGATGAAGACCATGAACCAGATTCCGGCGCCCCACGGGGGAACCGTCACCCAAATCCTGATCGAGGACGGCCGGCCGGTCGAGTTCGGCGAGCCTTTGATGATCATCGAGTGACGGCAGCAAGGTCGCCCGTTTTCGATGCCTGCCTGTTGTATGAAGCGTTCACGTTCCATCCGGGGCCTTGCTTCCGGACGGTCGAGCGCGAACCGAACCGGCTCCCTCCTATCCAAGTTGTCCGACGCCTGATCGATGTTTGAAAAAATCCTGATCGCAAATCGCGGAGAGATCGCGCTGCGGGTGTTGCGCGCCTGCAAAGAGTTGGGCATCGCGACCGTCGCGGTGCATTCGACCGCCGACGAGCATGCAATGCATGTGCGGCTGGCCGATGAAAGCGTGTGTATCGGCCCGCCCCCAGTGAGAGACAGCTATCTCAACATTCCGGCGCTGCTTGCCGCCTGCGAGATCACCGGCGCGGATGCGGTGCATCCGGGCTACGGATTTCTTTCCGAGAACGCGCGCTTTGCCGAGATCCTCGCCGAGCACGGCCTGCATTTCATCGGGCCGAAGCCGGAGCATATCCGGCTGATGGGAGACAAGATCGAAGCCAAGCGCACGGCAAAACGCCTCGGCATTCCGGTGGTGCCGGGCTCGGACGGCGCGATCGTATCGGATGCGGCCGCCTATGCGATCGCCCGCAATATGGGCTATCCGGTGCTGGTGAAGGCGTCGGCGGGCGGCGGCGGGCGCGGCATGAAGGTTGCGCGCACCGAAGGCGACCTCCCGACCGCGCTCGCGACCGCGCGGGCCGAATCGATGGCGGCGTTCGGCGACGACACGCTCTATATGGAGAAATACCTTGTCGCGCCGCGCCACATCGAGTTCCAGATCCTCGGCGACGGTCATGGCAACGCCATTCATCTCGGCGAGCGCGACTGCTCGCTCCAGCGCCGCCACCAGAAACTCCTGGAGGAAGGCCCTTCGCCGGCCCTCAATGTCGAGCAACGCGAGGCGCTCGGCGAGACGGTCGCCCATGCCATGCGCTCGCTCAAATATCTGAGCGCCGGAACCATCGAGTTTCTCTACGAGAATGGCGAGTTCTATTTCATCGAGATGAACACGCGCATTCAGGTCGAGCATCCGGTGACCGAAATGATCACCGATTTCGACCTGGTGCTGGAGCAGATCCGCGTCGCCGACGGCGCCCGGCTCACGATCGAGCAGAAGGACGTGTCCTTCCACGGCCATGCGATCGAGTGCCGCATCAATGCGGAAAACCCGGTCTCCTTCCGCCCGTCGCCGGGCAAGATCGTGCACTATCATGTGCCGGGCGGCATGGGCGTGCGCATGGATTCGGCGGTGTATCAGGGCTACACGATCTCGCCCTTTTACGACTCGCTGCTCGGCAAGCTGATCGTCCACGGCAAGTCGCGCACCGAATGTCTGATGCGGCTGCGCCGTGCGCTCGACGAGTTCGTCGTGGACGGGGTCGACACCACGCTGCCCCTGTTCCGCGCTTTGGTGCGCGACAAGGATATCCTCGATGGCACCTACCACATCCACTGGCTGGAGCAGTTCCTCGCCCGCAGCTCGGTGGAGGAGTAGGGTTTTCGCTGGAATCGGCCCCGAAGCGCCGGTCCGCCCGTTCCCACACAATTCGGTCAACCCAAGAAAACCGGGAGGACTGGATTCCCGCTTGTCCGACCCTAATGGCGGGGAGCGCAGCGAAACTGCGCGGTAAGCAGCACAGCGAAGCTGCGCGCGTTTCGCACGTTCACCCTTCCCTGAAAGGCCGCTAGAGCGTGATCCACTCAGATTGAATCGATCGCACTCTGTTTCTCTTTGTTTTGCCGCATGATCTTGTCCGAAAAGTCTGCAACTTTTCGGGATCATACGCTAGCGGGGAGAGGTGGGTGCGCGGCCCCTTGCATACAGT
>JANQIP010000157.1 GCA_028282095.1 Xanthobacteraceae bacterium | reverse complement strand
GGCCGGGCGTCGATCTGACCCATATGTCAGAACCCCAGGACGTCGATGACCTCGCTTATGCCCGGCGCCTGATTGGCCGGGCATGATCTTGCCTGACGTGAATGTGTTGATTTTCGCGTTTCGCAGTGATCTGCAGCAACATGCATTATGCCGCCCCTGGCTTGAAGGTGTCGTCAAGGGCGATGCCCGTTATGGGATGGCGCCTTTGGCCTTGAGCGCTCTGGTCCGGATCACCACGAATCCGCGCATCTTCAAGGTGCCGAGCCCGCTCGAGGAGGCCTTCGGTTTTTGCGGCGATCTCATCGCTCAACCCCACTGCCAACTGGTCGAACCGGGCGAGCGGCACTGGGGCATTTTCGAACGCCTCTGCATGGAGACCGAGATCAAAGGACCGGCCGTCAGCGATGCGTGGTTTGCTGCACTTGCCATCGAATGGGGCTGCGAGTGGATCACCTTTGATCGCGACTTTGCTCGTTTCCCCGGATTGAAATGGCAGGTGCCGACGGTGCCGGCGAGCGGTTGAATCGATTCCCTTTCCGAGTCTTTCCCGCTTCGACAAGGATCCGCTACTTTCGCCCTCGTGTTCCGACTCTGACGGTCCGATCCCGGACCGTCAGCCCGGAACCTTAGCTAATCCGGTTCTTTGTGGTGCGGCACCAACACGATGAGACGAGCTCAAGCGTTGGTGCCGCATCACTAGAGCGCGATTGCTTCAGGTTGATTCAATCGCGCTCTCTTACTTCTTTGTTTGTTCGCATGATCTTGTCTGAAAAGTCTGCCAACTTTTCGGGATGATGCTCGATTTGTTTGTTCGCATGATCTTGTCCGAAAAGTCTGCCAACTTTTCGGGATCATGCTCTAGCCGCTGCGTCTGCGCCGGTAAAGCGCTACAATCACCGGCCCACAGGGCAAACCAGCCGATCAGGATGAGCGCACATGAGAGTTGACGGCAAGCCGATGCGTACGATCTGGCTCGAAGCCGATGGCTGGTCGGTCGGGGTGATCGACCAGACCCAGCTCCCGCATCATCTCGTCCTCAAGCGGCTGACGAGCCTCGATGATGCGGCGCATGCCATCAGGACCATGGTGGTGCGCGGGGCACCGCTGATCGGCGCGGCGGCCGCCTTTGGCGTGTGCCTTGCGCTTCATGCCGACGCCTCCGACGAAGCGCTCGAACATGCCTGCGAGACGCTTGCCGCGACCCGCCCGACCGCCGTCAATCTGCGCTGGGCGCTCGATCAGATGGCCGCCGCTGTGCGCAACCGGCCGCGTGCGGAACGGGTTGCCGCCGCTTATGCGCGCGCCCGGGACATCGCCGAGGAGGACGTCGCCATCAATGCCGCGATGGGCCGGCATGGCCTCGCGCTGATCGAAGCGGCGGCAAGCCGCAAGAACGGGGGGCGCGTCGATATCCTCACCCATTGCAATGCCGGCTGGCTCGCCACCGTCGATATCGGCACCGCCACCGCGCCGATCTATGCGGCGCATGACAAAGGCATTCCGGTCCATGTCTATGTCGACGAGACGCGCCCGCGCAATCAGGGGGCGGCGCTCACCGCGTGGGAGCTTGCGCATCACGGCGTGCCCTGCACGGTGATCGTCGACAATGCCGGCGGCCATCTGATGCAGCATGGCAAGGTCGATCTTGCGATCGTCGGTGCCGACCGAGCGACCGCACAGGGCGACGTCTGCAACAAGATCGGCACCTATCTCAAAGCGCTTGCCGCCCGCGACAATGGCGTGCCGTTCTATGTCGCCCTACCCTCGCCGACCATCGACTTTGCGATTTCTGACGGGCTCGCCGAGATCCCGATCGAAGAACGCAGCCCCGAAGAAGTCACGAAGGTCACCGGGTTGGCACCAGATGGGCGGATCGAGACGGTTGAGATCACGCCGCACGGCGCGTCGGCTGCGAACTACGGCTTCGACGTGACGCCGGCCCGGCTCATCACCGCCCTCATCACCGAGCGCGGGGTGCTCGCGCCGAACCGCGACGCACTCGCCGCGGCATTTCCCGAGCGGACGGGCAAGCAGCGCCCATCGAATGGGTCCTGAAGTTATTGGTTGGTACGCTCGAACTGGCGCAGCAGCGCGTTGCCGCGCGCCACCGCCGTGTCGAGCGCGTCCTGCGCGCTCTTCTTGCCGGCAAAGGCCTGCTCCAGCTCTTCCTCGATGACATCGCGGATAAGGATGAACGAGCCCAGCCGGATCGCCTTGGAGTTTTCGGTCGGTTCATTCAGCGTGATCTGCTCGATGGCAATCGCCGCGCCGGGATTCTTGGCATAGAAACCGCGCGCGCGCGTCAGCGCATAGGCCTGCCGCGTGATCGGCAGATAGCCGGTGTTGCGGTGCCAGGCCGATTGCACGGCCGGTCGCGAGAGATAGTCGAAGAACCGGGCGGCGCCGCGATACTCCTCTTGAGGCCGCCCCCGCAGCACCCATAGGCTGGCGCCGCCGATCATCGAATTCTGCGGCGCGCCCGGAACGTCCGGCCAATAGGGGAGCATCCCATAGCCGACGTCGAACTTGGCGTTCACCCGGATATCGGCAATCAGCGCCGAGGACCCGATGAATATTCCGCACTCACCCGAATGGAACCGGGGCTCCGCCGCGGTGCCGCGCCCGCTATAATCGAACAGCTCCGCCTTCTGCCAGGCGGCAAGCGCCGCGACATGCCGGGTCAGTGCGGCATTGTTGAAGACAAGCTTGGCATCGAGCCCGCCGAGCCCGTTCGCGCGGGTCGCCAGCGGCAGATTGTGGAACGCCGAGAAATTCTCAACGTGAACCCAGGACGGCCAATGAGTCGTCAGCCCGCAGCGCACGCCGGCTTTGCGCAGCCGCCGCGCGGCGTCCTCGATCTGCGGCCAGGTTCGCGGGACGGCATTCTCGTCAAGGCCGGCCGCGCGGAACGCCGTCTTGTTGTAATAGAGAATGGGCGTGGAGGCGTTGAACGGGTAGGATAAGAGGTTGCCGTTGAGATCGGTATAGAAGCCGGTGACCGCCGGCAAAAAGGGCTGCGCATCGAAGGTCTCGCCGGCGTCGCGCATCAGCTCGAAGACGGGATAGACGGCCCCTTTCGCCGCCATCATGGTCGCGGTCCCGATCTCGTTCACTTGCACGATCGCCGGGTGGATACGGGTGCGTGTCGCGAAAATGGCGGCGTTCACCGTCTCGGAATAGCTGCCCTTGAACACCGGGATAACCCGATAGTCCGATTGCAGACCGTTGAACTCGGACACGATGCGCTCGAGCTGGCGCCCGAGTTCGCCCGGCATGGCGTGCCAGAGCTGGAGCTCCGTCGCCGCCAGGGCGTGACCTGCCATCGACGTAATCGCGGCAGCAACGGCAATGGCGCGCCTGAGCAGCATCGGCAATCTCCGAGTAAGGTCCGTCGGCTGGATCGCTTGAGCTTGATCCGCTTCGATGGGATCGGATTCCGCTCAGTATGCCCTTTCTTGTTCGACTTTCGTAGGCCCGTCTCAAGGACGAGACGAGCAAGGCGGTTTTCGCTCCCCATTCAAGCGAAAAAAGCGGCCCATACGGAGAATGGTCCGCAGCAGTTCGCCCCTTTTATTGACCTTTTGCCCCATGTTTACCACAGACATGGGGCAAAAACGCGTTGGGATCGGGGCTGCTGTCTGGTGAACAAGGCAATGCAACCGAGCTTTGCGCTCGGTTCGCCAGAAGTTGCAAAGCCGCCGCGGTCATGGAGCAAGCGACCCCACGACGAGGTTGCAGCAGAGGTTGGTTACGCGTTCTGAGTCTATGCAAAAATGAGTGTTTCCTTCTCTGACGGTCCGACCCCGGGCCGTCAGGTAAGAAACACTAGAGCATGATCCCGAAAAGTTGGCAGACTTTTCGGACAAGATCATGCGACAAAACAAAGACAAAGAGAGCGCGATCGATTCAACCTGAATGGATCGCGCTCTAGCTCATCCGATGCGTTGTGATGCGGCACCAACACAATGAGACGGGCTCAAGCGTTGGTGCCGCATCACTAGCTATCGGGCCGTGCGTTCGATAGAGTAGCGGGACAGGTTCAATCATCTGACAAGGCATCAGATTTTGTCTTGGGGGTGGAGCGCTTGTATCGTGGCGGCGATCGTTGCGGCGACCGCGCCCACGTCGCCTGTTGCTGCGCGCGAATTTCGCGTCGCCGACACACAACCCGCCGGCTACCCGACGGTGGAGGCAGTGCTCTACATGGGCCGGCTGATCGAGGCGCGGACCAACGGGCGGCATAGCATCCGCGTCTTCCATTCGCGCCAGCTCGGCGAGGAGAAGGAGACGATCGAGCAGACCCGGGTCGGCGCTATCGATCTCAATCGCACCAACATCGCTCCGCTCGGTTCCTTCGTGCCGCTCGCCAATGTGCTCGCCCTTCCTTTTCTGTTTCGGTCGGTCAAACATCTCCACGCAGTCCTCGACGGGCCGATCGGGGAGGAGATCCTGGCGAGTTTCGAAGCCCATGGGTTTGTCGGGCTCACCTTCTACGATTCGGGCGCCCGCTCGATCTACACCCGCGCCCGCGCGATCCGCACGCTCGACGACCTCAAAGGACTGCGAATCCGCGTGCAGCAGTCCGAGCTCATGATCGACATGATCAGGACCCTCGGCGCCGTGCCGATCGCACTTCCCTACGGCCAGGTCCAAACCGGATTGGCCACCGGCCTGCTCGATGGGGCCGAGAACAACTGGCCGTCCTATGTCACGACCAACCACTACAAGGTCGCCCGCCATTATACGGTCACCGAGCACACGATGAGCCCTGAGGTTCTCGTGATGTCAAAGCCGGCCTGGGACAGCCTTTCGGACGAGGACAAGGTGATCTTCCGGCAAGCCGCGCGCGCGTCGGGCCGCTTCATGCGCAAGCAGTGGGCAGCGCTCGAACAGGAATCGCGCCGCATCGCGCAAACGGCAGGAAACGTTGTCATTACCGATTTCCCTCGCCAATCATTCCAGCAGGCGATGTCGCCGATCTATGCCAAGAGGATGGGCGATCCCGTCTTCAAGCGGCTGATCGACCGCATCCGCAAAGTAGAGTGAGACGCGCCCTTGGCGGTACTCGCGCAGGACCCAGCATCCGAACCGGCGGCTCACGCGTCGACCGCCGCCGGTCAGGCCGTACGCTGGCGTTTCGATCTTGAGAGCCTTGTTCGGGCCTTTCCGATCAGCTGGCGCATTCTCGCGATCGCGGTCCTCAACTCGGCGGTTGTTGTGATCTTGGCCGGCCTCATCTGGAACGGCGGGCGCGCGCTCAATCGCGCCTGGGAGGAAGTCCGCCATGTGCGTGAATCCGAGGCGCTGCTGGTGCTCTTGGAGAGCGAAGCGGGGCGGCTGCAGAACCTCATTCACCGCTACATCAATGAGCCGAGCCCGGGTATTTTTGCGGAAATCCTGCTGGTGCGCGAAGCGGTGCTCGGCACGCTGCGAACGCGCAGCCCGGGTGATCCGGTGCTTGCCTCGGCGATGGCCGATCTTGCCAGCGTGACCGAGAGGTTTCTCGACGGCTTCAACGATCTGCGTGCCGTGCAGTCGACCATCACCCAGATCTATGAGAGGGAGGTGCTGCGGCCGGCACGGGAAATGGCCGGTCTCTATTCGATCCTCGAAGGCTCGATCCTTCATCGCGATGCCCTGATCCGACCGTCGCTCGGCAAATCGCGCGAAGCCTTCACGGCCGCCGTGGTCGCCTCCAATGCCTATTACCTGTCGCTCGCCTCGGGGGCGGTCGAGGAAGCGCGCCGCAATATCGAGACCATCGAAAAGACGATCCCGGTGATGATCGATCTGGCCGACGACAGGATTCAACGTCCCGCGCTGCGGGCTCTCGGCCAGCGCGCCGCCATGCTGCGCCGCGGTCTTGCCAATCTCGCCGAGAAGTTCGCAATGCGCACCCAGGTCTTGCGCACGGCGATCGACGGCAACCAGGCAACGATGATCACCACCATCGATGGGCTGCAGGCGCAGATGCGCGCGCGCGAGCAGCGTGCGCAGGCGAGCTTCGACCGCACCATGGCCGGTATCTTCCGCACCGTCGTGCTGGTTGCCGCGATCTTCCTGTCGGTGATCGTCGTCGGTGCGGTCGTGATTGCCCGCAGCATCCGGCTGCCATTGCAGGAGCTGCGAAGCGCGATGCATGCGATCGTCTCCGGACATTTCGGCCGGCCGATCGGGAACACCGAGGCGCGTGATGAGATCGGCGAGATGGCGCGTGCCGTCGAAGTGTTCCGCGAGAACGCGATCGCCAAGCGCCGGACCGAGGTCGAACTGCGTGCCTCCAAGGAGAACGCCGAGACCGCGCTCGCGGAATTGCGTGACGCTCAGAAGAGCCTGATCGACGCCGAAAAGCTAGCCGCATTGGGCGGGCTGGTCGCCGGCGTTGCCCATGAGGTCAATAATCCGGTGGGCATCAGCCTCACCGTGGCGTCAAGCCTTGAGCGCCGCTGCGACTTGTTCGCCGCCGAGGTCAAGGCGGCGCCGCTGCGCCGCTCGCGCCTCGACGAGTTCATCGCGGGTGTGGGGGACGCGGCGCGCCAGCTCGTGGCCAACCTGCAGCGGGCCGGCGAGCTGATCCAATCATTCAAGCAGGTGGCGGTCGACCGCAGCCATGCCGAGCGGCGCGAGTTCGACCTGCGCCTGGCGACCGAACAGATCATCGCCAGCGTGCGGCCGGTCCTGCGCAAGTCGCAGGTCAGGATCGCAAGCGAAGTGCCGCCCGCCATCGCTTTGGACAGCGATCCAGGCTCCTACGGGCAGGTGCTGACCAATATCTTCCTCAATGCGGTCAACCACGCCTTCCCCGATGGGCATGGCGGCACGGTCAGGGTCAAGGCGCATGACATCGGTGTCCGCCATGTCGAGATCATCGTCTCCGACGATGGCGTCGGCATGAGCGAGGAGGTGCGGCGCCGCGCCTTCGATCCGTTCTTCACGACGCGGCGGAGCCAGGGCGGCACCGGGCTCGGCCTGCACATCATCTATAATCTTGTGACCCAGAGTCTCGGGGGCCAACTGCATCTTGATTCCGCCCCCGGCCGCGGCACGACCATCCGCATCGTCCTTCCGCGCGTCGCGCCCCGCGCCGTCGTGCCGGATGCGGAGCCGCAAGCGATGGACCAAGCCCATGGCTGAACCCGAAGACATTATCGACCTGATCGAGGATGCCGCCGGCGAACCGTCCGACGAGACCGGTCCGCGCTGGAAAGTGCTCGTCGTCGACGACGAGCCCTCGGTGCATGACGGAACGCGCTTTGCGCTCAGCGACTACGCGCTCAACGGACAGGCGCTGGAAATCCTCTCGGCCTATTCGGCCAAAGAGGGTCGCGCCATGATGCAAACGCATCCCGACATCGCGGTGCTGCTGCTCGACGTGATCATGGAGACCGACAATGCCGGTCTCGACCTCGTCAACTACATTCGGACCGAGCTCAAGAACGAGACCGTCCGCATCATCCTGCGCACGGGCCAGCCGGGGCAGGCGCCGGAGCGCCGGGTCATCGTCGATTACGACATCAACGACTACAAGGCGAAGACCGAGCTGACGGCGGACAAGCTGTTCACCTCGCTCACCGCCGCCCTGCGCAGCTACCAGCAGCTCCAGCGCATGACCGAGACGCGCCGCGGGCTTGAGATCATCGTCGACGCCGCGTCGACGCTCTATGACTTCAAGTCGATTCAGCGCCTGGCCGAAGGCGTGCTCACGCAGCTCGCCTCGCTGCTCAAGGTCGAGTGCGACGGCATGCTGATCCTGCATGAGCGCGGGCGGACCAAGCACGAGTTCGCCGTGCTTGCCGCATCGGGCTGCTATGCCCATTTCGTCGGCGCCGACACGGCGACCACCTTCGATCGCGAGCTGCGCAAATGGGTGGAGACGGCGTTCCGCGGACGTCACCATCAGTTCACGCCACGCCGCTCAGCCCTCTATATCGGCACCAAGAGCGGCCGCGAGGTGGTCGTGGTGCTGAATGTGCGGCGTCCGCTGTCCGAGACCGATCGCACCCTGGTCGAGCTGTTCACCAGCAAGCTGTCGATCGCCTTCGACAATGTGATCTTGTACGAACAGCTCCAGGAGGCGAACGCGCGGCTCGAGGAGCGCGTCAACCAGCGTACCCGCGAACTGACCGCCGCAAACCGGCGGCTGTCGGCGCAATGGTCGCGTCTGCAGCGCGCCAACGCCTTCAAGCGGGAAATCCTCGGCACCGTCGCCCATGATCTGCGCAATCCGTTGTCGGTGATCATCGGCCGGGCCGAGATTCTCGAACGCATGTTCTCCAGCGCCAATGTCTCGCCCGAAAACGCGAAGACGCAGATCAAGCACATCCACAATGCCGCCGACCGGCTGACGCAGATGGTCGAGAGCCTGATCACCGACGCGATGGCCGACGCGCTCAACATCACCATCCGGCGCGAGCCGGTCGACCTTGCAACGCTTGTCAAGGATATCGCCGAGGTGAACCAGCCGCTCGCGGCCAAGAAGCAGCAGCTCATCAAAGTGACGGCGCCGACCGGGCAGCCATTCGCCTGCGATGGCGACCGGATTCGCGAGGCGATCGACAACCTTCTGAGCAACGCCATCAAGTACAGCCCGATCGGGGGGCGCATCGAACTCGCGCTCGACCAGCGCAATGACGGCGCAAGGATCAGCGTCAAGGACGAAGGACCGGGCATGTCGGAAAAGGACATCACCCGCCTCTACGGCCGCTTCCAACGGCTCTCCGCCAAGCCGACCGGGGGAGAAAGCTCGATCGGCCTCGGCCTTTCGATCGTCAAGCGCATCATCGACCTGCATGGCGGGACGATCGGCGCCGCAAGTCCGGGGGTCGGGCACGGCACGACCTTCACGCTGACACTGCCGGCGGCCAAGGACGAGGGCAGCGAAGCGCGCGCCTAGAGAGCGATTGCTTCAGGTTGGACCAACCGAGTCCTCATCCTTCTTTGTTGCATGATCTTGTCCGAAAAGTCTGCCAGCTTTTCGGGATCACGCTCAGGTCATCGGCCCGGGGAGTTTTACCTCTCCCCGCAAGCCGCTCGCCACCTTCTCCCCGCAAGCGGGGAGAAGGTAACGTCCTTGTCGCGGCGACGGGCACCTCTGGAAAAGGGCCTCAAAGGGGGAGGTCGGTTTGCAGCGCGGACGAGCTTGCGCAGCCTGCGCAAGCTTGGCTGAGTGCAAACCGGAGGAGGTCGAGATCGCGATCGCCTCGATCTGAATGGATCGTGCTCTGGCTTCGTGCGGGTGCTATTCGCGCGGCGAGCGGAATAGCGACCGGCCGGCGGCGAAGTCGGCAAGGACCGTCTCGGTATCGGAGCCGAGGCGCGGCGAGGCGGTATCGTAGGTCAGCGGCGTTCGCGAGAACCCAATCGGCGTGCGAACGCCCGGCACGGTGCCGGTTTCCGTCTCCGCGGCAGGAAGGTCGAGGCGCATGGCGCGGGCGACGACGTGCGGATCGGCAAAAACCTCGGCAATGTCGTAAATCGGCCCGGCGGGGACGCCGGCCTTTTCCAGCGCAAGAAGAAGCTCGGCACGCGGCCTGCGGGACGTCAGTGCGGCGATGGCGGCGGCAAGGTCCGCACGGGCGGTCACGCGCCCGGGATTCGTGCGATAGCGCGGGTCCTGCGCGAGCTCAGGAGCCGCGAGCACGTCGCACAGACGCTGGAACTGCGTGTCATTGCCGACGGCGATCACGATATGGCCGTCCGCGGTCGGGAACACCTGATAGGGCACGATGTTGGGGTGGGCGTTTCCCATACGACGGGGCGAGCCTCCCGAGACCAGATAGTTGAGCGCCTGATTGGCGAGCACGCCGACCTGGGTGTCGAGCAGCGACATGTCGATGTGTTGCCCCAACCCGCTGCGCGCGCGCTCGATCAGCGCTGCCTCAATCGCCACCGCGGCATAGAGTCCGGTGAAGACATCGGCAAAGGCAACACCGATCTTCATCGGCTCGCGCTCCGGCTCGCCGGTGACATGCATGATCCCGCCCATCGCCTGGATGAGGAAATCATAGCCCGGCCGCGCCGCATAAGGTCCGGTCTGCCCAAAACCGGTGATCGAGCAATAGACCAGGCGCGGATTGACCGGTTGCAGGCCGTCGTAGTCGAGTCCGTAGGGCCTCAGACCGCCGAGCTTGAAGTTCTCGACCAGAACGTCGGCTTCGCGCGCGAGCGCCCGCACGAGTTCGCGCCCCTCCGCGGTCTCGAAGTCGGCAATGACCGAACGCTTGCCCCGGTTGGTCGAATGAAAATAGGCCGAGTCGAGCGCCTGCCCGTCATGCCCCGCGACGAAAGGCGGGCCCCAGCTCCGCGTGTCGTCTCCCGCGCCGGGCCGTTCCACCTTGATGACCTCGGCGCCGAGATCGGCGAGCAATTGTCCCGCCCAGGGACCGGCGAGAATGCGGGCGAGTTCGAGGACGCGAATACCGGCGAGAGGCCTTGTGTTCATGGGCGATGGCACGGCTTGGATCGTTTATCGGCAACGCCGGCAGCAGGTGCCGGGCGCCGCTCCTGATAGCGGAGGCTCGGACCAAAGCCAATTCCAACCGACGGTCGTAGACTCACCGTCTTTCGCCGATGCGCCGTCGAAAGCGCGATCAGTCCTCAGAGTGTGCGATTGACCTTGGATTGAATCGATTTCGCTCTCGTTCGCGTTGAACTAACTAAGAGCGTGCTGGATTTTCGCCTTCGCTTTTGCACGGTCGAACTGGGCGAAAACCGCTGTGGCAGCATCTCGCGGCCGGAGATGGCTTTCGGTCAGCCAATAACTCGCGCCATTGCCCATGCCGTACGGAAGGGCAGTGCTAGAATGCGATCAATTTAGATTGTATCGATCGCACTCTATTTCTCATTATTTTGCCGCATGATCTTGTCCGAAAAGTCTGCAACTTCTCGGGATCATGCTCTAGGCCGCGGCAAGAGACGCGGCAACCGACGCGACCGGTAGCGGATGGTTAGCCGGCGAGTTGCGGCCAGTAATACGAGCCGATGAAAGCCACCAGAAGCACCAGCACGACGATGCTCATGGTCCAAATCTGCCATGGCCGCATCCGTCGAAACGTAAAGGACTCGCGCGCGAATCGGTCGTCGGACTGGTTTGTGTCGCTCATATCATGGCCTCGCTGTACTCAGGACATTCAGACGGGCATTTGCATCAAGAACACGAGGACAAACCGGGCGCACGTCGGATTGTTCCGACCGGCTACCCGAACGCCTGCTCTAAGTTGCAGACTTTTCTGACAAGATCCTGCGAATAAACAAAGAGCATGATTCCGAAAAGTTGCAGACTTTTCGGACAAAATCATATGAAAAAACAAAGAGACAGGGAGTACGGTCGATTCAAGGAGAACCTATCGCGCTCCAGCGCATCTCACCCGAAAGAGACCGTTTGTGGTGGAAAAGATGATCAACAGGAGGACAACAGCGTGAACTGCGTTTCTACCGAACCCGGTTTCGCTTAGGATTTCTTTTTCCGTCGCCGGTCTTTCTCGCGCGATTGCCGACAATGGATTTAATGGTGTCATCCATTCTAAGAAAATAGGAAAAATCGGCGATACGGCAGCATTGTCGGCGGTCGACGTCGAAGCGGGCCTGACCTTTAGCTGGCCTTGGGTATCCAATTACATAAAGTGGGCGCGCCCCGCACCATGATCAGGCGATCGTCACGAAATGGCGGCGTCCCCGCTCGTTCCGAATCCGATTGTCACGGTGCTGGGAGATGGGCGCCCTTGGCCCTTTCGCAGCGTCACCCGATTGCTTTGACGGAATCCGATGGAACCAATAGCACCCGGCTATCGGTTTCATCACGGATCGGCATTTCACGCCGCCTTCGTCGTCATGTTTCTTGCGCGTGGTAGGATTGAGCTTGGCTGAACCTTTCGAATCGCAGACGAATCGCAGACTCGGGATCACTTCGACCCGCCCCATGACCCATAGAGATTGCAAGGAGAACGTCCATGATCAGACTCTTGGAGGCCGGACGGTCTCTCGCCGAATGGATTCCGTACGCCCTTGTCGCGCTCGTGGCGCGCGTGGCCGTCGCCAGCGTGTTCTGGCGCTCGGTCCAGACCAAGATCGATTTTGAAAACTACCAAATCCGCGACACGACCTTCTATCTGTTCCGCAACGAGTACAAGGTGCCGTTGCTGCCGCCCGATGTCGCCGCCTATATCGCGACCGCGGCCGAGTTCATCTGCCCGATCCTGCTCGTGATCGGGCTGGCGTCGCGTTTGTCGGCATTGGCGCTGTTCTGCATGACCATGGTCATTCAGCTCTTCGTGTACCCGAGCGGGTGGCCCGATCACATTCTTTGGATCGGCCTGCTGCTGCTGATCATCGCCCGCGGACCCGGCGCGCTGTCGCTCGATCATCTGCTGTGGGGCTGGATGCATCGCAATACCGCCGCGGCCAAGCCGGCCAGCGCCAACTGATTCTCTCGACCCGGATGGTTCGAATACGGACCGTCAAGTCAAGAAACTCCAGAGCATGATCCCGTAAAGTGGGCAGACTTTCCGGACAAGATCATGCGAAAAAACAGAAGAGAAATGGAACGCGATTGATTCGACGTTGACGGATCGCGCTGGTCCGTTCGTCCCCGCGAAAGCGGGGAACCAGATGCACCGCCAAACGGGATTCCCGCTTTCGCGGGAATGAACGGAATCGAGAGCTTGATCGCGAAGAGTTGGCGGACTCTTCGGATCAGATCATGCTCTGGCGACGTGAGGCCGGCGCCCATCCGGCGGGACGGAATCCGGTCTGCCGCCGGATGATGCGGATATGCGCGCAGGTTCCGGCGTCATCGACCGCAACCGGCTCCAAAGCCAAGCGCTGGAGGCTTTCATGACTTCCGCGTCTGCGACGTTCCGCCACCAGTCCCGCCTCGCCCCTTTGATCGAGCGGTGGGACGCAATCACCTCGTTTCTTGAAAAGGGCGCAGGAGCGGTTCTCGACCTCACGTTGCGGATTTGGCTTGCCCAGATCTTCTTCGTGTCGGGCCTGTTGAAGACGGTCAATTGGGAGGTCACCGTCTTCCTTTACGCCAACGAGCATCCGGTGCCCGGCCTCGATCCCGGGGCCGCCGCCGCCATCGGGACGGGCATCGAGCTCGTCTGCCCCGTCCTTTTGGTCTTCGGCTTTGCGACCCGGCTCGCGGCCATTCCATTGTTCCTCACCGCGGCCTTCCTGCAATTCACCTATAAGGAGCTCACCGACCATCTCTACTGGATGGCATTGCTCGGATTCCTGATCTTTCGCGGCCCGGGCGCGCTGTCGGTCGACTATCTGATCGCGCCGCATCTTGAGCGATCGGCGATCCCGCTCGGCGGCTTCCTGCACCGCATCGCGGCCTTCAAGCAGCGCGTCCTGCTGCCGCCCTTCGACCTCATCGTTCGGGTGTGGCTGGCCTTCTTGTTGTGGAACCTGGCCTTCAAGACAAGTTCCGCGGGCCTGCAGGCGGCAGGGCTCGTTCTTTGCGTACTGCTCGGCCTTGGATTGGCGACACGCTTTGCGGCCCTTGTTCTCACCGTCGTCATCGTCGCGGTGTTTTTCGACACAACGCCGCTCGGCGATCCGGTATTGCGCTTCTTCCTGCTTGCGACCTTCGTCATCTACGGCGCCAGTATTCTCTCGCTCGACCATTTGCTGGCGCTGAAGGCGCGGCGCCTGTGCCCGAGCCTGACGACCGACACGCAATGGCTCGAAGGGGCGCCGCGTATCGTCATTGTCGGCGCTGGATTCGGCGGCATGGCGGCCGCCGAAAAATTGCGCCATGCCTGGGCACGCGTCACGCTGATCGACCAGCGCAACTACCATCTGTTCCAGCCGCTCCTTTACCAAGTGGCAACTGCGACACTGTCGCCCGCCGACATTGCGACGCCGATCCGCGCGGTGTTGCGCGGACAGGTCAACTGCAATGTTCTGATGGAGCAGGTGACCGGGGTCGACACCAAGAGCCGGGATGTCCTCGTTGGGGAAAGGCGGATTGCATACGATTATCTCGTGCTCGCAACCGGCGCCCGGCAGAGCTATTTCGGCAAGGATGCGTGGGAGGAGTTCGCCCCGGGTCTGAAGAAGGTCGAGGATGCGACCGCCACGCGCAGCCGTATTCTCTCCGCCTTCGAGGAAGCCGAAGCTTGCAGCGATGAGGCGGAGCAGCGGCGGCTTCTTACTTTCGTTCTGATCGGCGCGGGGCCGACCGGCGTCGAGCTGGCCGGCGCGATCGCCGAGCTGGCACGACAGGGCCTGCGCGAGGAGTTCCGCAACATCGATCCGAGCGATGCGCGCGTCATTCTCGTGCAGGCGGGCCCGGTGGTGCTGCCGGCCTTTCCGAAACGCCTATCGCTCGCGGCCGCGCGCTCGCTGGCCGAATTGGGCGTCGAGGTCCTGACCGATTCACGCGTCGATCAGGTCGATGCCGACGGCGTACAGATCGGGGAGAAGCGCATCGAGGCGCGCACCGTGCTGTGGACGGCCGGGGTGAAGGCCTCCGCCGCCGGCCAGTGGATCGCGGCCGAACGCGACCGGGCCGGCCGCATCATTGTCGGGCCGGACCTTGCGGTGGCCGGCGCGTCAGGCATTTACGCGCTCGGCGATACCGCGGCCTGCAAGGATGCCGACGGCAAGCCGCTTCCGGGGCTCGCGGCGGTCGCCAAGCAGCAAGGCGGCTATGTCGCCAAGCTGATCCGCGCCGAGATCGAGGGACGACAGGCCCCCAAGCCGTTCCGCTACCTCGACCTCGGCTCCATGGCGACGATCGGTCGGAAGTCGGCGGTTGCCGACCTTCCCATCGCCAAGCTTTCCGGCAGCCTCGCTTGGTGGCTGTGGGGCGTGGTGCATGTCGCTTTCCTGGTCGATGTGCGTTCGCGTATCGCCGTGATGTTCGACTGGTTCTGGTCCTATCTCACCTATAATCGCAGCGTGCGGCTGATCACCGGCACCCAAAGCCACCCGGATTGATTGTTCTGTGACCAACAGATGACCAATCGTAGGTCGTTCGGGCACGCCATTCGAAGGCCTGCAGTCACTGAATTGGCCGCCTCCCCAACCCTACCCCAGCCCAAGTCGAGTGTTCCCGATTCGGGCCACTCGAAACAAAGCCGAACACGGGAAAACCCGCGTTCGGCGCGGGGGAGAGAGTAAAGCGGCATAGTTGGTAACCGAACTGACCTGCGGAAAACACCCGCAGACCAGCCATCGCACTCTATGATTGCTTCGGCTTGGCGCTGCCGCCGACGATCTTGTCGCAGGTGCCGGTCGGCACATAGACCCAGGCGTCGGGCTGATTGTCCCGCTTCGCCGTACCGGCGCACGAACTCGTCGCCGTCGCGCAATCGTTCTTGCCGCTCTTGACGATTCCATAACATTTTTCGAACTTGAAGGCCGGCTGCGCGGCGGGCTGCGCGACCGCGCTCACGCCAATCCCGGATAAGGCGGCGGCGAGTGCGCCGGCGAGCGTCACGACTGTCGGCTTGCCCATCATTCGATCTCCATGTTTCGTTTTGACAGGATTGGTCCGGCCACCCGCCGGGCCCAGCGATCCCGGCCGGATTGCACTGCAATGCGCCGGCGACGAAAAGCGTTCCGGATCGTTTCGGTCTCTATCGCGTTATTACGGCGGACAGGTTCTCACTGTTACGGGCGCCGACAACTTTTCCGATGGGAATTGCCTCAAGGAAACACCGCTCATGCATGGCTTTGATAGCCGGATGCTCTTGTTTTCTTCTCTGAGGATCATGCGCACGGCGAGCGGGCGTCAGGCGATGGCGGCCGATTCGCCGAAGCTCAAGGAAAGGGGTGGACCATGGACGAGAAAACGACGCCGCCAGCCGTTGACGAGACACTGCCGCCGGTGGTGATGCCGTCCTGCCCGATCGATCGCAAGCTCAGAGGCCAGAAGGCGCTGGTGACCGGCGCCTCGTCCGGAATCGGCCGCGGCATCGCCATCGGGCTCGGCCATGCCGGCGCCGATGTCGCCGTCAATTACCTCAGCGGTGACGAAGAAGCGCAGGCGATCGTTGCCGAGGTGAAGCGCTGCGGTGATAACAAGGCCTTCGCCTATCGCGCCGACGTCTCCAAGGAGGACGAGGTGCGCGCGATGTTCGCGGCGGTCGAGGCCGAGCTCGGCGGCATCGACATCGTCGTCAACAATGCCGGCCTGCAAAAGGACGCTGCCTTCGACGAAATGACGCTTGCGCAGTGGAACACCGTGATCGGCGTCAACCTCACCGGCCAGTTCCTGTGTTCGCGCGAAGCGGTGCGCCTGTTCAAGCGGGTCGGCGTCAAGCCCGGCGTGTCCTGCTCGGCCGGCAAGATCCTATGCATCTCGTCGGTGCATGACATCATCCCGTGGGCGGGCCATGTGAACTACGCCGCCAGCAAAGGCGGCGTTGCCATGATGATGAAATCGATCGCCCAGGAGGTTGCGCCCTGGCGCATCCGCGTCAATGCGATCAGCCCCGGCGCCATCCGCACGCCCATCAACATGGAGGCCTGGAGCACGCCTCAGGCCTATGCCGAGTTGATGAAGCTCGTGCCTTACAAACGCATCGGCGAGGTCGACGACATCGTGCGGGCGGCGGTATGGCTTGCCTCCGACGAATCCGATTATATCACCGGCGCCACGCTCTATGTCGACGGCGGCATGACGCTCTATCCCGGTTTCGAGACCGGCGGCTGAGGCGGCGCTGATCATTTTTGCCTGGCCGCTCCGCGTTGCCGATCATCTTGTGTTTCGACTCTGACGGTCCGATCCCGGACCGTCAGCCCGGAACACGAGCATGATCCCGAAAAGTTGGCAGACTTTTCGGACAAGATCATGCGATTAAAAAAATGAAACAGAGCGCGATTGAATCAACCTGAAGCAATCGCGCTCTTGTTCAACCGCCTGGAGAACAGCAATGACCAGCTTTGGCGGCCTTGGCCCCGAACGATTGCGGCTCGAAAATCATCGGCTCGGCAAGGAGAACTGGCGCCTATGGGGGCCCTATCTCTCCGAACGCGCCTGGGGCACGGTGCGCGAGGACTACAGCCCCGGCGGGGATGCCTGGGGCCACTTCTCCCACGATCAGGCGCGCTCGCGCGTCTATCGCTGGAGCGAGGACGGCCTCGGCGGGATTTGCGACGAGCAGCAGTTCCTGTGCTTTGCGCTCGCCTTGTGGAACGGCCGCGATTCGATGCTCAAGGAGCGCGCCTTCGGACTCACCGGCCCGCAGGGCAATCGCGGCGAGGACGTGAAGGAATACTATTTCTATCTCGATGCGACGCCCAGCCACAGCTTCCTGCACTATCTGTACAAATATCCGCAATCGGCCTTTCCTTACGACTGGCTGGTCGAGGAGAATGCACGGCGCAGCCGCCACGATCCGCCGTTCAATCTGATCGATACCGGTGCGTTCTCCGAGAATCGCTATTTCGACGTCGAGGTCGCCTACGCCAAGGCCGGTCCGGACGAGATTCATGTCCGCATCAGCGCCGCCAATCGCGGACCCGAACTAGCCGAGTTGCATGTGCTGCCGACCCTCTGGTTCCGCAACACCTGGGCGTGGGGTGACGGCCTGCCGACACCCTCGATGCGAACCATCGCCGCGCCTGGCGGTGCCGCCTTTGCGGTGGAGGCGTCACATCCGGATTATGGAAACCACTGGCTCTATGGCCGGCAGTCGGCGGAGCTGCTGTTCACCGAAAACGAGACCAATACCGAGCGGCTATGGGGTTTGCCCAACACCATTCCTTACGTGAAGGACGGATTTCATCGCCATGTGATCGACGGCGCCGTGGCGGCGGTCAACCCGGCCGGCAGCGGCACCAAATTCGCAAGCTGCCATCGCCTCTCGCTTGCGCCGGGCGAACAGATACGGCTCGAATTCGTTCTGTCGGCAAAACCGATGACATCGCCGTTCGGGTCGAGCGATGCGGTGTTCGCCGCGCGTCAGTTGGAGGCGGACGAGTTCTACAACGATCTATTGTCCGAGGGCGAAGACGAGGATCAGCGCATCGTCCGCCAGGCGCTCGCTGGGATGATCTGGACCAAGCAGTTCTACCATTTCGATGTCGAGCGCTGGCTCAGGGGCGATCTGTTTCCGCCACCGCCGGGGCGCTACTACGGCCGCAACTCCGGCTGGAAGCACATGAAGGCGGCGGACGTCATCTCGATGCCCGACGCCTGGGAATATCCCTGGTTCGCCGCCTGGGACCTCGCGTTCCATTGCGGGGCGCTGTCGCTGATCGACGTGGATTTCGCCAAGGATCAGATCGAGCTGATGCTGAGCGAGCGCTACCTCAATCCGAACGGCCAGATACCGGCCTATGAATGGAACTTCAGCGACGTCAATCCGCCGGTCCATGCGCTCGCCGCGCTCAAGGCGTTTCGCGCCGAGCGCGTCCAACGCGGACGTGGCGACCATGGTTTCCTGCAGCGCGTCTTCAACAAGCTGCTGCTCAATTACGCCTGGTGGATCAACCGCAAGGACGCCGACGGCAACAATGTCTTCGAGGGCGGCTTCCTCGGCCTCGACAATATCTCAGTCATCGATCGCTCGCAGCCGCTTGCGGCCGGCTATCAGCTCAAGCAGGCCGACGCCACCGGCTGGATGGCAATGTTCGCCCTCAACATGACGGTGATCGCACTCGAGCTGACGCACGGCGATCCCGACTATGAGGACATCGCCGTTCAGACCTACGATCAGTTTCTTGGTATCAGCGATGCGCTCGCCGGCTATGCCAGCGGCCGGCCGTCGGTGTGGGACGCCAAGGCCGGGTTCTTCAAGGACCTGATTATCGGACCGGACGGCAGCTGGTGTCACATTGATGTCTATTCGATGGTGGGCCTCATTCCGTTGTTCGCCACCGAGGTCGTCGACCGCCGCCTGCTCAGCCGGGCGCCGCGCTTTCGCGAGCGGCTGCGCAATCACAAGGGTGGCCTGTTCCACGGCCATTATGTCTGCGCCTGCCCGGACTGGGAGAACGAGCGCGGCGAGCACCTGCTATCCGTCGTCGATCACACCATGATCCAGCCGATTCTATCGCGCCTGTTGGACGAGCAACAGTTCCTCTCGGCCTTTGGCGTGCGTAGCGTGAGCAAGATTCACGAGCACCATCGTGATCTCGGCATGCTGCCCGGTGTCGGCGAGGCGATGATCGAATATGTGCCGGGCGAGTCGAATTCCAGCCTGTTCGGCGGCAACTCGAACTGGCGCGGGCCGATCTGGCTGCCGGTCAACTACATGCTGATCCAGTCGATCGAGAAGTTTTACCGCTTCCTCGGCGACGAGTTCACCTTCGCGGTGCCCTGCCTCGACAACCGCCGCCTCACCCTCAACGGCATCGCCACGCTGATCGCCGATCGGGTCGCCAACATCTATCGCCGCGGCGATGGCGGGATCGCGCCGGCCATGCAGAGCCAACCGCCGTTCCGCGACGATCCGCACTGGCGCAATCTTCTCCTGTTCTACGAGTACTTCCATGCCGATACCGGCCAGGGCCTGGGCGCATCCCATCAGACCGGATGGACCGGACTGATCGCCAATCTGGTGCTGCGCCATTACCGCAAGGACATCCCCGCCTTCTGGTCGAGCCAGCAGATGCGCGAAGCAGCCGAGTGAGCAACGCGGAATGACGATGCCCTCTCAGTCCGCGGCCGCGCCGCGATCGGCCGCGGGCTGGCCTGCGGTGCTGGTCGTCTATGCCGCTGCGCTGCTGCTGGGCATGACATTGGTCAGCTTTCCGGCGACGAGCGCTGTGCTCAAAGAGGCGCTGGCGCTGTCCGACGCCGACTACGGCGTGATCTTTCTGCCGCAGGTCGCGCTCGCGATCATCGGTGCCGTCGCCGGCGGAACGCTTGCCCACAGGCTGGGTCTTGCCGCGCTGTTGACCTTGGCGCTGGCGGCGAACGCAGCGAGCCAGGTCTTCCTCGCGGCGACGGACTTCGTGTCGCCGGCCAGCGGCTTTGTCCTCCTGAATGTCGCCACCGCCTGTTCCGGACTCGGTTTCGGGCTAATGGGCGCGCCGGCCAATGTCTATCCGCGCCTGTTGTTTCCCGCCCGGGGCGAGACCGCGATCGTTGTTGCGCACACGCTGATCGGCCTGGGGCTCGCGGTGGGGCCGTTGATCGCCGGCGTCTTCGTCGGCCTCGGCGCCTGGTATGCCTTCGCGGTGGTTCTTGCAGCCGTCTGTGTGTTGAACGCCCTTGCCGTCCTGATCGTCCGCCTGCCGCAGGCCGAGATGCCCGAGAGCGATGGCAAAGAAGGCGCGGTGCGACCGGCGACGACCCTGCGGTTCTGGCTGTTTGCGACGATCGCAGTGCTCTATGCGCTCGCCGAGGGCACATTCTCGAACTGGGCCGTCATCTTTCTGCGCGACAGCAAGGGACTGTCGGACATCATCGCGGGCTATGCCCTCTCCGCCTTCTGGGGCGCACTGGTCGCCGGGCGCCTCCTGGTGTCTGTTCTGATCGTGCGCGTGCCGGCGCGGGTGATCTGGCTTGCGCTGCTGGTTCTGATGATCGCAGCCTGCTGGCTTATTCCGCTCACCGACAGTGCCGTGACCGGGATCGGCGCCTTCGCCCTCGCGGGGCTCGCCTGCTCGGCATTTCTGCCGCTCACGATTTCGCTGGCGATCGATCGCTTTCCCGACAGCGTCGCCTGGGTTTCCTCCATGCTGATCGCCGCACTCATGACAGGCATCGGCATCGGGTCTTGGGTGTTCGGTCTACTGCAGGCGATGTTCCCGCTCGAGGCGCTCTACCGCCTGTCCTCGCTCTATCCGCTGATGGCGCTACTGCTGGCTGCGCTGGTCCTGAGCACGTCGCGGGGCGGCAAGGAGAAAAGGGCCGAGGCGCGCATCCATCCGGCATGATCGGTTGCGCGACGATAGACTGTGGCCTCGGTCGCTGACCGCGTCAGTGCCGGACGGTTGCCGCATCCTCCGATAACCGAGAGGCATTGCATGCAGCGGATTACGATCACGGTCGACGACGATCTGATGGAGGAAGTCGACCAGTATATTGAGCGGCGAGGCTATCAAAACCGCTCGGAGGCGATCCGGGACCTCGCGCGCGCGGGCATCGCCCAGACCCGGCAGCACTCAAACCATCGCGGCGACTGCGTTGCCGCCGTCGTCTATGTCTACAATCACGCCGCGCGCGAACTCTCCGCCTGTTCCAGAGCTGCTAACCATTTGACGAAGCCAGAAGGATCACGCCGTGAAAACCGTTTTCTTGCGACGCTTGCGCCACATCGTCGCCGCGTCGTTAGCCGCGAGTTGCGGGGGCCGGTCTGGCTCATGCAGCCGAGAACGCCTGCAAACCCGCACTCAGTCAGCACGAGGTTCGCGCTGTCAAAGATACGGTCGAGCGATGGGCCGACAGCGTGGCGAACCGGAACTACAAGAAATGGCTGTCATACTTCGCCGATAATGCTGTCCTGATGCCGCCAGGTCATCACAGCCTCAAGGGACACGAGGCGATTGAGGCGTTTGTCCGGCGGAACGTCGGGCCTCTTCCCTCGTTCACCTTTGCTGATTGGCGTTTCGACGGTGCGTGTGGGTTGGCTGTCGTCACTAGCAGCTTCGTTGCGGGCCCCCTCAAGGACAAGCACCTTGTCGTCCTGCGCCGCCAGCCCGACGGCCGATGGCTCATCAAGACCGTCATCTACAATGCGAGCGGTGGATCATGACCGATCAAACCCTGATGGCGAGACTAAGCGAGGTTGCGGCCAAGCAGGAAATCCATGACGTCATCATGCGGTTTTCGCGCGGCATCGATCGGTGCGACGAGGCGCTGCTACGCTCATGTTTTCACGCCGACAGCTTCGATGATCACGGCCACTTCAAGGGTAATGGCTGGGACTTCGCAGCTTACATCGTCAAGTCGATTTCCGAGCGCGCGCATCATACGACGCACGCCGTGACCAATGTGCTCATTGAGCTCGACCGCCGCGATTCCGACATTGCCCGCGCGGAGTCATACATTCTGGCGCAGCTGCGACGCACCGACGAAAAGGGCGGAGAGTGGTTGGACTATTTCTCAGGCCGCTATCTTGACCGCTTCGAGCGGCGTAACGGAATCTGGCGCATTGCCAGTCGTATCGTCGTCCACGATTGGTCAGCGTCGGCTGAACTCGGCACCGCAAGCTTCCCGCTGCCGGTGGATACGTTCACGCAAGGACGGCGAGACCGCAAAGACCTCGTCTATCGCATCTAGATTGCGACTACGTCATGCCTGCGATCGTCCCCCCCTTTCTGTTTGTTTTGTCGCATGATCTTTTTCGACAAACCCATCGGGATTGTCTCTACTGTCGGGTTCAGGCCTTATTTGGCGGGAGCATGAACCGGTTCGCCGGTGGAAGCAGCTGCAAGGCGGCGGAGACTTACCGCGCCTCGCTGCCGTCGCGCTTTCGCGTGGAGGCGGCCAATCTCGCCGCACTCACCGGCTGGTCCGATGGCGAGATCGAGCGGCGCATGAGCAAGACCGGACAGCCGCTGCGCGACAAGAACTGAGTTTAATCGAGAATCGCCTGATAGCCGGCCTCGTCGAGCAGCGTGTCGAGTTCGGCCTTCTTGGTAATCCTGATCTGGAACAGCCAGCCCTCGCCGGTGGGATCGCTGTTGACGAGGCCGGGCTCCTTGGTGACGGTCTCGTTGACGGCAACCACCTCGCCGGTCACCGGCGCGTAGACATCGGACGCCGCTTTCACCGACTCGACGACGGCCAACGCCGCACCCTGGTCGAATGTCGCACCGATACTCGGCAGCTCGACGAAGACGAGATCGCCGAGCTGGTCCTGCGCATAAGACGTGATCCCGACGGTCGCAATATCACCGTCGAGCCGCAGCCATTCGTGATCCTTGGTGTATTTCAGCATCGCCCACTCCTAAATTCCAAAGCGCATTCCGTTTTAGAGTGATGTTCTGGGAGCTCGCCCCTTGCTTGGGCGCATGATCTTGTCCGAAAAGCCTGCCCGCTCTTTTTTCGGGGATCATGCTTCATCGCTTGAAGTGCGCCGGCACGAAGTGCAGTCCTGCGATTTCGACCGGCAGCCGCTTGCCGCGAACATCGGCGAACACGGTGTCTCCCTCCCGCGCGTGGGCGGCCGCGACATACCCCATCGCCACCGGCGCGCCAATGGTCGGACCGAAGCCACCGGAGGTGACGGTGCCGATCGATTTGCCGCCGGTCGCGCCGCCATAGAGCAATGCGCCCGCGCGAACCGGCGCGCGGCCCTCCGGCTTCAGTCCGACCCGGAAGCGCGGCGCGCCCTCGCGCAATTGCCGCAGGATCGTATCGGCGCCGGGAAAACCGCCGGCGCGGGCGCCGCCTGCCCTGCGCACCTTCGCAATGCTCCAGTCGAGCGCGGCCTCGACCGGTGTCGTCGAGCCGTCAAGGTCGGCGCCGTAAAGGCAGAATCCCGCTTCCAGGCGCAAGGAATCGCGGGCGCCGAGCCCGGCCGGCGCAACCGCCGCATGCTCCAGCAACCCCGTGCAGAACGCTTCGGCCGCCCGAGCAGGAATGACGATCTCGAACCCGTCCTCGCCGGTATAGCCGGAGCGGGCAACGATACTGCGTTCGCCAATCAGCTCGACCGGTCGTGTATCCATGAAGCGCAGCGCGCGCACCGAGGGCGCAAACGCGGCGAGCGCCTCTTCGGCCTGCGGGCCCTGCAGGGCGACGATCGCGCGGTCGCGCAGCGTTGCGATCTCGCAGCTAGCCGCCAGACGCGTGACCAGATGCGATTCGTCGGCCTCCTTGCGTGAGGCATTGACGATGAGAAGCAGATGATCGCCCTGGTTCGAGACGATCAGATCGTCGACAATGCCGCCGGCTTCGTTGGTAATCAAAGCGTAGCGCTGGCGACCCGGGGCCAGTCCGACAATGTCGGCCGGCATCAATGTCTCAAGCGCGCGCGCGGCATCCTCGAAGCGCCCGGAGCGCGGCCGCAGCTCGATCAGCCCCATATGCGAGACGTCGAACAGGCCGGCGGCGGTGCGGGTATGCTGGTGTTCCTTGATGATGCCGGCCGGATACTGCACCGGCATGTCATAGCCCGCGAACGGTACCATGCGCGCGCCGAGCCGCAGATGCAGCGCGTGCAGCGGCGTGAATTCGAGCGGGACTGCCAATTCGATCTGCGCCATGTGTTTGCAGGGATGTTCCGGCACCGGCGCGACGCCGGACCTGTCTGAGAGCTGGGACCGCTTCGCCGTTCGACTGCGACGGCTGGCGGACAATAGAGCGAATTGTCCCGAAACGGAAATCGCTCGATTCAACGCCGCGCAACGGTGCACGCGTCGCTAGAGCATGATCCCGAAAAGTTCGCAGATTTTTCGGACAAGATCATGGACAAGACAATCATGGACAAGACAAAGAGAAACGGGGCGCGATCGATTCAACCTGAAGCCATCGCGCTCTAGTGTTTCCTTCTCTGAAGGTCCGATCCCGGACCGTCAGGTAAGGAACACTAGCTAATCTTGTGACTTGTGATGCGGCACCAACACAATGAGACGAGCCCAAGCGTTGGTGCCGCAT